>DNGI01000387.1 GCA_003486645.1 Cyanobacteria bacterium UBA11370 | reverse complement strand
CTCCCCCTCTCCCCCTCTCCCTTAATTAAAATCACAACAACTAAGAACCCGAACAACTCGCTGCTTTCTGCCAACTTCCATGAGGCGTTACACTGGGAACCTCAGCAGTCAGAATCACCTGTCCATCAGGCAAAACAACCCAACCCTGCGCTTCTACAATGGCATGGCGTGGACGAGTGACAGCAGGAGAAATACCAGTATCAGCATGATTTTTCACCCTAGACTCGACTGGCAGAAATAACCCATCCGTTAAAATCTCCCCATCTCCGTCTCTCCCCTTCTCCCCCTCATTGACCATAGAAGTGGTAGAAAACGGTTGCTGTACTGTACTCGTTGTCCGGATACCCAAATCCTCGATCACAATATCAGGAGTCAGTAAATCATCCGGTCTAGTGGGCAACCCTCCCCGTCCAGTCACCACAAATCGATTCGGACTCCCTGCCACTGTACCACCTGATGAACACCCTTGAGCAATGAGTCGAGTCGAGTCAACAGGTTCTCCAGGAAGTTTCGTTAATCCTCGACTGGGATCAACCTCTGGGGTTTGGATTGTGACTTGACCGCTGAGTTGGGGATTGGTTTGGGAAATCGCGGTAATATCATTACTGGGTAATCTCTGGGGATCGAGTTTGGCGGGATCGTCTGTACCCAACCGCATTTGTAATTCTTCTCGTGTCAGAGGTGCTATCCCGATGAGATTTTGAGTGGTGATGGTAATTCTCCCACCCCGTCCACCAAACGCATTCGCCGTAATATCGCTATTTTGATTAGGAATAGCCACGATAGAACCAGCATCAATCGTAATGTTACCCCCATCGCCTGGAGCCATAGCTGTACCTGCGGTAGCCGATATTTGGCTGTTGCGGTTTAAGAATAATACATCTACATCCTCTAAATTGATATCCCCGCCATCGCCAGATGCCGTTGTTGCTCTCAGTTCTCCTTTATTATCTAGAATAATGGAAGAAGCAGTAATATCTAAGGTTCCGGCTTGACCTAGGCTACCATCAATAGCAGCTACTGAGACTGTTGCTCCATCTCGGATCACTAAGTGTTCTGTGTTAATTCTTAAGTTACCACCATTACCTGTAGTTCCTGGATCTTTGCTTTGAGCAAACAACCCACTAGGAAATTCATTATTTCCCATTCCACCAGTCCCACTCACTTCCACTTCAGAGGCATTAACAATCACAGTACCCCCACCCCCCTCGTCTGTACTCAAGGTAGAAGCTGATATCTGACCCCCATCACGGATTATCAACCTTGGTGTCTTAATTTCCAACGTTCCACCCCTCCCACTCCCAAACGTCTGAGTCGATAATTGAGTCAGCCTCCCTTCCCCATTTATCTCCACAGATTCACCCGCTTCTATTGTTAAATTACCTCCATTTCCACTACCATTCGTTGTGGCTCTAATGGATGAGGCATCGCTAACCACTAAACGCCTTGTTTTAATAACAATATCACCCACATCTCCAAGGCTTCCAATCTCATTTCCTGTAGATACAGAGCTATTGTCACTCATTTCAACAGATTCTGAACCATAGATCCTTAGAGTTTCACCTTTTTTTGCTTCAGAGGTAGACCCGGCGACATCTGAACTTTCCGTCATTTCAATTCGTCTACCCTGCAATTGGATTGCTCCACCTTTGTCACCATCCGTGTTAATAACAAATCCTTGGGATAACAGAATATCTTGGAAGTTTTCCACCGCCTCATATCCTAATCTTAAATCGTTGCCAAGGCTAACAAAACTATTAGCCCCAACACCCCCGATCTCAATTTGTCCTGCTGGCGCTATCAGTTGGCCTCCCCTTAACTCAACATTGCCACCTACAAGCGCTAAGGTTTTACCACTTAATACCTCTAGACTAGAGTTTTGAACCTGAATTGAGGCAGCCGTTGCTCCAAATTGCAACCCGATGGGTACACTGATAGTTAGTAAGGGTGGTGCTTCAGGGTTTGTTGCACTAAATTGATGACCATCAGCAAAGACCAGACTACTTGCCGTACTTGCTACAAATGAGCCTTCAACATCCAACTGAGCCTTGGGACCAAAGATAATTCCATTCGGATTGATTAAGAACAAATTTGCATCTCCTCCCCTGACCCCAAGGGTTCCCCGGATGTGAGAACGGGTCGTTCCTGTCACCCGACTGATAATGTTTTCTACCCCAGGATCTTGGAATAAAACTCTTGTATTTGCATCAACATTAAATTTAGAAAAACTGTGAAATAAGTTGCTTCCTCCTCTATCTGTCCCTGTGATAATGCAACGGCTAGAACAGTTTCTTAGAAAAGTGTTTGTTGTTCCATCTATGATAATAGATTGAGCAAAAGAGGGAGGACTTATCGTGAAGTAACACAAAGAAAGTCCGCTAATAATGCACCAGGGTTGAATTTGCCGTTTCATAAACAAGCTGTCAATACTAAATGAGCAAGAACGAGAAGAAAGTAGAAATTCAAGAGTTTAGGAGTTCAAGAGTTTAGGCTCAAAGAAGGAAGATTTTTGACGAAGGTACACATTCTAAACTTCTCTAACTCCTGCATTCTGTATGCTGTTATTCTCTCTTAACCTAATGTATCGCTCATTTAGCCTGGACTACAGGGTTTGCATTGACCCCCCTCAAACTGTCCAGTCTGCCATCGGTTATTATTCAGCACTGAACACTCGCCGCATTCACCATTATTTGCCTTACACTTACGCTGGCAAGCACCACTTCCTCTCACTTGTGTAGTATATAGGGGTCTTTCTAGTGGTTTAGCGCTACGATATACTGCATAGACTTGCTCCCCCCTTGATATAGCTCGTGGAATGGGAATACAGTCATCACTCCTGAGAATTGGTACAGTTGCGGTATTAAGGATTTCAGCAGATGGGGGTGAGGATAAATCATCTTGGGCTTCAACTGTACTACAGCCTAGGGTAAGTACCAGCGCCATAACACAAGCGATCGCAATAAGTATTCCGCGTTTCATAATTTGCCTCCTTGTGTAGATTACTTCAGCACAATGGGGTTCCTTTTCCGGATAATAAATTTTGACTGATGGAATTAATCTTTACAAATCTAAGTCCTTAGTCTTGCCCTGTTCCTACAAACGATGGATGGGTTCCAGAACCTCTAGGGGTAATAGCTAATCTGCCTGTGCTTTTAAATTACTGGTTGAGAATTGAGATAAGGGCAAGTTAACTCTAGAGGTAGTGAACTACCTACACTAAGTCGAAGCGACTATAGTGTAGGCTTCTAACATCGCGGGGGAATGCCGTCGAGCGGGTACGCTCGCCCGCTTCGCTATCAGAACGGACTTGCGTCCAAGCCTTGGTCTTACTTCCCCTCCGTTAGCAGAGACGGCTGTTCCATCCGTCTGTAGCATTCTGATGCCTTCGGCTCTAATGTTCGTTGCAGCGTTACCATCTCTATCGTGATGAGTGCCGCAGCTAGGACAAGTCCAAGTCCTAACATCTAGCGACATTTCCCTTATTTGATAGTGACAATTAGAGCAGAGCTTGGAACTGGGGAACCAACGGTCAATCTCAACCAACTTACCACCTTTTTTTTCTAGTTTGTAAGCTAGAAAATTGACAAAGGTTCCCCATCCAACAGACGCTCGAAGACTCGCTAACGCTTCGCTATCAGATATTGCTTTAGCTAAATTGTGATTGCGTACCAGGCCTTTGACATTAAGATTCTCTACTACGACAACTTGGTTTTCATTGACGAGCTTCCGTGAAAGCTTATGTAGAAAATCCTGACGGGATTTAGTTACCCGCTCGTACACTTTAGCTACAGTTTTCTTGGCTTTGTTCCTTGAATTACTCCCTTTCTGTTTTTTAGCCAGCTTTTGTTGCTTGCGTTTGAGGTTTTTCTCGTGTCTAGCTAAATGCTTAGGGTTGTCATACTTAGAGACTTTGTAGCCATCGCTTGTAATAGCGAAATGAGTCAACCCCAGATCAACCCCAATCACTCTGCCGTCAGTTGAAACTGTTGGATTGTCGCCTTCAGCCTCCGTCAATATTGAGGCAAAATACTTGCCTGATGGGTCTAAACTAACCGTTACAGTTTTAATTGTTCCTTCTATTTTCCTGTGCAACTTAGCTTTAATTTTGCCGACTTTGCCAGGAAACTGAACAAATCCCTCAAGTATTTTGACGTTCTGGGGATACTGAATTGACTGCTTGCCATGTTTTGACTTGTAACGAGGAAATCTAGCACGCCCCGCAAAAAAGTTTTTGTAGGCTGTGGTTAGATTGAGCGTCGTTGCCTGTAAAACTTGACTGTAGCATTCAGACAACCATACAGTCTCTTCTGTTTTTTTGAGCTTTGGCAAGAACGCATTAAGTGCTGACTGACCAAGACTTTTACCTGTTTCCTTATAAGTCTCAATTGACTTATTTAGAGCATAGTTCCACCACCATCTAGCACATCCAAAGTGCTGAGATAGTAAGACTTGTTGTTCTAGTGTTGGATACAGTCGAACCTTGATCGCTTTGTGCAGCATCTTAATACCTCCTTACTGTATTGTACATAAAGCAGTAAAAATACCCTTGAAGATTTGGAAAACTCCGTTCCTCCGTTTTCCCGCCTTTCATCCCGCCACTAAGCCATCGGCGGTACTCGCTACGCTCGATATGTCCGCCTTGGCTATAGCGGGGGACTTCCCGGCGAATTAGTTAAAACAGATTGGCTATTATTTCTTAGCCCAGACTTCTTTTGTACTACACATCCCCCGATTAGTAACCTCTAAAGGCAAGAAGATTGTCATCACTTCCCCCGCTTGAGGTCGTTGCCGTACAATGAGTTTACCACCCAAGGCTTGAAACAAATGTTTAGTAACATTCAGGTTTAATGTCAAACAACCCGTTTCAGGTTGGAACATCAGCAACTGACCTATCGATTTTAAGGTTGGACAGGTTGAGTTACCCAAATAATTGCTATTACCAGAATTTTCGGGATCAGGCTGAGACTGAAATTGTAACTTTAACTGATCGCCTGCGGGTGTCACCTCTACCTGGATACGTCCTCCCGCTGGTAGCGATCGCGTAAAATTCTCCACTAAACCTGTCAAGACTTGATCCAGCATCGCCGGATTACTCACAACGGTTGGTAGATTTTGGGGCAAAATCACATCCAAGGTAATATTACGCCGCTGTGCCTGCTTTTGCCAACGCGGAATACTCTGCTGAAACACCTGAGTTAAGGACATTGAAGTAAGATTAACAGGTGCTTCTTTAACGGCTGCTGTTTCTAATTCTACCGCCCGGAAAATCAACTCCATGCGGTTTATTTGTTCCGTACATTCATGATCAATAATTTCCAAACGTCGCATCACTTCGGGTGGTAGATCCCGACGTTTTAATAGCAGTTTTGTGAGAGTCCGAATGGTGGTTAGCGGTGTCCGAATTTCATGAGTTAGGGCTTGCAGGAGTTCAACATCTGAGTGAGTTTCATTACTATTAGAAACTTTAGTCCCATTTCGTTGTTCCTGTTTCATCAACCGCTGCCAATTGCGATCGCCCAAGGTATCATGAGGCTGAGGTTTTGAAACTGGAGACGTTGAGTTTGTAGAATTTACTACTATTGTCTCGTTCTTCTCTACTTGAGGCAATTCAGGTAAATTTTTCAACAACAAACGCCCAAATTCCATCACAATTCGGTAATCAGGCGGTTGAGGTGCAAACTCCTGGATTAACCGTTCTAAGTGACTGAATTGATGAGGACTTGCCATTACCATGCGAGGATAAAGAGATGCCCAAGCCTGTTGCACATCTTCTGGATCGAAGGAAAACCGAAAGGCAGGAATCCCCATCTGGTCTTCTCCGCAAACCATCACTAAACTAAAGCTATAGGTAAACACCAAACAAAACTGTTCTGCTGCTAATGGATCAGCAGGGAATAAGGGTAACTCATAGGTACTGTTAACCGTACCCTGTGACTGTCCCTGTTGCGCGGGGAGTAATTGAAACGGCATCCAACTCCAACCCTGTAACGCCTCAGTCGTAAAAATTCCAGTTTGGAAACGCCCCACCAGATCCGGGTGACTTAGGATCGGTACAGGGCCAGCTAAAACCAATCCTTGTAGCGATGATGGGTCAGACCCTAGATCAGGTTGGGAAACAATCTGTAATAATAATTGTTCAAGAGAGGCGATCGCACTTGTCCACTCCCGTTGCGATCGCATCAATTCTTTGGCTTTGCGACTGGTGACACTTCGCTGTCCCACCTGAAGCGCGATCGCATCATTGGGTTGACTCTGCGTACTCTGGGCTAAAACGTCACTTAAGCTTGGTAACAACCACTTTTGCACCACCATCTATCCCCATGCACAGCAAGCTTGTCTCTTCTGATTACGAGCATAGCGGTATCTGTCATCGTTCTAGGGGCGTAGAACCGAACCTATCAGTCGCAATTTCCGTTGGTTGGTTGTTGGTTGTTGGTTGTTGGTTGTTGGTTGTTGGTTGTTGGTTGTTGGTTGTTGGTTGTTTGCTTTCTTCCCCATCTCCCCATCTCCCCATCTCCCCATCTCCCCATCTTCCCACTCCCTCTCTCCCCATCTCCCCATCTCCCCATCTCCCCACTCCCCACTCCCTAAAACTCTGTAGGGGTGTTTAGCTATGCGCCTCAATAGACCTGTTTTGAAAGTCTCCTTTCATCCTGGAGTGTGAGCGGTACGCTCATGAACGTCTCTTGCGAAAGTCCATGTTAAGATGCGATCATCCGAACTGTCATGATCTCCCTTACAAGAGAAGTATGGGTTACTTGCTTATAGACCAGTGCTATTCAACATTCGCGTTACCGTGTCAATAAACTTTCCCCCCCAAACAATTGACAGTAACCCACAAGATATAATGAACACAAATGCGACACCTACTTGAACTAGTCCAAAGTTATTAGATGCCCCATATGTAACGGGGATAAGCAGTACAAGAATGCCAAGTACAGCACCACCAAGAAAGCGATAGATAACTTTAATAAGTGAACGCTGGTTAGAATCAGTATTGTCAGAGGTCATAAGAGGTTCATTCGCAGTGTTAGGGGGCTGACTGTAACAGTTTTACAAAGCGTCTATACCTGTCGGATAATCAAGACTGATTGCCCCAGCATGACTTCTAAATCTCTGTCGAGCCTCTTCCTGCTGTGCTAGTGAGTGTAAAACCCTGCTTACCCCGTTGTTTTGATTACTGAGTACGGCAACGATCCACTCTGCAATTGACAGACCTACAGCGTTAGCCTTCTGCTGTAGATCTGCATAAACCTCATCACTTAGTTCCAGAGTTAGCTGCGGGATCATACGTATCAAAGGGGTTGATGAATCTACAAAAATTATAGCTTTTACCCTATAGACGGCTCAAATGTCTTTGAGCTGGGAGACTGACAGATATGCTTGATGTACTGTCTCTACCAGAAACTAAAGCCATCTAACGACCAAGTTGAGCCGCCGCAGATAAACTTTAACACTCACAGATAACCTCTCGGCGGTCCGCTCCAACGACTTGTTAGCTGGCTTTTCCCACCGATCACTTCCAAATACATTCTGATAGAATGCCTCCCAGTACTGATCCGTTAGTGATTTGCTTAGTTAACTCAGTTAATCTGATAGTCCTCCATATCTAAGTTTTCCAAGGCTTGCCTTTTCGTTTCTCTTGCCTTTTGAGCTATACGACGCAATATAATAGGGTCTCTTATTCTTTTTAAGCATCTCTCAGTATCTTCATAGCCCTGTTCAATCCAAGACCTAATACTGTTAGCGTTAAAGCTAATTAAATCCCTCCATCCCTCCTGATTCATGGACTCTCTTGGACGAATTTCTAAAAGAATCACGTCTGATGAGGAATTGTATTTGTATCGATCCCAAATACTGCCATTATCTAAATGAGTAACAATAATGTGAGAACAAGCTTCCCTATCAATCAGAGGGTATGCAGGGGTATTACCTTGAGAATCAATAAAGCTGCCCATACCTCCATCAGCAAAACCATTCTTTGCCTCAAACACCAGAGGAAGTGCTGCTGACGCAAGAATCATACTTCGCTGTTTTGATTGTTCTATTGACTGAATATGAAAAAACTCTGAAGACGGTGTATTTTTCAGATTCAAAGCAGCTAAAGCAACAGATTTCAAGTCATTCAAAGCACCGTGACTTTTATATACAGATACGTAAAAAGGTAAACCTTTTCTTAGTTTCTCAGCAGAAATGTATTTTGCTATAAGTTTATCAATATACCCTTGATCAAGAAGACCGATGTCTTTAGATGACAAGTCAAATAAGTTGCTAGCCTCTCTTAAGAGATTCCCACCCAACGCTGGGGTCAGTTCATTAAGAAGCTTTAGAGCCAGAAAAGCAGTAACATTGATGCCCAGTTTACTGGGGCTATCGTTGATAAGCGTATTCCATATTTCTCGAAGGCGCTTCGCAGCAATAACTAGATCATTTTCTGCTGCTATAAATGCACCATTTAGTGCTCCAATACTTGCGCCAGAAATAGCATCAATCTTAATATTTTTGTCAGCCAAACATTGAACAACACCAATATGATAAGCACCTCTAGAACCACCTCCGGATAAAACTAAGCCGACCCGGTCTTTCTCAGTGGTTTTCAATAAGTTTTGTTCTTTCATTGTTCTCACCTAATAAGCGATCAAAGAGTCTAGTGGCATTTATAACGATAGGAAAATCCTTATATACATAAGAGGGCGTATGGCTAGTTGCATAACCATGAATAGACCAAGTAAAGGGTGCAGCCTTCAAATTTGCCCAATCGCAAAGGTAAGCAAGCATCTCCGTTTGTTCATTCGGCAATTCAGCGATAGGTTTTAGAAGTTCAAAAACTATAAACAGGTCATTTCTGCTCATATCTAAATTGCTTTTAACTACATCCAAAACTAGATTGCGTAAGTATCCCACCAGATCATTCACTTTTTTAAGATCATTCGCGCTACGACAGTATGTACCAAAGTCTCCCCAATACAGCTCATCAATACATAAAAATAAGCTGACAAGAATCGGGTAATGTGTCCACAATTCATTTTTCCATTTAGCAACCACTAAATCTACATGATTTTGTGCTTCTGCACGATGAACTCTCTCATTTAACTTGATGAATTCAAGACCAGCTTTATTCTGTAGTTCCACAATACGATCGTCAACTTCGTGAATTTTTCCATCTAAGCGAATAGCAACATCACGAACCTTACCAAGCTTACTTATCAATTGGGTTATCACTATATCATTATCAATTTTGTAATACTCTAGTTCTTGCAGCCAAACAGAAATAACCTCCAAAGAGGTTACAACATTTTGATTAATAATTAGTTGTCGCTGTTGATTTTTACCTGTAATAGAATCCAGAATTTTATTCAGGAAGGAGGCACTGCTGATAATCTGCCTACTAACATTTACTTGATCATTAATAACTTCTAATCCATTTATATAATCAACAATTGCCTTTTCAGAGAGTTGGGGGTGATTTTGCGCGAGTGTCTGCGGCAACATATTACTATCGGTCATAACTTATTACTATTGGTCGTAACTTAGGGAGTTTTATTCACTATTTGAGTTCTTTTAGACCGCTATCAATGCCTTGCACATCCTTATTATGAAAAATTACGTTTTTTTTCGTATCAACAATCTCTTGGATCAGTTTTTGTGTAGATTTTTCATCTAAGCGGCGCTTATTGATGGTATCTACTACGGAGTCTCGAAACTCTTTGAGATAATTCTTTGAATTATCAAAATAATTATCAATTACTGGCTTCACAACAGATTCAAAGAAGTTTTGATTACTAACTTCTAAGTCTAAAACTCTCTTCTTCAATTCTTCCAGTATATTTTGCTGAAGATTTTGTATATCTACAGCATAAGAGCTTTTGGTCTTCGTAACACTTTTTTCTTCATATCCCCATTTAGGACGCCACGACCAAAGAGTTACCCACTTAACAGTTTCACCAGCACCGCGTGCAACTTGTCCTCGCCAAAAACCCTCTCTCTCTGTAATTTCAGTGGTAGATGTTTTCGCCTCTTTACTTTCTACACTCGCTAACACTAATAAACTAAAATCAATCTTATTTCGTTCAATGTTAGGTTCTGGTATACGGAAACTTACTGACAAACCCGCACGACCCAACTTTTGCTCTGCTTCCCTCAAAATTTCCCCAATATTCTCAATTAAGATATCAGGAATTTTTTGTTCCAAACCTTCAGAAATCTCTTTTATAATTTTTTCTAAGTTTTGCTCAGCCGTTATTGCAAGTGCGTTTATTTCTCGATTTATTTTTTCCACGAAACCTTTTGCCTCTTGCTCAGAAGCAAATGTAACTCTGGAGCTACTCGCATCGAATTCAAAAACTGGACGACGTGTAAGTTCGTACTTATTTTGAAAAATTAACTCCATTATCTTCTGCGTAGAAGAAATATATAAGAAACTTGGTAATGATTGCTCCCACTTCTTTCTATATTCTTCTTGGTTTTTCTCTTCTTTTAGCTTTTTTTGGTAATCGTATCCTTCAATTAGTTTGCCATACTCAAAGTAAGACTCCAAGGTTTTAACCAGTTCTTCCTGTATACCATCATGTATCTCTTTGATCGCCTCGAAGAAAATTGCTAACTGCTTCCGAAGCTCTTGCTCTGCTTTGCTTTCAGCTTGTTCAATCTTTCTAACATCATTCTGCAACTCATCAACGATATCACGGATCTCTTGCACAGTCTTAGTTAAAGTACCACGACTAACTTCTAAGAAGTTTTCAAGGCGATTACCAAAATCTAACATCTTTGCTGTCGCAGACTGCATACTGACTAAAGAAGATGTCTCAGATGCTTTAACGATCGCTTCCTTGAGTGGCTTTTCAAACATACTATTTTTCCAGACAGTTGGAATCACTGTTGGAATCATGGATTTGATCAGTTCAGTATTTTGATCTCCGCTAGATTTGAAAACTCCCCAAGCATCCCCGAATGCTACTTTACCAAAATCATCCACCCAGTCATCATCAGGCAAATGTCCATTTCTATCCATTTCCTGCCGAGCACGATTGGCAAGATATCCATTACGAGCAGATGCTGGGTACACTCTTTCTTGAGAAATCTTGCCTTGCATTAAAGTGTCTGCAACATATCGCTTAACCTCATCTTCATTCATACTATTAGTATTTTTCTGATCAAACTTATTCACAATTGTGAAAAGACGATCCGAGATGAGTCCAGTTTGTTCGTCTAAACGATCGCGAAGTTCCCCTTCGGCTTCACTTTTGAGGTTGTTGTAGTCTACGATCATTAACACTGCTGACGCTCTGGCAATCTGGGCATCTAGAATCTTACGGAGTCTCTTTCCCTGTCCATACTCATTAGGTCCAGGTGTGTCCAGAAGAGAAATGCTTCCTTTGTCAACTTCTTTCAAACTTTCAAGATGAGTAAATTCAACCTCAATAAGTGGTAGATCATTTAAGTCCTTATACTCTTCGATCGGAAACTCGACTTCAATATACGGATCTTGAGCCAGTCTTACTAGATCATTGAGCTTTTGCAAAAAACCAAAGATCTGCTTCTGTCCTTCGTAGCGCTCCTTAGAAAATTCATTATCATTGTTGATTATTCTATTAATTAATTCTTGCCCGTCTTTTTCTTTACTTAGAATAACTAGGTCTAAGCTATTAGTCTGCTTTAGCTCTCTGAGCTTTTTCTTGATTTCATCTACCATTCCTTCAAGAGGTTGGTGTTTCATAAAAGAGAGAACAGGAACTTTCTTGCCTTTACAATGACGTATCAAAGTGGGCAATGTCGTCATAGGTTGATTGCGATTAGGCAAAATCTCAGATCCACTAATCGCATTTATTGTTGTTGATTTACCTGCCTTCATGATCCCTACAACAGCAAGTACCATCTCCAGGTTTTCAACCTTCTTTTTCTCGTTATTCAAAACGCTCTGCCAATTTTTAACTTTTTGACTGTCTATTCCCTGTTTATCTCTACTAATCTCAATCAATAGATTAGGAATATTCAATAATCCATCTAACAATTCACTTTGATTGTCGATTAATCGTAAAACTTCATTACGAGTAGCTTCGATGAGATCAGAATACATATACATTCGCCTGACTTATACAAGATTAGAACTCAAAATTTTTGACTCACTACAACATTGATCAATGTTAATAGAGAACTCTAACATATATTGATTTTTCGCAGTATAACCTTACCATTCACCTGATGCCAAGGCTAGAAAACTTCTACCCAGTTCGATCGATGCACCCATTGCCTCAACCTATCGCTGCTGCAACTTAGCGGGATAACCAGATCGTCTCCAGCTACAAGTGCAACAGCCTTGTGCGGAGCCAGCTAACGGTGAAGTTGCGCGGCGGCAGACAAGCTTGAACTCTCACCGATAACCTCTGTACCGTCCGTACCAACGCAGTATTAGGGGGCTGACTGTAACAGTTTTACAAAGCTCTCCTGCTCAAAATGTCGATCAGTGGTCAGCGCCTCTGTGATTCCACGTTGACGCATCAAAACAAAACTGACTGCATCACACAACGAATAGGTTTTGTCTTGCCGTTCAATCAACAGTTGCATGGCTTCTCGATGCAGTTGCTCATCTACCCAAACTGTTTTGATATCTGGATTCTCAAGCAAATCCATCACAAATGCCAACACCGCAGGACGAGGAAACCGACGTATCAATGCCAAGGCAATTAACTCAGCTAAAACATAACTATGAGTCAAAGACTTCTTGCTAGCGTTGTTGAGTAATTGCACCGCTTCTTGATGCTGAGGCTCATTTTGATGGAGATAACATAGCAATCCTGATGTATCTAAAAGCACGAACTAACCCTACCCCTCATACTCACTTGCATAGGCTCTTGCAAGATCAGCGTCAATGCTTTCATTGTCTATACCTGTCGGATAACCAAGACTGATTGCCCCAGCATGACTTCTAAATCTCTGTCGAGCCTCTTCCTGCTGTGCTAGTGAGTGTAAAACCCTGCTCACCCCGTTGTTTTGATTACTGAGTGCGGCAACGATCCACTCTGCAATTGACAGACCTACGGCGTTAGCCTTCTGCTGTAGGTCTGCATAAACCTCATCACTTAGTTCCAGAGTTAGCTGCTGGCTCATACGTATCAAAGGGGTTGATGAATCTACAAAAATTATAGCTTTTACCCTACAGACGGCTCAAATGTCTTTGGGCTGGGAGACTAACAGATATGCTTAATGTACCGTCTCTACCGGAAGCTAAAGCCGCCTAACGACCAAGATAAGCGGCGGCAGATCACCTTGGCATCATCACCAAGATCTCTCAACCGTCCGCTTCATCGACTTGTTAGCTGGCTGGCGCTACCAACTACCTACTAACGCTTGAATTTTAGACCGTGCTTCGTCTAGCCCCCGCTCTTGTGCCTCGTCTCCCATATCTAGACCACTGGCATGAATGAACTGAATATCAGTCACACCGATGAATTGAAAAGCATAGCGAAGGGCAGGTTCCTGACAATCCCATCCTTCGTAAGGAGAACCTACTCCATACTCAACGCCTCGTGATGTGATGAACAAAACTTTTCTGCCGTTCGCAAGCCCCTTGAATTGACCCTCCTCAAACGTGAATGTGCGACCCACACGAACCACTTGATCAATGTAGGCTTTGAAATTGGACGGAATGCTAAAGTTGTACATCGGTACACTGAAAACACATCGATCAGCCGCCAAAAATTCATCGACTAACTCATCAGAAAACTTTAGCAGTTCAGCCATTTCTGGAGTCAGTGCTTCTAGCGGAGTAAAATCAGCCGCAATCCAGTCTTCGGTGACGTGAGGAACTGGCGTTTGCCTTAAATCACGGTAGGTAATCACATCATCAGGGTGTTGGACTTTCCACGCAACGATAAACTCCTTTGCCAACTGGCGAGATTTGGAGCGATCGCCCCGTGGACTTGAATCAATATGCAGAATGTTTGCCATAACCTCAACCAGAACTTTCACTTGCCATCTAGACACTAAGCCAGTCACTTACTAAAGTAAAGTAGGAACGAGAAAGTAACTAGATACCTAAAAGAAACTGGTGAGCCAATATGACTGAGCCTAAGTGCTGTCCATTGGAAATTTTGTTAAGCCACATCTCAGGACAATGGACACTCTACATTATCTGGATTCTTGACACGAATGGCGCACTTCGCTTTGGTGAGTTGAGACGTAAAGTGGACGGCATCTCTACCAAAGTTCTCACTGAGCGGTTGAGACTTTTAGAGTCGATTGAACTGGTTCACCGTCACCACGAACCCACAATTCCACCTCAAGTCACTTACACTCTCACTGAACGCGGCAAAGAATTATCGGGAACACTCGATCACCTTTATGAACTGGCTGTCCGCTGGTATGGCACTGATCAGGAAGCTGTTGTCTGAATTTAATCTTGAATGTCAACAGATAATTCCCCAATAATGCCACCATCCATGACAGAAGTCAGCTAACGGTTCTGTTCAGCGGCTACCAATACCTTCGTTTCCACACCGACCAACCCTACCAGTCCGCTGCAACAGCGTTGTTGTACCGCTGGCTACAGCTTTAATACAGAAACGGAACCAACTTCCAAGTATTGTCTGTATACATCTTGTATTCTTCTCCAAAACTTGATGCCAGCATTTGCTCTTCTACACCAATTCGATAAGCTCGTGATGTAATTCCGATAGCTACAGCAACTAACAACACGATCCAATTCGTAACGGCTAATCCTGCACCTATCTCCATTAATAATGTTCCAAGATATCCAGGATGGCGAATAACGTTGTACGGAGCTTGATTAAGGTTCCTTGGCGAGTTCATGTTGGAATTCAATTACTGTCAATGAAGGCAGAGGGCAGTTCGCGTAGCGTTCTCCGTAGGAGTGGGCAGACGGCTTTTATGCGAGTTTTTGGAAGAAGCTTGAACTTCCACTCCTAACTTTTCCCCTTAAAAGGGAAGGCTTGTACCGGGTTAGTTTTGGTCAGGAATTAAGACACTCATAGGGACTGTGGTTAGGGACATTTACTCTACAATTGTAAGGTATGTAGAGCCGAGCATGGGATAGTTGCCATTTTCAAGCCGCTGCACTTAATACAGCATTATTAGTTAACTTACCATCTTCTAAATGCACAATTCGATCCGCCACATCTAGAATCCGATTGTCATGAGTAACGAGCAAAATTGTACACCCCTGTTCCTTTGCTAAAGTTTGCATCAAGTTCACCACATCTCGCCCCGATTTACTATCTAAAGCAGCGGTAGGTTCATCAGCGAGTACAATTTTCGGATGACTGACTAAGGCACGCGCGATCGCCACTCGTTGTTTTTGTCCACCGGAAAGATTATCTGGATAGTAGTTCAGATGATTGCTCAGACCAACGGATTCTAACATCTGAGCTGAACGCTCTTGCATTTCTTTTAACGATAAATGATTGTGCAATTCTAAACCCATTTTCACGTTTTGTAGAGCCGTCAAACTCCCATGCAAATTATGGGCTTGGAAGATATAACCATGATTTCGCCGTGCTAATGTTAACGCTTTGGCACTCGCTCCACAAAGTTCTCGTTCTAAGACTTTCAAACTCCCAAACTGAGCAGAACGTAATCCCCCCACTAAAGTAAGTAATGTTGTTTTTCCTGAACCCGAAGGTCCCGTCATAATCACAATTTCACTCGCATTAATTTCCAGGTCAATATTAAATAAAACTTGCTTACGCAATTGCCCGTGACCGAAGAAGTGATTAAGATTTTGGATAGAGATGACAGAGTTAGACATGGTAAAATCCTAAAACATATCAGCCGGATCAGCAGATTGAAGTTTGCGAGTGGCGATCGCACCCGAAATTCCACACATCAAGATGGTAAGAATTAAAACCATCATCGCTCGTGGTAACTTCATCGCAATGGGTAATGCGGTTGCATTTGCCGCTAATTGATAAAGCCCAATCGGTAAGATTACACCCGGAATAAAACCAAGTAAGGCCAGAATAATCGCTTCTTCAAATACCACAACCAAAAGATACCGATTTCGATATCCCATTGCCTTAAAGGTGGCGTATTCTTTCATGTGAGTGTTTACATCTGTTGAAAGAACTTGGTAAACAATGACCACTCCTACCATAAATGCCATCGCTGTACCCAATCCGAAAATAAACCCAATCGGACTTTCTTTTTTCCAATAACTCTCCTCAAAGACGATATACTCTGCATGAGTCATTACCCTTACATCCTTCGGAAAATGAGCTTTGAGCGCCGTGGCAACTTGCTCGACGTTGTAACCCGGTTTAAGGGTAATTAAACCAAGATTAATACTCGCTGCTTCTCGACGGGGTAATAATTGCAAAAAGGTTTGATCACTAGCGACAAGCATTCCATCTGCACCAAAAGATGCTCCTAAAGAGAATAGTCCAGGGATAGTAACGCTACGCCGTTCAACTTCGGTTGTGAGGGTTTTGCCCTGTTGAATCTGTGCGATCGCATTCTGGTAATTTCCTCTAGAATTGCGATCAAATAAAACCACATCGGGTAACTTGATTTTCTCTAACTGTTGATTAATTTCTGGTAAATTCAGAACCTCTTGGTTAGGATTAAATGCGATAACTTGGATTGAGCCTTCTTTACGAGTATCTGGATGTTTCCACGTCATGATATTGGTGTAAAATGCGGCAGCAGATTTAACACCAGGAACATCCATTGCCTGATATAATCGTCGTCGAGAAAAAGTAGACAAATTTTGCGTATTTCGTGCTTGAGGACTGACTAAAACAATGTCAGCATTTAAAGCCCGACTGAGTTTTGTATTGCTATCGTATAAGGCACTTTGAAAACCAAGCTGCATAAACATCAGTACATCGGCAAAGGCAATACCCGATAAAGCGACTAGCAAACGGCTTTTTTCATGACTCAGTTGTAGCCATCCGAGGGGTGTACGTTGTTGAATTTGCTGGATGAAGCCAATCATTAGACTTATCTTGAAAATGGGGAGTGGGGAGTGGGGAGGAAGAAGGCAAGGGGGCAGGGGGCAGGGGGGAAACT
>DNGI01000126.1 GCA_003486645.1 Cyanobacteria bacterium UBA11370 | reverse complement strand
TCTGGTCTTCTATCTCTTGAGTATCCGTGGACGATTTTTATCGCTTTCATTCCCGCTTCTATCCCTGAAAATTCTGCTTCAATTTCTTGGCTTTCCTCCTCTTGACTTTTGTATTCTCCCTCCACTGATATTGAACTACTGTCTAGGTGAACGCTATTCATTTTTATTTGGAATTTTTCAGCCGCTTTCAGGGCGATTGCTGTGAATAACTTTGTTGTCCCAGCTTGATAATATTTGTCTAATGCTCTCCCTATTCGGTCATCGTTTAATTGTTTTGGCCTTACTCCTTCTCCGATTAGATGTTCTGTTGCTTTTCCCACAAAAAATGCCTCGAATAGGTATATTGGGGCGCTCAAAAAACAAGGGTCCATTTAAAATCATTGCTTTCATTATTTGTCCTGGGCTGATAGTTTCTTTGGCTCTTAATCCCACTATTTTACTGACTTCTTCTACCAATTCCATCTCATCTATCACTCCCGCTATTATCCCTAAATGGTCTAAATTTACGATTTCTATCCCTGACAGAGGCTTTTTCATATTTTTATTTCTTGAGCTACTCCGCTTATTATTTTAGATTGAAAACTTCCCAAACGATTACACAGCAATCATTTGGAGCTTGATTTATTACAATTTCATCCTCAATTAAATTTGCTTAAATATCTGCGGAATGTGGGTAGGAGCGAAACTCTTCGAGCATCTTGGACAGTTTTTTGGCTTCTGAGCAAGGCTTTTTTTCGTGTTCCACCAAGATAGAAGTGTTATCGAGTAAATTTTCGATAACGGCAAAAATAGCTAATTGGCAAGAGCTAACTTTTCCTAGAATCAAGGTAAGACAAGACGTTGAAGGAGGGCTGGTTATGACAACCTTAACTGCCCAAAACACTGAAAGCTGCAATATTTCTCGTGACCATCTTACTGCTAAAGAAGTACAACTATTAATTGAGGCTGTTAAGAATAAGGGTGGGTGGTACTCAAAAAGAAATTCTCTTCTTATCTTGATACTTTCTAACCTCACATAGGTCTTTTCTGAATTCGCCAACAGTGTCTTTGAAGTTCTCCGCCATCACTCTCATGTATTGAGTGCGATTTGAGTTTCTGAAGGATGTTTATAATGAGGTTGGTTAATCGGTGAACATAAATAATCAAAAGAATTATCCGTATGTTCCAGTTGCATCGTGCGGGGTGCGTCTAAGGCAATGACAGCATCTCCAATATGAACGCAACGCTTACAGGAACAAGCGCTCGCACCTTGACCTAAGATTTCTTTTAAGTTATCGGCAATTTTGATAAATCCCCTAGTGTTTGAGTTTTTTGGAAGTTGGGAGGCTTGTTGAATATAAGCTGTAAAATTGCTTTGAGTTCGCTGGTCTTAAATCTATTACTCCATAAAGCCAGGGCATCTCCAATATTGTTTATAGTATCTAGGCGCAGCACGAAGTAGAAGGAAATCAGATTAATCAGATAACTTCGCCTCATCTCCATTTGGACGTAGTTTGAGATGTAAAGCGGCTGGTCGCCAAATTGGGAGTTAAAATATTGCTTATAGGCTTGTGTACCTAAGAGCAGTGAACGTGCAACTGAAGTGTCTAAAAAGTGTTCAGAGACAGATTTATCCTTCATATTTTTTAGTCCTTGTCTTCATCCCTATCTGCACGCTCAGTCGAGTTCTACCCCAAACGGGAGGGTATCGAATCCTAATGTTTCTAGGGTTAAAATTGCCGATTCGACTTCCTCGTTGTTGATTTTTTCTTGATTCACTAGGGATGTAATTAGTTCATAAACTCCCTGGTACTGACTAGCCTTGTAGTCAATCCATCGGTTTTGAAATGCCAGTGCATCATGCAGAGCCATTACCACTTCTGTATAGGGGTCAAAAGGCAATTTATCTCGCAGGGTTCGCATAGTTCGCAGGAGGTTATCTGCATAGACAGCCGCCATGGGTTCTCCAGAATATTGCTGGAGTTTTTGCAAATCTCCTACGATAGCTCTGGTGATTTCTACCCCGGTAATTTCTAGGATATTTTGCTCAATACTCATTTGTTTTCTCCTTAAAGAGTAGATTTTATGGCTATTATTAACGGGGGATATAATTCTAGAGTAATATCAAGTTCGGATGATTACTTATAATAAAGAGTCTGTCGTAGTTGCGCTGAAACCTAATTTAATTATAAGTGTTTAAGCGAACCTGATATAAGCCTCAATTAAATAACAAACAACAAAGAACAAATGACGACCTTTACGAGTTAACGAAAAATTGTGCTACTCTCTACTTAATGCCTAATTTACCTGCAAGTATCGGGTCATACTTTTAGCTCGGCGCACAATACCCGTTGCCCTGCGTTCCTGACGACGAGCGATTGCTACTTCTAAGACTTGTTGCATTAAGAGTTCGTTTTCAATACAAACCAAATACGCCGCTTCGAGAAAAGTTTCTTTAGTAATATTTTCTTGCGTACATAAAGACTTCAACCCTTTATCGACAGAATCTTCAACTCGTAAAGTAAACGAAACTAGCTTCTTTTCCTTTTCTGTCGCGGTAGGATGTTTTTGTAATTCTCGTTCTGGCGTATCTGCCAATTTTTAAGATATTGGTGTAATCGCTTCTTCCTCCTTGGATTGCCTTTTCAATACTGAAGTATCTCTAGGAGGAACAGTGGCTCTCATCCTTTGTTTTAATCGACTATTCGCGTCGTCGTGTTTGTTTTGTTCAGAAGCCATTTTGTTTCCAGTACCTCAATGATTTTTTGGAAAGGTAACTCCAAGTCGGGATATCCTAATTCTTCTAACGTTTTGCCAGTATCGATCGCTTGTTTGTACCGTTCGCTTTCCAAGATGGACGGCACTACCCAAATTCCTTGTCCTACCTCCTTCATATCCTGAATACTGACACAGGAGCGCTTGGCTTGAGTACGTCCCATCCACTTATCTCGAAACGGCACAATCCCCAAAATTGACCCAACAAAGGCATCCACAGCACGTAGTTCATCTACTAATTGCAGGGTACGCACCAACGAATGCAAACCTTTAGAAGACGCTTCTGCTGGAATCAATAACTCGTCCGCTGCCACGACTGTGGTTAGACAAATCTGAGTCCGTTGGGGTGGGGAATCAATAATGCAGACATCAAATAAGTCCCTCTTTATATTATACACTAAGTAATTAATTAAACCAGTAATTAAAGCTTTAAGTAATTATTCACTTAATGCAACAAAGATGTAATGCAACTTATTCTAAAATAGGGAACTCCAGGCTCCAGCAATTCTTACATTCCACCAATACCCTTTCAGCTCTCCCCCTGGGTCAAACAATTATATCGATGTTCCCCAAGCCGTGCTTTCACAACTGCCCGCGCCATCTCCCAATCCTCAATTTCCTGCTGTGGCTCTTTTTTATCCCCATCATGAATCAGCATAAATTCAATCACCTCCATTTGCCGAACCAACCTACTCCTTCCTACCTATTAATTTGATAACAAATTATCCCCCTTTTTACCTTTGTCTTCAGAAATTATCCCTCAGATAGAGGGAACTAACCGTAACTTCTATCTCTTGGGGGTTTTGCAGGTAAAGTGTTAGTAGAAACTCCACAAATCCTGTCGAGAACGCGCTACATTAAGAGTCTGTTCCCTAATAGCCACCTTGGGGGTTATACGCCAGCCATGTTCGCCTATATGCGCTGACGCGCATAACGCCCCAAAGGGGCGACGGCGACGGCTGGAAGAGAGCGGAGGGCTAGAGCAACTAAACATTTTTTCGTTTGTATTGTCAGCAATTACATTTCACTACAAGTCAATGCCCAGACCCACTCAACGCCTTGATGGTGTAGTACGCAGTATAAGACAACCTGTAGCCTTCTCACTGATAGAGTATGGGCAACTACTTCGTGAAGCCTACGAAAATAATATGAGTGTTAGTGAACTAATTCGCTGGCGCTGTCTCAGGAGAAAAGTGGAGCGCCCTAAAGAACCACCATTATTAGATGAGCAGCTCTACAAGAATTTAAAAGAACTGGGCATTGACCTGAATCAAGTCACTCATAAAGTCAATACTGCGGTCAACATCGATATTGACCCAGGCATATATATAGATAAAGTTAAAGAACTCAAGAACAGACTTTCCTCTCTACTGAGTCAAATCCGCCAACCGTTAGAAACAGCCGACTCTTCCCGTTTGCCAATAGAATCAAAACAAGCCGATAAGAATTATAAAGAGCGCAAGCTCAGTGTCAGATTAGCGCCTTCCGAATACGAGACTATTAAACACAAAGCCCGATTAGCCAAAACATCTATTCCACAGTTTCTACGAAAAGCAGCACTGCGACAGCCCATTACACAACCCCCACCCCCCCCAGTCATTAACTGGAAACTTTATAAAGAATTGGGTTCTATCAATGTCAATATGAAGCAGTTAGCCAAAAAACTCTTAACAATAACTGACGAGTTGTTGGACTTCATTGGGCAAGTCAGACAAACTCAAATCCACCTGGTTGGCGCACAAGAAGTATCGGGGGATGAAACAGATTGATTGTCAATCAGAAAAAGAACGCCAGCTTTCGCACTACGGTGGAGTACGTGTTAGGCAAAGAAAAGTCTACCATTATCGACACCAACATGGGTGGAGAGACACCCCGGATTTTAGCTGCCGAGTTCGCAGCATCTCGAAGACTGCGACCCAACCTGAAAAGAGCCTGTGGGCATATCATCATCTCTATCCCTCACCGGGAGGCTGACCACTCAAGAGGAGAGTACCACGAACACTTAGATAATGACCAGTATGTCGAACTGGCTCACCGTTGGCTCAAAGGAATGGAATTTCTGGGCGAGGTATTGAAGCATTTAGGACAGTATTGCTGTCGGTACTATTTAATATTTTCAGGTGGATGATGATTGATATCAAGGTGTAGA
>DNGI01000282.1 GCA_003486645.1 Cyanobacteria bacterium UBA11370 | reverse complement strand
CCCCCTCACCCCCTCTCCCCTCTGTCTCAACCAGCCATTTAAAACCCCCACCCCTGACAACCCATAAGTATAAATTCTTAGACAAAGTTGTCCCATTGGGTTTTCTCTATCCTTAACCGATCCCCGTTTAGAATTTGTACCACTTTGCGGTATGATTGGGGTCAATACAGAGTATATTTACTGAGCTTGAATACAGAGGGCAAGACGCAGTGATTAGAGTAGCGATCAACGGGTTTGGACGCATCGGCCGCAATTTCGCTAGATGCTGGCTGACTAGAGAAAATAGCCAGTTGGAGTTAGTGGGTATTAATGACACCTCCGATCCAAGGACAAATGCCCATCTGCTGAAATACGATACGATGCTGGGGACGCTGAAGGCTGACATCAGCGCCGATGACAATTCCATAACGGTTAATGGTAAAACGATTAAGTGTGTATCGGATCGCAACCCCCTGAACTTGCCCTGGGCTGATTGGGGAATTGACCTGATTATTGAATCAACGGGTGTTTTTGTTGACAGAGACGGCGCTTCTAAGCATTTAGCAGCGGGAGCGAAAAAGGTACTGATTACTGCTCCTGGTAAAGGATCGGATATCGGTACGTTTGTGATGGGTGTTAACGATAGCGAATACGACCATAGCAAGTATGATATTGTTAGCAATGCTAGCTGTACAACTAACTGTCTAGCGCCCTTTGCTAAAGTGCTGCATGAGCATTTTGGCATCATCAAGGGGACAATGACTACAACCCACAGTTACACAGGGGATCAACGTCTGCTCGATGCCAGTCACCGGGATGTGCGTCGGGCACGGGCAGCAGCGATGAATATTGTACCCACTTCAACAGGTGCGGCGAAAGCAGTGGCTCTGGTTATTCCTGAATTGAAGGGTAAGCTTAATGGTATCGCCCTACGAGTCCCAACCCCTAATGTTTCTGTTGTAGACTTAGTGGTTCAAGTGGAGAAAAGCACGATCGCTGAACAAGTTAATGAAGTTCTCCAAGCAGCGGCAGAAGGCCCTCTGAAGGGAATTTTAGAATACAGTGACTTACCATTGGTTTCCTCTGACTACAAGGGTCACGATGCGTCTTCAATTGTAGATGCCAGTCTGACCATGGTCATGGGTGGCGATATGGTTAAAGTTGTTGCCTGGTATGACAACGAGTGGGGTTACTCTCAGCGTGTTGTTGATTTGGCTGAACTCGTAGCCTCTAAGTGGGAAGGTTAATTAACTCAAGGTTAAGAATTTTTAGTTAGTAGGAGCAAGGCATTAAGCTAATCCTAAAAGGGTTGATAGTTTAAATGTCTTTGCTCCATTTTCTTTGGTTATATTGGATTTTAGGTTTTAGATTTGAGAAGAATTACTCTGTCAGAGTTTCAACAACTCAGGTGTCGCGTTTCTTTTTTTATGGTTATGAGATAGCGGTGCAAGCGATCGCCAGAGTGCAACAGATGGCAGCCAAGACGGAATAACCGATATAAATATCATAAGACTCTTCAAACAACTTGCACTATGCCACCTGAATTTAACTTTTTTCAGCATTGGTATCCCGTTTCACCCGTCGAAGATCTTGACCCAAAACGACCAACGGGTGTAACGATTTTGGGACTTCAGCTAGTCATTTGGAAGCCTCCATCATCCCAAAATTATCGCGTATTTTTAGATCAATGCCCTCACCGACTCGCACCCTTAAGTGAAGGGCGTGTGGATGAAAAGACGGGTAATCTGATGTGTAGTTATCATGGGTGGCAGTTCAACGAAGAAGGACTTTGTACTCATATTCCTCAATCCGATAACCCCCAACTGGTGGCTAAGAATCAACAGAATTTGTGTGCTGTTACACTCCCTTGTTGCCAAGAAAATGATTTACTTTGGGTTTGGCCTGATAGGAATTCAGCAGAACTAGCCGCTAATACACCTCGTCCTGTTTCTCCTCAATTAGATGCAAGTAAAGGGTTCGTTTGGTCTTCGATGGTGCGCGATTTAGAATATGACTGGCAAACCTTAGTGGAAAATGTCGTTGATCCTAGTCATGTTCCTTTTGCTCATCACGGAGTACAGGGAAATCGAGAACACGCTACACCGATGAAGATGGAAATTATCCAATCCACTCCAGATTTAATTGAGGTAAAAACGGTTATGGGTTCTATTATTTTTGAACCCCCTTGTCGCTTAGAATATAGTATCAGTTTTGGGGATGAAGGGAAGAAACAAATTGGGCTTGTTACGTATTGTATCCCTGTTGCTCCGGGTAAATCAAGAATAGTAGCTCAGTTTCCTCGTAACTTTGCCCAAACTCTTCATCGTTTAACTCCCCGTTGGTGGAATCATATCCAGACACGCAATCAGGTACTAGATGGGGATATGATTTTACTGCATCAGCAAGAATATTTCCTGCAACAGCGACAACGAACCGAAAGTTGGAAAACTGCTTATAAATTGCCGACAAATGCCGATCGCTTAGTGATTGAATTTCGGAATTGGTTTGATAAATACTGTCAGGGAAAGTTACCGTGGGGTGAAGTTGGGCTGAGTACAGCAGAAAGCCTAAAAATTAATAATAAGCGTGAAGAACTGCTAGATCGTTACAGGCAACATACCCAGCATTGTAGGAGTTGTCGAGACGCATTAAAAATAGTGCAACGCTTACAAAACCTACTTTTGGCTAACTTCGCTATTACGATTTCAGTAGTCGCTTTGCTACCGGATCAAGTGCGCCTAAGTGTGGGTTTGCCCCTAATGCTTTTAGCACTTTTGGGTATGGTAGGATTCACTTGGCTAAAATTTTGGCTGGAACCGAGATTTTATTTTGTTGACTATATACACGCTGACCGATAGTTAGTAAGTAGTAGGACAAAATTAATTATACAAAATAGAATCTGAAATTCAGTCCCTGTGAAACTTACAAAAATATAGGTGTGTAAATAGTTCTGTCCAGGTACTTAACGCTGTGACGCTCTCAACAAGCAATGTAAAAGGGTGAAACCTTATACCCAACAATCTATGAGCGATCGCTATTGGTGCGATTTTATTAATTAAGTACCATTAAATAATATAAACTAATAAAAATTTTTATATCTATAATTTTGGCAAAACGAACAAAATATTTAATATTACCACAAAATATTTTCTACAAAAAGTATAATCACCATCATTTCAGAATAGTTTGAGTCGTGATGTAAGAAAAGTACTATGATATGCAGTTTCAGGAAGGTAATGCTTGCATAAAAGGCGATTTGCGGTATATTTTTAAGGCATCAATTAGGCAGTGGGGCGCTCTCCTCTCAGGAATTAGTTAGCCATTTGGAGCAGAAAAAATTTCTTGTATGGAGTGACATATGATGGAACGGGTTTATTTTAAGAGTAAAAACATTGTTACATCTCTTAAAAAGTACATCAGCCTTCAATGTTAGATAGAGATAAGAGAGCTTTTGAGATTGTAATCAACTCAGAGGAGCCATAAAATCTACAAGTCAAAAACATTCAGGAGTCATATCAATGCAGTTTCAGACGAACTATATCCATTCTGTCGGCGATGTCAGAGATGCCTCATCATTACGGGAATTGTACAAGATTTCTAATAGAGATTTAGAAAGCATCAAATCTCTAGAGCCATTGATGTTACCGCAGCTGGATAAAATGTTGGACGGTTTCTATGGCTGGCTGATGGGACAGCCTGAATACGAACAGTTTTTTTCTGATCCAAAACTGCTGAAACATACTCAGAAAATGCAGCATATCTATTGG
Organism: Cyanobacteria bacterium UBA11370; assembly: GCA_003486645.1. Taxonomy (GTDB): domain Bacteria; phylum Cyanobacteriota; class Cyanobacteriia; order Cyanobacteriales; family Coleofasciculaceae; genus UBA11370. Next base: position 10,807 of record DNGI01000282.1, on the reverse strand, counting down.
CAAAAATTCTTAGCGGCTGACATCAATGATGAATATGTGCAACATCGACGAATGATTGGAGAAACTCACGCCCGTATTGGACTCTCCATGACCATGTTTTTTGCCGGGATGACCATATTTCATAATCTGGTTTCTGAAATCATTCAAGAAAAAAGTAGTAATAGTAAAGAGAAGGTAGCAACAACAGATTCAGTAGCGAAAGTTCTGCATCTAGATACGGGCATTGTCTGCGAAGTTTACACGATTATGTCTAACGAGACGATCTCTGCCCAAAGCAAATCCTTAATGGAAATGTCTACACCCGTTACCCAGATTTGGGACAATATCTTGCTACTGCCTTTAGTAGGAATTGTAGACTCAAAGAGGGCTTTAGATATTAGAAATGCGGTTTTAAGTGCAATTTCTCGTACCCGCGCCCGCGTCTTTATTTTAGATATTAGTGGTGTAGCTGTAGTAGATACAGCCGTAGCCAATCACTTAATTAAAATTGCTAAAGCTACCCGTTTGATGGGTTGCGAATCAACTCTGAGTGGCATTTCGCCTTCAATTGCTGAAACGATGATCGAACTCGGCATTGATATCGGTGCGCTGAGGACTACCGCTACCATGATGGATGCACTTGAAGCAGCGTTCCAGCGTTTAGGACTGCGAATTGCAAAAACTAATTAAATATTATGAATAGTGGTGATGTTCAGCACATTCCCTTACAATTATCCCAAAGTTGCATCATTGCTTCTATTCAAATAGAACTGACTGAGGAGGTACTTCAGCAGTTTCGTAAAGATCTGTTAGAGCGACTGCATACGACCAAAGTTAGAGGTGTGATTCTTGATCTTTCTGGTGTGGAGATTATGGATCTGCAAGACTTTGAAATGATCCATCGCACTTTATCAATGGCAGCAATAATGGGCGTGGAAACTATTCTAAGTGGTTTTCAACCAGGAGTAGTATCTGCTCTAGTAGATTTGAATGCTGACATTGATAATATTAATGCTGCGTTAGATCTGGATGATGCCTTGCAACTAATGAATAGCCTGCGACCTTTAGATCAGGAGGTAGAACTACTACCTGAAAACTCTAGTCAAGAGGAATTAAATGAAGTAGATGAATCAGTCGAACTCGATTTGGATTGCGGTGAAGAGTGAGTCAGATCTGACGCGCTCAATTGTCGAGGCAAAAAGAGTAGCGAGTGCGCTCGGATTCGATCATAATGCTTGCCAAATGATTGCTACTGCGGTTTCAGAATTAGCTCGCAATATTCTAAAATATGCGGGCAAAGGTGAAGTGATTATCGCTCCCACCCAAAACAGTTATCGGGTAGGAATTGAAATTACTGTTCAAGATCGAGGGCCTGGGATTGCTAATGTGGAACAAGCCATGGCTGACCATTTTAGCTCTAGTGGTACTTTAGGATTAGGATTACCAGGAGTGAAACGGATGATGGATGAATTTGAAATTAATTCTGTGCTGGAAAAAGGAACGCGAGTGACGATTAAAAAGTGGCGTTAAACCCAATTAAATTAATAGTTTGTGAGAAAATGAATGTCTACAACAGCGTTAGATAGTTTGGATTATGCTTTCTTTGGTCGTCCTTGTTTCGGTGAACGGTTTAGTGGAGACACAGTAATTATTGAGGAACGAGAAGGACTGGTTTTTATCGCCATTGTCGATGTACTTGGACATGGACGCGATGCTTATCTCGTTGCTCGTCAAATTGAAGATTGTTTAAGGGAAATTTGGAGTGATGATGTCATAAAAACTCTACATCAACTCCACACAGAAATTAAAGGAACTCGCGGTGCTGCCGCAGGTTTAAGTGTGCTTAATTTGGGAACAAGCGAATTATCTTATACAGGCGTAGGTAATACCGCGCTGCGAGTTTTCGGTAGTCGATCAATGCGATTCTGCTCAACTGAAGGTATTATTGGCAGTCATCTTCGCACACCTGTAGAACAGAAACTTCAGTTAAATAAATCGGATATCGTTTTATTTTATACCGATGGAATTAAAGATCATTTTGAACTAAACGATTACCCTCAGCTTCTCTATGAAAGTACCCAGAGTATTTCGAGGAACATGGTGCGGCGTTTTGATAAAACCCATGATGATGCCACTTGTATCGTTGTAAGGTATAGAAAATGATTCAACTCGGTAGCCTTGTAATTAATCATCATCTTCCCGTTAATGAGATCCGTAAAAAGGCTTTTAATGTGGTGAAATTGCTAACTGGAGATGTCATTGTGGCTACGCGAGTAGCTACGGCAATTTCTGAAATGTGTCGATCGCTCTATAGATCCTCTATTCCTTTTAGGATCGATTTTGAACTTAACACGGCTGTTGGTCATCCGGCACTCTGGCTAAACTTTACATCTGAGCAATCTTTGCCTGGAATCAGCTTACTAACTCCTTTCTTCGACGAGGTTCATTCCCTCACGTTGAAAAACAATTTGTATCGAATACACGCTATTCTTAGTTTGCGCGATCGCCAATTTTATGAGCATGAGATGCTGGCTAAAATTAAGTCTATTATTGAGCAAAAAAGCCGCCATGAACTAATGAGAGAATTGGAAATTAAAAATAGCAAACTACAAGAATCTTTAGAGGATTTAAAGCGTACAACCTTACTTAAGGAACAACTTAAAGAGCAAAACTTGCGGATGGGGGCAGAACTTAATATCGCCCGTATGCTTCAGCAAATGATTCTACCGAAACCAGAAGAGTTGGAAATTGAAAGACTCGATATTGCTGGATTCATGGAACCTGCTGATGAAGTGGGGGGAGATTACTACGATGTCCTACATACAGATGGTGTAGTTACATTAGGCATTGGTGATGTTACTGGACATGGATTAGAAAGTGGTATCTTGATGCTGATGGTTCAAACCGCCGTTCGCACTCTGCAAGAAATTCGAGAAGTTGATCCAGTCAGATTTTTAGATGCGCTGAATCGCACAATCTATAAAAATGTGCAACGGATGAATTCTGACAAAAGCCTAACCTTAGCAATTGTCAACTATACTGAAGGAAAAATTAGTATTAGTGGGCAGCACGAAGAAATTTTAGTTATCCGCCATACTGGTGAAGTTGAACGCATTGATACGATGGATTTAGGCTTGCCAATTGGGTTAGATGGCGAAATTGCTGATTTTATCAGTCACATTACATTGGAGTTGCAATCGGGTGATGGCGTGGTACTTTATACCGATGGAATTACAGAAGCAAAAGATATTAATAAAGTTCAGTACGGAGTAGAAAAACTTTGTCAAGTCATTAGTGAAAACTGGCATAAATCTGCCCAAGATATCAAAGATGCTGTAATTGCTGATGTGCGGCGGCATATTGGCAAACAAAAGGTATTTGATGACATCACGTTGTTGGTACTAAAACAGCACGACAATTTGCTGTCGGAGTTGCCGCGATCGCAAGCTACCCTAACTGTGGGCATTAACCGCCATCCGTCATCCGCACCGTAAAAATTTCTAATCAAAAATCAGGAGGCTTTATAGAAATGAATCAAGTATTTGGTGACTTCATCGATCATTTTCCCCCCGAACAAGATTCCCTCGAACTCACCTTCTCACCTAGTTCCCGTCCGATTAAGAAACGCTGGCGTAACAATCGCCTTTCGGCTCATTTTGTTGCTGATTACTTTACCAATTTTTTGCCTGTAGATGAAGATGAGGCTGACCATCAACAGCGTCTCAAAGAGGGCAAAAATGCAGTCAGTTATGTGGCGAATGAACTGCTAGAAAATGCCATGAAATTTCATGATGAAGAATCTAAAAATAAGGTTAAGTTTGGTATTCATTTTTTAGAAGAAGAGGAGGCTGTAACAGCGGTAATCTTTGCAACTAATAATGTCAAACCAGAAGGAGTAGATAAATTAAAGGCATTCATTGAAGAACTACTCTCATCCGATCCAAATGATATGTACGTTAGTCAGATTGAAAAGAGTGCTGAAGAGGGCAGTGAGTCTTCAGGTTTAGGTCTTTTGACAATGATTAATGACTACTCTGCCAAAATGGGTTGGAATCTAGAGACTGTTCAAGGAGAGTCTTCAGGCACCATTGTCACTACCATGGCTCAGGTTAAAGTCTAAGCAATTCAATGTAAAAGATTGACCATTTGTAATTAAAAATACAAGGAGAGAAGGTATGGTTCAGGAAATTAAGGGAGAGGACTACATGGTTTTTTTTGAGGAGGCTTCCACAACGGTTATTTTTAAAGGCGAGTTGAGCTTGGGTGGCCCTTCTGAATATGAACCGATCTCCAGTTTACTCAACACTGTTACCGATACCAATCCTACAACAATGACCCTCAACTTAAAAGAGTTGGGATTTCTCAACAGTTCTGGTATCAGTATGTTATCAAAATTTGTCTTGAGCTTACGCAAAAAGAAGGGAATTCAGTTAATTGTTTTAGGTTCTAATGATATGCCTTGGCAAGGTAAATCCTTGAAAAATTTGGAACGGTTATTGCCTGGATTAAAGCTGGAAATTGATTAAATCTATCACGGTTCTCATCTCAATCTACAGGATATAAATATCTACCCCATGACTAACCTCAATTTATCTTCCACGAGCTTAATTACTGCTAATTGGCGGCTGCATCCCGGTTATTTAAGTGAAGGGGGTTCTAATTTTGAATCGGTGCATATTTTATTAGGTCGGTTCTTATCCGATCGCCATTCCCCAGACCCCCTGTCCGATCGCTCCCTATTGGAAGAAAACTCAACCTTTGAATGGGGCAACGGCAAACCGTTAGAAAAGGTGATTTACTCCGAAGAAGATTTTGAATTTTTGATGAAACATCCCGGTCTATTTCGCAATGCAATTACTATTATCGAACCTTGGCAACACGTTGGTTATAACCAAATTGGCGAACACGTTCGGGCTTCTATTAATGTGGCCTACATTGCTCAGAAAATTGCGGATTGTGACTCCATTATGTTCCCTTTGTGGTCTTCAGGGCTGTTCGATCCAGAATTAATTATACCGATTATCTCTTCGAGTTTGGCAGTTATCGTTGAAGGAGGCGATCCCTCAGTCCGTGATGCCAGTTCGTTTGCTGGCGGCAACTGTTCCCTAGCTGAATTGCATCAATTTGTGGAAGCACTGCTGCTATCGCGATCGCCAACAAGTGCCCCCGCCATTTTTATCTGTTTAGGACACCAACTCGCCGCCCAAGCCCATATTCATCTGATCCAAAAAGCTGTACAACAGGTGTATAGTTCAACTGCATTGCCCCGTGATTCTCAAGGTAGGACGTTGAAAGCATTGCAAACGGTTTGCCAGCGCATTGCAGACGTTGGTGATTCGCTTCAGGTTCAGAAAAAGAATGGTCATATTGTTGCCCAAAATTGGAACGATCCAGAGTTTGCCGTGGGTCCTAATGAGTTTAAAGAAGTGGGCGGTCGTCAATTACTCCATTATTGCTCACCCGATAGTGAAACATCAGGTATCCCGCAAGAGTTAATCACAGCCCATGAAGTGACAGCCGATGAATTTGAAGGGGTGATTGATACGTCTATCGAATACGAACATGAACTCAATATTGCCATGTTTCATTCAGACGAAGTGAATGAGGAAGCGATTCTTTTTGCTAACTGGGCGTATCGACTACTACACGATACCATTATTCCCCATCGTCATATCTTGGCAGGAAGTTCCCTAGCGTGGCTGATGCAACTTCCCTATGCTGTCGAAATTCTTTGTTCAACTGCCCATGATGGCGACGTACTTACCGAGTGTTCTGCCACCTGCATTAACTACAAAGACTTTGAAAGTAAGGTGATTCGGCGCTCATTTACGTGTCAGTTTCATCCGGAGTTGCTGGCAGATTTGCGAGTAGTTGGTTATCGACAACCTCCTTCCTATACTCAACTCAAAACAGACGATGGGGCGAGATTGTTTGCTCGACTCTTGTATGCTGGAATGCAAGAATAGAAGAACTTGGTTATTAGTCATTGGTCATTCGTCATTGGTCATTCGTCATTCATCATTGGTGAGTCGAATAATAAATAGACACCAACAACGGACAACGGACAACTGACCAATGACACTTAATGCCTTCTCTTTACCAAAATGCTAAACAAGATCTTTCCGTTTCAGGCTGATAGCTGGGCTTTCGTTTTGAGTAGTCTAGTCGTCACCAGAATGGTGAACAAACTCTTACCGTTTCAGGCTGATACCTGGGTGTTCGTTCTGATTAGTCTACTCCTCGCCGTTGGCGGTGCAGTGCTGCTTTACATCGTGATGTTCTATGTCCTACGCTCCATCTTCCGCCAGTTTGAGCGAGATATTGCGCTTGTCACCCTTAATGTTTCTGCCTATCCAGCACTAACCGTTTTTATTTTAGCTGTCCTCAAGTTGACGTTTCAGCAGTTGCCTTCTGCTGTAGTTATCGACGGCTTAGAAAATATCCTCGTTGCGGGACTGATCATCGCGCTGAGTTATTGGTTAGTGCAACTCTTTATCCAGGTGTTTATCTATTACCTTAAGGAATACACCCAGCAAACGGAGGCGATGTGGGATGATGTTCTCCTCCCGTTGTTGGAAGCGGTCGTTCCCGTGGTGATCTTTTTGATTGCTGGTGTGTTTGTATTGCGATCGCTGGGAGTCGATCTGACCGGAATTTGGGTAGCATTAGGTGGTGCAACCTTTGTTATTGGCTTTGCAGCTCAAGGAATCTTAGCAAACTTTTTCAGTGGAGTGGTGCTACTCATTGATACACCCTTCCAATTTGGCGATGTCTTGCGGCTTGAGAATGGCTCTATAGCAATGCTCAGGAAGATTGGAGTGCGCGTCACCCAGCTCTATCTTCCTGACCAACATTGTGACATCTATATCCCCAACAGTAAATTGCAAGAGCAAAACATTGTTAACCTCAGTCGTCCCACGGCTTACTATCACTATTCAACGGAGGTGAGTATTCCGTTTAGGCATGATGCTCGTGAAGTCAAGCACGTCATGGAAGAGGCAATCCTAGCACATCCAGACACGCTGGGTGATATCGACCAGAAATTAGAATTGATCGATCGCTATTATCAAATAGAGGAGCTTAAAGACCAGCGAGAATTTGGCAGACTCCGCTTACTAGCGGAGCAGGATGTAAACTACAAGTTAGAAGAAATTGTCCCAGCGTTAGAGGCACTGGTGGTCACTCTTCAGTTTGCTGAAAAAGGTGGCTTGACTCAAGAGGAAATCGAGAATGTGCAGCAAGAATACTGTGATATTTTAGCCGCAATTGGCTTAGATGTAATCACAGAAATCCAAAACAATCGCTCAGTTGTTACGCTTCAGGAAACCCGATCAAAAGATACCTTAATTGCTTTAGTTCGAGAATGGTATCGGATTTTTATCCGCGATCCTAATCTTTTAGACAATGACAGCTATATAATTCCTGACGAGTGGGAGCGCAAAATTAATTTACTGAAGCGACGCGCACAACGCTTATACCAAAAAATCTCCAATCCCCAGCGGGAAGAAACTCGCTTGGATGACTATGTAATGGAATTGAAGCAATGGCTGCAAGCGCGATTCAAACAATCCAGACAGAAGTGGCAAGAACCCCAAGTCTTGGTGAAAGGGATGGAGCATGATGAAGCGAATTGCTATATCAAATTCCAGCTCAATTTCTTTGTCGATGATATCAAGCTAGAAAATGGCAAACGAGGCGATCGCGTTAGCAGTCAGATCTACCAGGATGTTGTGCAATATCTTCAACAGAGTCAAGAAGCAAGTGATATAGCAGAAGGCAGAAGCTTATAAAATCAAGGGTTTGCTGCAATTAAAAATGTCCTATTTATTAGAGGTAATTTCCGGAGACCCTATCCTCCTTCCAAAACTTCTAATACCGCTTTCGGCGATAACTTATCCTTAAACCAAACAACTTTAGCTGGAACATTCTCGACTTTCACCCCAGCTTTCTCCAAATTTAATCGCTCAGAAATTGCTAAAATTAAATTATCACATTCCGACCGTCGTACCTGAGAAAATTTCTTTTGTAAATATTCCGGTCGCCAATATCCAACAATTTCTAATAAGTAATCCCGTCCATCGGGATGCACAAGGCGAAAATCGGGAATCATCACACTACCTGGAATCGGAATTAAGTTAACTTCTCGTTCCAAAACCCACTCCGTTTTCAATGAATCCCAACGGTCAGCAAAGGATGCTTCTAGCATACTATCGTAAGGCTTACCCGGAGGATAATGCGTCACTAACCCGCAATCATCCTTAAGACTAAAACGTCCTGATTTCCAAGTCCCCGTATAAGGATCACGCATTTGTAACGTCGCGTTTAGACTCCATTTGGTAACGTGTAATAAGGCGGGAATTAATTTGGCGATCGCTAACCCATAACGCGTACTTGGCTTAAATAAACTGACAGGTCCATCAATTGTGATCGTGAAACCATGATCCGCATCCCCTTCTACATAAGTCATCAACCCAAACAACTTTAAATAGCGAAATAACAATTTATACTCCCCAGGCACATTCCGGTGAGCATTGAGTATCATTTGAGAAGCTTTGTAGAAAATTCCTTGAACTTGAGATAAGTTATAACGGTGGAGGAGTGCTTCTGGTGCAGGGTCATCAAACTGAGTTAGGATACGATTTTCTTGTAAATCGGCGTAAAGTCCAGCCCGAATTTGGGACGGTAGCACCTCTTGATTTAATTCTTGAGTTAGGGTAGTGCTAAGGCTTTCTAGAGTGGCTTCGGTAGCCGCACGACAGGGAAGGGATTTCGCCGAAAGGGTAAACACCCGTTGTCGCAGTTCTTTTGGTTCCAAGGGACTGACAATTTCAAAGGTACAAAAGCTACTTTCGAGAATATGCGCCAAACCCCGCTTAAGACGATAATCAGGACTATCCCCTTCCAGTTCCTTCTTCTTGCGGTCGAGTTCTCCTTGGGTACTACCAACAGCGGCTTGAAACGAAGCAATCAATTCAGACGCGATCGCACACATCTTATCATTAATCGGCAACCGTTTGGGGATAATTTCTTCCCCATTTTGGCGATTAATTAATAACTCCGTCGGTAGCATATACCAGTTCTCAATTCGATGAGGTACAAATCTATAGGTTTTGGGGAGTGGGGAGTGGAGAAGAAAATCCTATATACCTCACTCATTTGAGAAATGCTATCAATTAAATCCAAAATCTAAAATCCAAAATCCATACAGGGAAAATGAGCTTTGACACTCACCGGACTAAAGCCACGGTGATTCTTTAGAAGAAGAAAAGACTTTGTAGTCAATTCTTGAGCCATACTTACCCTCATTGTTTTCACCATTTAAATGGTCAAGTATTTATGCAATACAGTGTCACCAATTCAACAGTTAGACGAAAGCTTTCTGCATCAAGGCGGTGTCAATTGCCTCTAGACTCTCCGGATTACTCCATTGAGCTTACCTACAGTTACACACACCTTAGAAGTTTTACCCAGCCTAGGTTTCAAGACTGGAACCCCTTACTTCTATGTTGTTGTCTAGGTTCTGTTTATAGCTCCCCAAGCAAGCGTTTATTTCAGACCCCTGACGGTACTGCAAACCTTGCGGCGAAGTCTCTCACAAGGGAAGTGCCTTCCGACTGTTTAACGGAGCAGTGATTGGTTCAACGCTAACAACAATTGTACTATAAAGCCGTCCTAGAAGGACGGGGTTTCAGACCCAAGGAGTTTCGATGAGTAGAGTAATAGATGAGCAGCAGAAATTATCTCATACAGTCTACAGATTTCTAGAGTGCCGTCCCGACAGCTATCATGATTGGTTAGATCAGGGACATGGGTTTCGGGATGATGGGCGTTATCAAGAAGCATTGACAAGCTATGACCGCGCGTTAGAATACAAACCTCATGATTATTGGGCGTGGTATTGGCGAGGGGATGTTCTTCATGGGTTGGCACAGTTTGAAGAAGCCCTTGCTAGTTATGATAAGGCTTTAGAAGACCAACCGACGGATTATTGGGCGTGGTGTCAGCGGGGTAATGTATTGCGGGAATTGGAACGTTACGAGGATGCGATCGCCAGTTACGATCAAGCCCTAGAAACTCGACCCGATGATTATTGGGCTTGGTACAATCGGGGTTATGTGGCGTTGGAAGAGTTGGATTGGTATGAAGAGGCGAGCGCTTCGTTTGATCAAGCCTTAGTGATCCGACCCAATGATTATTGGAGTTGGTATCGTAAAGGGGATGCGCTGCGGCATTTGGGACGTTACGAAGATGCGATCGCTAGTTATGATCAAGCAATAGAACAACGTCCTGATGATTATTGGGCTTGGCATCGAAGGGGAGATGCGCTACGTCACCGGGGACATTTAGAAGAGGCGTTGAGTAGTTATGATCAGGCAATAGGGATTAAACCTAGTGATCCTTGGAGTTGGTATAAGCGGGGCGAAATTCTGCGACACCTGGGTCGCTATGTCCAAGCAATTATCTGTTACGACAAAGCCTTGGCAAGTGAACCAGAAGACCACTATGCCTGGTACAACCAAGCCTGTTGTTATGCCCTAATCGGGAATATGGAAGGGGCGATCGCCAGTTTACAAGAAGCAATTTCGCTCAATCCAGGGGAATACCAAGAATTCGCCAAAACTGACTCGGATTTGGATAATTTACGGGGTCATAGCTTGTTCGGTTGAATAACCCTAAAAAAGATTGAGGGAGAGGGGGAGAGGAAGAGAGGGGGAGAGGGAGAGGGGGAGAGGGAGAGGGAGAAATTTAAATAGATCGTGAATGATACCAAGTTGCGTTCATAGGTAGTACATTCTTTCCCCCTTGTCCCCCTTGTCCCCCCTTGTCC
>DNGI01000216.1:10232-11412 GCA_003486645.1 Cyanobacteria bacterium UBA11370 | reverse complement strand
CCATCTCCCTACTCCCCACTCCCCATCCCTAACCCCAAAGCCGACGGCGAGGTGAACCGTTCAAGCGTTGGTGAGTATCTAAAAGTAAGGTAGGAATATCTAGTTGTTCAGGACATCGAGGTAGACACTCACCACAACTCGTACAGCGATCGCCTTTAACTCCCGCAAACCAATGACCTGCATTTCCAAACATTCCATAACGATATTTTCCATAATCCGTCATCTCATAAGCAACGGCTAAGTTCCGCAACCGCAAAATTTCTGGAATGTTAATGGTTTCAGGGCAAGGCAGACATTGGTAACATTGGCTACAGCGGTCTGTTCCCAAAGTATTCTCTGCATGAGTTTCCAGTCGCTGCAATATCTCAACTTCCATTGAGGTTAGGGGTTCATTTCGATCAGCAACGGTTAGGGGTAAGGTTAGTTCCTGCGGGTTCGCTGGACCAATACTGAGAGTGGTGATGCGGCGATCGCTTAACAGAAACCGATAATTTAACTCTAGCGGGGAAAAGGGATGACACAGTAACTCTAGTTGAGGTGGTGGAGTATATAATCGTCCTCCCTTATCGGCAGGAGAGATAATAAAAACACCCATATCTTTCTGATGCGCTAACTCAACCGCTGCTGCGTTACGCTGAAAGAAGTAGTAATAATGCAGATTGACAAATTCAAATAAATCGGCGCTAATTGCTGCTAAAATTACCTCGAGCGGAGCATGAGTCGAGAAACCAATATGCCCAATTAACCCTTGGGCAACCGCATCTTGCACGGCTTTCATACAACCTGTAGAAGACTCAACCCAGGCGAGATGTTCCCAGGTATTGATACCATGAATAGCTAAAGAATCTAAATAACTGATCTGTAAGCGATCTAAAGACTCCTCAATCCACTGACGCATTAAGTCACTATCCGGTGTTGGTGGTAGCTTGGTCGTAATATAAATTTGCTCTCGCGGTAGGGGTAATTCACTTTTGAGGATATTGCCCAGATACTCTTCGCTTTTACCATATCCCCTCGCGGTTTCCAGGTGATTAATGCCAGTTGCGATCGCCTGCTGTACAGTTCTCCTCGCCTCTGACTCAGAAGCCAAACAGCGCATGGTTCCTAGGGAAAACACTGAAAGCCACAGGTTTGTTTTCCCAAAGCGTCGGTATTGCATTGTTGTTTGTTGTTTGTTGTT
>DNGI01000216.1:0-9884 GCA_003486645.1 Cyanobacteria bacterium UBA11370 | reverse complement strand
TTAAATGACGAACAGCTTATTTGTTATTTTTGTTTTTCTTACAATTGACAACTAATTACTATTTTTTACAACCAACCACCAACCACTAACAACTAACAACAAACAACCAACCACCAACCACCAATTACGCTTCACCCCCAGTTTTAAACCCCCGGTGGTGGGAAAAATCTTCAGGTCGGAGGTTGGAGATAAACTCTCGGAAGGCGCGACGTTCTTCTTCGTCAGCATCTCGATCAACGGGTATGGAGGCATCAGCGACAACTTCTTCCATCACCCAGATTGGACTACCAGTACGGAGGGCAATTGCGATCGCATCGCTGGGTCGAGCATCAATTTCTTTCTTGGCTTCTCCCTGACGGAGGCATAGGATAGCATAAAAGGTATTGTCTTGTAGCGAATGAATCACAATCCGCTCCAAATTCATGTCCCATGTTTCCATCAGATTGACGAATAGATCGTGGGTTAGGGGGCGGGGAGATTTCTGTCTTTCTAAAGCGCTGATAATTGCCTTTGCCTGATCTTGACCGATATAGATAGGTAGGGCACGTCGATCTAAAGCATCTTTTAGCAGCACGATTGGGCTGCGCGTCACGGCATCTAATGCAATTCCAGCAACTCTCATTTCAATCATCAGCTTAGCCTCTAGAATACGGTCGGCGTTGAGGGCATCAACATCAAAGCGAAGCAGTCAATTTGTACTGGACGGATTTGGAGTCGAATAAACATCCCAGTTCGGTTGTAATCACTTCAGCCGTTAACCCTACAACTAGCCTGTAGCAAGCTATGTTGGTGCAGATCAACAAGGTTGTATTCTCCAAGTATGCCCCACTCTCAGGATGTTTACTCTATGAGTTCATTAAAAAAATACATAGGTACGGATTTTATTCCCAAGGTAGCCTTCAGACACCTGTTACTGTGCCTGAGCATAATTGAATAATCGCTCTCTTCTTTCTAAAAGCACTTAGATGTGCTATGCACACAAGAGTGAGTGAGCGTTTGATCCTTATTTTTATTTTAGTATTGAGTGCTTGCGAACAGTTTGACCTCAACTTCCCGTATATAGTTCAATAACCTCACACCACGTATCAGACCCCACAGGGGCATTTTATCACGAATAGGATATATTGAGAAATGACGAATGAATGAGAATTCAAAGGGTTGGTGAGCGCTAGCTGTCATCAGGGATAAAAAACGGTGTTTACAGGATTAATTCAAGCACTGGGAACAATTGAACTGCTGGGAGGCGATCGCTTCGAGGTGTCGTGTAGCGGTGATACCTCCGAGGTAATATTACGCGATTTAGAGATTGGTGATAGCGTTGCTGTTGATGGGATTTGTCTAACAGTAGAAGAAATTTTATCTCAAGGATTTGTGGCAACAGCTTCCGATGAAACCTTATACCGTACTACTCTAGGACAACGGCATCAAGCAGCTTCTTATGTCAATTTGGAAACGTCGTTGCGGGTTGGGAGTAAACTAGGGGGACATTTTGTCACAGGTCACATTGATGGGATTGGCTGCTTGCAGGAATCGCTACAAACACCGAACTCGTGGCAGATGTCCTTTGTAGCACCCTCTTCACTAAAGGAGATGTGGCAACACCACGTTGCTCCCTACCTAGTTCCCAAGGGTAGTATTGCAGTGAATGGAGTGAGTCTGACCATCGCCGATTGTGACCCCCAAGGGAGTTGGTTTAAAGTAGCGGTAATTCCTCATAGTTATGCTCAGACTAATCTCAGTCATTTACAGACAGGTAGCTGGGTGAATTTAGAGAGTGATATTTTAGGTAAGTATGTTGAGCGGTTACTAGGTTATCGAGTACCAGCAACTGGGGCTTTAGATGACATTTCACCCGCTTTTTTGGCAGAACATGGGTATGTGTAGGGTAAGAGTTTTGAGTTTTGAAGAGAACTAACGTAAATTGTTAGTTATAAACGAAGGGATTGCTAATTACTCATTAAAAATATAGGAGTTACGCTTCCATTGTCGTTTAACCACCCTTGGTAGGGGCGCATCGATATGCGCCCTAACGAGATGTTGCTATTATTTATACCGATTAAAAAAACAAAGGCAACACACGAATTATTAAAACTATTACAAAATACCTCTTCCAAAATCCAAAAGGGTAATACAAATACAGCATTTAAAAAAACCCTATCTGAAGATAGACGAACCCTTCCTCCTCAAGATGGATGAACAGTTGAGTTTAAAGTGAATAAATAGAGAAGTCAACGCATTTAATTCAAACTCAACAATTCCTGTTGGAGTTAATAAAAATTTGTGTTGAAAATTAGTAAATTAACCTCTTAGGAGGAAGAAAAAAATGGCTTTAGAACGCCACAGAAGAGCGGTCGGTGTTTTTCCCAACCGCAGGGACGCAGAACTGGCGCTTACGGAACTAAGAGATGCCAACTTTCCGATGGACAAAGTATCCGTAATTGCTCAGGATAAAGACCATCCCGATCACATTGCGGGTGCTAATGTGCGCGATCGCGCTGATAATAAAGCCGATGAAGGCGCAAAAACCGGGGCAATTGCAGGGGGTACATTAGGAGGTTTGACGGGATTATTAGTGGGTCTAGGAACCTTGGCACTTCCAGGGATTGGACCAATCATGCTTGCTGGAGCAACCGCAACCGCGATCGCCACAACCCTAGCAGGGGGAGCAATTGGAGCAGCAGCGGGGAGTCTGTTAGGCGCACTGATTGGTTTGGGAATTCCGGAAGAACGAGCCAAAGTTTACAACGAGCGTGTATCACGAGGAGAGTATTTAGTCATCGTAGAAGGTACGGATGACTATATCCGTCGTGCTGAAACCATTCTTAGGAATCGGGGAATTCAGGAGTGGGGAATCTACGATGCACCGGACGTTGAATCAGGGTCTACTCATACTACCACCCCTACCACTTCTAGACACAATGGTAACTACCATAAGAGTGCGATTGGTGTCTTCCGTAACCATCAAGACGCAGAAGCAGCACTGAGGGATTTAAGGGATGCAGGTTTCCCGATGAGTCAAATTTCCCTGGTGGGTAAAGATATCCACGGAAACGGTCATTCTACCACGGGCGATGTGACGAACCGTACCAAAACCGACGAAGGTGCGAAAGCAGGTGCTACAACAGGCGGTATTCTCGGCGGATTAGGTGGCTTATTGGTAGGGTTGGGTGCTTTAGCCCTTCCTGGAATTGGTCCAGTGATCGCCGGAGGTGCTTTAGCAACGGCTTTAGCAACAACTGCGGCGGGAACAGCTATTGGTGCAGCGGCGGGTGGTTTAGTTGGTGCATTAGTAGGTTTAGGAATTCCCGAAAATCGCGCTCGCTATTATAACGACCGAGTTACCCATGGCGATTATTTATTAATGGTTAATGGGAGTGATGATGAGATTCGTCACGCTCAAACTATTCTGAATCGTCGGGGAATTCAAGATTTTGAAATCTATGATTCATCAGACGTAAATGCTAGGGGTCGGAATCATAGCGTTATTGAGCATGAAACTACACCACGAGTGAATGCAGTTCACTCCGATGCTAACGTTATTAGCAGCGAGCCTGAAGTGATTATTGTTGACCGCCGGGAGCAGGTTTTATAACCTTATCAAAACAATTCACAATACTACTCGGATAAGCACCATAAACGGGAAATCGAGTTAGGGAAAGGCAGTTGGTCTTTTCCTTTTCCCTTTTCCCCTTAACCGAGTAGTAGAGGACTGTAAGCAATTAAATAGATGGGTTATGGAGTTTTAAATTTTGATTATCCAGAGGAATAAACCATGACTTCAGAAAATTATGAGCGTGCATTAGGAGTTTTTTCAAATCATCGTTATGCTGAATTTGCACTCCAGGAATTGAAAAATTCCGGCTTTCCAATGCAGCAAGTTTCTATTATTGTTCAGACGACAAAGGGACAAGATGAACTTGTTGAAGTGAACAGTCGTAGTAGCCTTCAAACTAGCGACGGAATTAAATCGAGTGCGCCTGCGGGTGTCATTGCTGGAGGTTTGGTCGATTTAATCGGAGGTTTTACGACGATTACGACTCCGGAAATGGGTCGAGTTGTTGTAGGAGGTGAGTTAGCAACCCTATTAACGAATCCTTTAGTGGGTGGAACCGTTGATACATCAGCGGGTGCTTTAATGACGGCTTT
The DNA here is from genome assembly GCA_003486645.1 of Cyanobacteria bacterium UBA11370. Lineage (GTDB taxonomy): Bacteria > Cyanobacteriota > Cyanobacteriia > Cyanobacteriales > Coleofasciculaceae > UBA11370. The sequence continues at coordinate 5,738 of DNGI01000216.1, read as the reverse complement.
GAGGAGTTTTGGTGTTCCTGAAAACCAAGCGAAACTGTATAACGACTGCGTGAGTCAAGGTGAATATTTAGTGATGGTAGAAGGTATCCCCACTGAAATTACTCAGGCTGAACAAATTCTTAGCTACCGAGGAATTCAGGCTTGGGGAATTTATGAAACATCCGACACAGCAACTAACCAAGACCAATATGTTAGCACAGCAGGAATTGGGAATAGTTAATCGTTAATGATTGATTGCGAATTTCTGCTTTTTACCCAAACAAACACACAAAAAAATGAACAAATTACTACCTTTTTTACTCGGTGTAACTCTTTTATTTAGTGCAACGGCTTGCACAACGGCTAAAACTAGTGGTGAGGCACCCAACTCTACAAACGACAACACTACTACAACAGATAATAATAATGAAGAACTAAACGCTGAAGATGCTCAAGAAAATCAAGAAGATGCAACAAGCCAAGTCCGTCAAGATCAAATAGCATCGGATACGAGAGCAAGACAGCAACGAAATGACGCAGCAGGAAACCCAGAAGAAATTGCTGATAGTGATGTTGAAAGCTTAGTTCGCAATCAATTAGAAACGAAATTACCGAAGAGTGAGTTAGCTGTAGATTCAGAAGAAGGGGTTGTGACTATATCCGGAACCGTTGCGTCTCAAGAAGAATTGGATCAGATTGAATCCTTGGCTAAGGAAGTGAAGGGTGTGAAGAGTGTCAATGTTAAAGCAACAGTGGCTACACCTAAACCCTAACTATTTCTCTTGAACTGTTGATTTGATTGTCTAGATCAGGGGTTGAAATCCCCGACTTCTGTGAGAAGTCGGGGATTTTGCGTTTAGGTTATTATTTCAATACGCGCCTATAGCTGGCAAAATTAAAGAGAACACGATTATCTGAGGAGAGTATTAATTATGGGAATTGAACGCAGAATGTGGAAAGGCTTATTTGCCCCCGGTGAGGTTGTTGAACTCAAACAGATGTGTTTGACACTAGGGAAAATTTTTCAGCCAGGAAAGTATATTGCTGGTGAGTTGCCAGATATCGCGTTTGAAATGGGTTTAGTCGAACAACTCCCCCCTGTTAAAGGTAAGAATACTCAAATTGAACCTCCCCCAAAAACAGACTTAGAGGCGCAAGATCAACCCTGAGCGATGAACTCTATAACTATTAAATGTTACTCAGTTAAAAACTCGGATTTGTAGAGCTATTTCTGATTCATTCTTCATCATTTAAGATTTATAAAGGCTTATGGATAGCAGCAAGAGAAGCAATTTATAATTAAGTTGGGGTAATAGTCTAAAGTTTAGGCGAAAGCAACAGAGGTGAGACATGACCGACGAAAGAGGTCGCTATCAGCGCATTCACAAAAAAGCCTTGAGCGAGTCGGCTTCAACACCCGTCCAACCTCAGTTTCAAACCCGTCCATCTGGTAGAGGTTTTCAGGAAAGGCGAGCTGAGTTACCTGAAACAAATCTGTTGCAAACCCGTCCTTTACATTCCCCAACTCAGGCATTATCATCACAACCCGAAATGCCGGATCTCCAAACTCAACTCGAACGAGCAGAAAACTTGGGTTACAATGCAGCAAATATTCCCTTATTTGCCTCAGAAACAGTCTCAGTTCCACAGGTACAAACAAAGCCATTTATAACGAATGAACTAACGCCTGTGTCCCAAGTAACAGGACATATTCAAGCGAGAAAAAATAAGCAAAAAAATAATCCTGATAAAGAATTAAAAGCCAACTATGAAGCCGCAAAAGGGATAGCAAAAGAGACAAACGATAAAAAAGAATGGTCGAAAGCGGCGGTGTTGTTGAATGGGTTCAATACCTCAGATATTCTCGATAGGTTAAAGGAATTAAATCCTGACGAACGTAAAGCAATGTTAGAGGCTGCACCAGAATGGGTGACGCGGGTACGAGAACCTTTGAATAAACTCTTACAAGCAGGAGAAAGCCTTGATGACGAGCAATTTAAACAACTGAAAGAACAGTCACTCAAAGACGAGGCAACTCGGATTAAAGAACTAATAGAAAAATATCAAGAAGCTGTCAAAAATCAAGAATGGTCACAGGTTGCCGTACTTTTGAATGGCTTTAGCAATACAGATATTAGCTCGATGCTCAAAAAACTCAAAAGTAGTCAACGAGTGGCAATGTATTACACTGCACCGGAATGGGCTACTCGTGTCAAAGAACCTATTGCTAAACTTGATAAAATAGCGGGGGCGGCTGGTATAGAAGATCAAGAGTTTGAAGAGATTAAAAAACTCTATCAGAACGGTGTTACGGTCGCAATTTATGTCAACTATAAAGCAACAGTAGACGGTGCGGCTGAGTTTAAAAGAGCAGGGGATGAATTTGCGACAAATCAAAACGCGATCGCCCTCAACGGAGACAAAATTGTTATCGGCAAAGCCATTCCAATTAATGAATTAAGTGAAGTGACTGTTGCCATTCAGCGCATCCATCTGGGACTTGTTGAAAAGTATAAACAGGCTCAAAACCAAGACAATGCTGATGTACCGCTTCCCAAATTCACTAAAATTAAGAATGTTGCTCTTTTCGCTCATGGGGAGCCTTTTGGTGTTGGTTTGAAGAATAATAATGAGTTTGAGCTTAAGTTAGAAAATGTGAAAACGTTTGTGAGTGGTGTTAAGGATGCACTGGTTGATGATGTGCGAGTGCAGTTATTTGCTTGTAGTACGGGAGCGGATCGAGGTCGAGTTGAAAATTTACGCAAACCCCTGGCTGAAAAATATCAAAAACTCAAAAACGCGGGTAAGCTAAAAGATGAAGTAGAAAAACTTAAAAAACAAAAAATACTAGGAAATAATCTTAGTGAAAAGCAGCTTGAGGAGCTAGCTAACAATCCTGAAAAACTAGCAAAATTAGTCAGTAAAAATAAAGCCTCCTATCAAGAGTGGACTGACCATGATCAGGATGAACGGAGTGGAGCTGATTCTTTTGCAGCTGCGTTAGCTACAGAACTTGGTTCTGAAAGTACTGTGGTTGGACATACAACAGTTGGTCATACCACTGAGAATTTTGCGGCACGAGTTTTTGGCAAAGAAGCGGGAGGCGGTGCAGGTGGTTTACACCTATTCGATCTGATGTATAGCGAAGCGTTCATTCAACAGGAATTACTCAGGTTATTCCCCGATAAAACTGACACTGAACGTGCCGATTTACATGAGAGTTTGCGTGAGCAAATGTGGGCACATTTTCAGGACAGTATATCGAAAGAGACGAAGAGAAAAAGGAAAGAAAAGCGCTATTCCAGACCCATGGGACAGGAGACGTTTATCAACCCAACGGAAGCTGAAAAACTACTTCACGAAGATTGGGAAAAGAACTGGATTCCTAACCACATTAAAGAAGTCAAATCACAGTCAAAATAAGCAATAAGCTATTCCACATTTAAATTGTATAGCTGGGATGGAGCTTATCACTAAGGGCAATTGCCAGTGAAATGGAACAAATCCAAAATCCAAAATCCTTACGCTTGGTTAGATCACTCTCTCGATACTATTCACAAAGCTAACTGGTATCGATCAGTGCAAACCCTGCAAAGTCTTCCTGGTGCTGTGGTGCAATTAGAAGGACGCGAGGTTATTAATTTTGCGAGTAATGATTATCTAGGGTTAGCAGGAGATGAGCGATTAATTCAAGCTGCTGTTATGGCGACTAAAACTTATGGTACAGGGAGTACAGGTTCTCGATTATTGAGTGGTCATCGGGAATTACATCAAGAATTGGAACGTGCGATCGCTTCTCTTAAGCAAACCGAAGATGCTCTAGTTTTTAGTTCAGGATATTTAGCTAATTTAGGTACACTTGCAGCCCTAGTTGATAAACGGGATTTAATTCTTGCTGATCAGTATAATCATTCTAGCCTAAAGAATGGTGCAATTTTAAGTGGTGCAACTAATGTAAACTATACTCACAATGATATCAAAGATTTACATAATAAACTTAATCAATATCGTCAACACTATCGTCGTTGCTTGATTGCTACAGATAGCGTTTTTAGCATGGATGGCGATCTTTGCCCTTTGCCAGAACTATTACTATTAGCAGAAAACTATAATTGCATGGTATTAGTTGATGAAGCCCACGCAACTGGAGTTTTAGGTTCTACAGGTGCGGGTTGTGTGGAACATTTTGGGTGTAGAGGAAAAACCCTAATTCAAGTGGGTACGCTGAGTAAAGCTTTGGGTAGTTTAGGTGGGTATGTAGCAGGTTCTAGCCGTTTAATTGATTTCCTGAAAAATCGGACAGCTAGTTGGATTTATACGACTGGATTATCTCCTGCTGATACCGCCGCCGCCTTAGCCGCAATCCAAATTATTCAACAGGAACCCGAACGTCGTACAAGGCTTCAAAAGAATGTAAGTACCCTCAAACAGCTCATACAACACCAGCTTGCCAATCTAAAACTTTTACCCTCTGATTCTCCAATTCTTTGCATTCAATTCGCTACAGCAACAGATGCTATAATAGCAGGAAAACAGTTACAAAATGCGGGTATTTTTGCTCCAGCTATTCGCCCTCCCACCGTGCCTACCAGTCGAATTCGTATTTCAGTTATGGCAACTCATGAACTTAGCCACCTTTACACACTGATAGACGCATTTAAAGGGATTAATTCGTTATAAACTATTTAGCATTCAAACGGCTATCTGAAGATTTGGGGAAAGAGAATAGAGAAGAGGGAAGAAACCAATGCAAAAGAACCAAAACTTAGTTTTACCCTTTACATTAAACCTCTTGCAAAAGTCAAATCGACCCCCCTCAATCCCCCCGATGCGGGGGGAAGAAATCTTGCTCCCTCTCCGTTTCGGGGAGGGCTGGGGAGGGGTTTTTCGGATTTATGCAAGAGGTCTATTTTGCCTATTATCAGTATTCCTGCTTTTGAATCAAGACATTTGTGTATCCTCACCATTACCAACAGTATTAGCCCAAACTTCAGAAACAACAAAAACACAAGTAGAAGCAGAACAACTTCTCACACAAGGGATTGAACAACTCGATGCCAAGCAATTTGAGGCGGCATTAGAGTCATTTCAACAATTTCAAATGATTCAGCAACAAATCGGCGATCGCTATGGTGAAGCAGTAGCCTTAAATAATTTAGCATTAGTTTACTATTATCAAGGACAATACGAAAAAGCGATTGCCCTACAGCGAGAATCAATGCAAATTTTTTGGGATATATCTGAACGTTCAGGAATTGGGACTTCCTTAAACAATCAGTGTGTTGCTAACTTGAGTCTCGAAGAATACCAGAAAGCCATAGAAGTTTGTCACGGTGCGATCGCTATCTTTCGGAATATGAGTGATTTGACCAGAGAAGCAGCCGCTTTAAATAATATGGGTATGGCTTATGAGATGTTGGAAGCTTATGATCGGGCAATTGGTTATTTTCAAGAAGCACTACTTACAGCTAAAACTAACAACGATTTAGCAGGTGAAGTTATTACTTTGAAAAATATGGCAGACGCTTATAGTAAGATGGGACAAACCACTCAAGCCGAAGAAATGGAAGAACAAGCTGTAGCTATTTCACAGGAGATAGAGAAACAACAAGGGACTGGACAAATTATTAGCAGTAACGATAACTTACTGATTAGAGAAAATCAGCGATCGCTCGTTATTATTGTTAAGTAGAATGCTGAGTAGTGGGCATATAGCGGGTGGATTTGATTCGTGAAAAAAGGGGGACAAGGGGGACAAG
>DNGI01000212.1:678-3346 GCA_003486645.1 Cyanobacteria bacterium UBA11370 | reverse complement strand
TTAAGTATTAACTCAAAACTCAAGTTTTATCGAACTGGCTGTCTCGTTTTCTGTAATAAACTTTTAACGGTCTCAACAATTTTTTCAGTTTCATAAGGCTTAGTTAGGTAAGCATTTGCACCTTGTTTAATTCCCCAATAGCGATCAAATTCTTCTTTTTTCGCTGAACACATCACCACCGGAAGATTTTGGGTTTTAACATCAGATCGAAGCCGACGACAGACTTCATAGCCGTTCATTCGGGGTAAGATAATATCAAGAACTACTAAATCTGGAGAATAAATATTAACTTTTTCCAGTGCTTCAACACCATCATTGGCAACAATTACCGTCAGCCCCATCTTTTTAAGTACCCACGAAAGGACTTGTTGTTGTGTAAGATTATCTTCAACGACCAGCACTGTACTCATAATGACTGACTCATGTAGGTCTCTCCCTACCCCCAATCCTAACATTATTCATTAAACGCACACTATCGCCAAATGGCGGATTAAAATAGGGAAGTTCTCAGTAGTTTGACTTAACTTCTCTGAGGTTCTCACGCTCAAATCTTAATAAATTCAATACTTATAGCCATTTTTACCTTGGATGGAGTAAAAGAGCATTTATTGCACAGCCCAGATCCTTTCTACTAAAGACCTTCCATATCACATTCAACCTAAAACCGCTATAATCCGAGTATTAGAGCCAGAATCGGCAATACGCCATTAGCGCGATCGCAATCCAACTCCTGCCCTTCAACACCGACAACTACAGACTCACCCCGTCTCACCCGTTCCCCCATTTGACGACGTTCCGCAGGAGAAAAGGTAGAAAACGTGCGACGCAGCAAGGGCAATAATGCGGTAAAAGTATCCTCATTAAGTTGAGTCACCCAACTATCTAAAACTTGCCATAAAATATGATCATGCAATAATAACAACCCACTCCCTTTTAAAAACCCTTCCACCCAAGCAGCCGCTTGAGGAGGTTCGCTAGCCGTAGAAAGGACTAAGCCCATACGTCTTGCCGCTTCTTCAGTATTAAATACTCTAGCATCTAACAATAACCGACAACTGTAACCCGATAACAAACCATGTAAAAATTGCCAATCAGAAAGTTGAATTAACACCTGTCGCCAGGATACTAAATACGCTTCATTTTGCAGTAAAGATATAGCACCATTCACTTGATGAATTCGCTGGTACATTTGAGTAGCTGCATCATCATCAAGAGACGAACACGCCCCTACTAATCCAATACAAATTCGTGTTACTAACCCATCAACAACATGGCTAATAACACTACTATCCATTTTGCGGACATTGCCATAACGTAGTATCCTTGCTAACGAAGGTAACGCCTCCATTAAATGCACCACATCACTACTAACCGCTGCTTCAGTTTGCAAACGACTCATCAGCTTACTTACAGCATCGGGTAAATCTGCCAATAATACCCGATCTAACAAGTGAGTAAGTATTGGTAATTCCGTTGCCTTTTGAGCCTGATCGCAAGCATACGCCGTCGCCCCATCTAAAATAGTATTACCCCAAATTCCGGCTTCGATTAACTTAACCACAAATTCCGGTTGCCACTGCACCCGCCATTTTTCCTTAAACGTACCTGTCCCCCTAGTTTGTTGCGTTTCTCCCCACCGAATACCCAGTAAATTAAGACGGTGGAGAAGACGCGATCGCGCCAAATCATTCTCATTCCGTAAATCTAATTCATAAATTTTTTCCGTTGCTGCCGCTGGCATTCGTAATCGCTTTTGTAGTCGCTGCAAATCCTTTTGCAAAGGCACCATTGGCGTTTCATCTGGCACCTCCCCCAACCGTTCCCCAACAATTAATTTGTCATGAATCAAACCCATAGGTAAATGACTACCAAAACACAATACCGTTTGAGTCGCTTCATTTAATTCAGACAAACCCGGAAGCGGGCGATCGCGCAATGCTGCCAGTGATTCTGCTAATCTTACCGCTTCAATTAAATGAGCGGAAGACGCATCTAAATCTTCCTCTCGTAATAACTGGGCAACCCTCGTCATCCAATGAATTGCAACATCCGATTTTGGATTTTGGATTTTGGATTTTGGATTTTGGATTTGAGATTTTGGCTTGTCTTGTGCTTGTGTAATCGTCCACAAATGATCGTACCAACCTGGCGATTCTACTCCAGCACCATAACCACTTTTATAAGACAATCGCCCATAAGTCCAAGGCACCCAAGTCGTTTCAACTTTAATTTTAAGAAGTCCCTTCAGTACTACATTATCCTCCTTTTCCGGTGGCATTTGTATCAACGCGGGACTATGCCAAGCCCCACAAACAACAGCAATTTTTTGGAATCCTTCCCTCTGGGCAGCGCGAATCATTTTCCGCATATAAGCTTCCCGCTGCACTTCAATAATCGGTTCAGATGTCGCCTGTAATGTCTCAACACGCAACACCCTCATCGCCTCTAAAATCGCCGCAAACAAATCCGTACTATCCTGGCGTTGTTCAACCAAATGTTCCCACCAACGCTCCCCATCACTATAACCCGCCGCCCTTCCCAACCACCCCAACGGATCAAGACGAATCTCATCCTCCAAAGTCTGGCAATCAGATCCCTCAACACCACCACTCTCCACCAACACCCCATCCGTTACATCCGTTACCCCATCCGTTGCCACATCCGTTAC
>DNGI01000212.1:0-461 GCA_003486645.1 Cyanobacteria bacterium UBA11370 | reverse complement strand
TCCGTTACCCCATCCGTTGCCAACTGATACATCTGAGGCAAATCCATAAAACGCACCGGAACACCCCTACTTAACCCATAACAAATCGCCTGCCACTCCGGAGAAAACACCGCAAACGGATAATAAACCGCCCGTTGAGGCTGATCCGGCACATAAACCAACAAAGCAACAGGTGGCTTCATCTCCGGATGCACCAGCAACGGCAACATTCCATCCCCATCCGGCGGCCCTTCGACTAAAATAATATCGGGTTGCAGAGTTTCCAGCGCTTGACGAAGCGATCGCGCCGAACCAGGGCCATGATGTCGAATTCCAAAGATATGGGTACTCATTTTTTAAGAATGGGGAGTGGGGAGTGGGGAGTGGGGAGTGGGGAGTGGGGAGATAGGCGGGACAAGGGGAAAGAAAGTGCTACATATGAACGTAACTTGGTNTCAAAATTTAAAACTCAAAACTCAAAA
>DNGI01000214.1 GCA_003486645.1 Cyanobacteria bacterium UBA11370 | reverse complement strand
TTACTTTATAAATAGCCTCTTAGTTCCTGCTTCCTAATACTCTGATAAATTCTAGGGGGAGTCCATCAGTATCGGCAATAAAAGCTACTTCGTAAATGCGATCGCCGATCATTTGTTGGGTGGGTTCTAATAGAATTTTTAGGGGTTGAAACTGTTCGGGATTCTGAGTTGATGCTTCAGCAAATGTTTGTTGAAGGGACTTAATCCAACTTGGTAAATCGGTTGTTGTATCTGTTAAATCAAAGGATAAATGATAGTATCCAACGTAATGTTCATCTCCAAAGGCATCGGGTGCGGGGTGCGGTTCAGGAATTTGAATAAGTTCAATTCGTCCTCCGAGTCCTTCCATCCAACAGGCGAGAGTAATCCCGGCGGTGAAGCGTTCCGAGATGGTAAAGCCTAACTGTTCGTAAAATGCGATCGCCCGATGAATATTTGCCGTGCGAATTGAAGCGTGGTGCATTTGTTATTGGTTGTTGGTTGTTGGTTGTTTGTTATTGGTTAATTGGTTATTGCTTATTAACCCAAGTTGATAGTTATAACATTGGGCGGTGGTAAAATTGCTAATGGCTAATGGCTAATGGCTAATGGCTAATGGCTAATTCTCAATACAAGACAACCTTTTGAGCAATGAACAATAATCAATCCCCTAGTTTATACCAACAAACAACAAACAACCAACAACTAACAACCAACAACTAACAACCAACAACTAACAACTAACAACCAACAACCAACAACTAAGTTACTCAAATAATCGGAAATAAGGATAGCGGACGGGAATACCGGGTTCTTTTTCTAAATCAAAATTAATCACTTCCCAGCAGGGATCTTCAGTCGGTTCGGGGCTAAATTCCACGGGTAAACCGTAAAGTCTGGGTTTTGTCGGTTCAGCTTGACCACGCCAAGGGGTGCTACGCTCTAGGTACGCACTCACTAATTCCCGATAACGACTAGCAATAATAACTCGTGTGGCTCGGTATCCTTGAGTATAGAGACGGTCTAGGGCTTCGTGAATCTCAAAACGAATTCCATCCGGATGGGTGTGTTGTCGATACCACTCCTCATTCCACTGCCGCCAGTGCCGTCCAGATTGTAAGTGAATCAGTTCACCCGTGTTTGGGTCTGCCTCAAATGCCCCATGACGGGGACACAGATAAGTATCCGTCAATGTCAATGCTGGGATGGTTTGACGGCAGTGAGGACACTGAATTTCTGGCCCAAATATGGGGTACTGCAAGCCGGAATTGATCATCAAGTGCTATCGGGCGTTTGTGCTGTGTGAGTTAGTGTCTGTGCTTTATTATATCTAGCGATATGCCCTCTGTTGGACAATTTCACCGCAATTCGTCTGTTAGGGGTTGGCAGTAGGGTTCATTAAGAAGAGTAACGGCTCTCTTTTTTAGGTTTTAGGTTTTAGGGAGTGGGGAAGAAAATTCAATGTACCTCACCCATTTGAGAAAGGCTATAATACCAATTTATTCAAATCCAGCTACAGATAGTTCGTAAAAAATACGGGGAAGGGAAAAGGGAAAACTTTGTAGTTCTATGCCTTTGCCTTTTGCTTTTAATCTTTGGTCATTTCTAATAAAATGTAATTTTATTTCACAACTGATTTAGGCTGGCTAGCTTATACTGATTAGTTAAGTTTTATCGCGGTTAAACTTAATTATTATGAAAAAAAATATTTCCCACGTTGGGAGTGCCAGCATTATTCCCCTCATATTTCTAGTAACGATTAGCCCTGCTCAATCACAAATTGTGCCGGACAATACACTTCCTGTAAATTCCCAAGTTAGCGAATGTCCGGTTTGTAGGATTGATGGGGGTACAGTGCGGGGAGTAAATTTGTTCCACAGTTTTAAGGAGTTTTCTGTACCCAGAGGAAGCGAAACATGGTTTAATAATGCTGCTCGGATTGAGAATATTTTTACCCGTGTTACAGGTAATTCCATCTCGAATATTGATGGATTGATTCGGGCGAATGGAAGGGCGAATCTATTTTTAATTAATCCCAATGGGATAATTTTTGGAGAGAATGCGCGGTTAGATATTGGCGGTTCGTTTGTTGCCTCTACGGCGAATAGCGTTAAGTTTTCTGATGGCAGTGAGTTTAGCGCCACAAATCCCCAAGCACCACCGTTATTAACAATTAATGTTACTCCAGGGTTACAGTATGGCAGCAATAACCCCCCTCAGTCCCCCCTACCAGAAGGGAAGATAGGAACAATTACTAATTACGGGAATTTAAGAGTAGGGCAAAACCTAACCTTAGCAGCTAGGAATTTGGACTTACGAGGTCAGTTATACGCAGGTGGAAATTTGACTCTACGGGCGACGGATACTCTGAAAGTGCGGGATAGTGCGACTCAGGCGTTTATTGCTTCGGCGGGGAATCGCTTGTTGATTGAAGGGAATCAAAAAGTAGATGTTTTTGCCTTGAATCATCCCAATAGTGGCTTATTCTCTGGTGGAAATATGGTGCTGCGAAGTGCCTCTACGGTGGGAGGAGATGCACATTATTCGGCGGGTGGAAGTTTTCGGATAGAACGGTTGGATGGGAGTTTGGGGAATTTATTTAGTCCTTACGATCCGATTATTCTCGCCCGTGGGAATGTAAGTTTAGGAGATTATACTGGGGCATCCCTCCATATTTTGGCAGGGGGGAGTGTGACGTTGGGTAATGTTGTGATTAATGGAACAGATACACCAGGAAATACCATTAATCCGAATAATCCTGACCCATTTCTGGCGAGTTTAGCGAATGTTCAATTGTCGGATGGGACAAAGGTAATAATTAATGGGAGTAATCAGCCGACTTTAGATGTAAGAGCGGGAATAGATTGGACGAAAGTTCCAGGAGGATTATTAGGAAATAGAAGTATTGGAACGGTGCCATCTCCTACTTTTACAGGGTCAACGAGTGGAAATATTACTGTAAATGGAGATATTAGAATCTCTGAAGCGGATGGAAGGGTGCTGTTAACCAATCAGTATCGAGGGAATGGTTTAGCGGGGAATATTTCTACTAAAGATATTGATACAGGGAGAGTTGATTATGACAATTTTACTTTTCTTCTTCCGGGTAATGGGGGGGCTATTACCATTGATTCACGAGGGAACCTTACTACAGATAATCTAGACTCCGACTCCGACTCTGGAAATGGAGGAGCGATCGCTCTAAGTGCCGATGGCAATATCCGCACAGAGTTTATAGACTCCTTCTCTAGTGAGGGAAATGGGGGAGCGATCGCTTTAACTGCCGATGGCGATATTCGCACAGAGTCTATAAGCTCCTCCTCTGAGGATGGGAATGGAGGAGCGATCGCTCT
>DNGI01000196.1:1693-6662 GCA_003486645.1 Cyanobacteria bacterium UBA11370 | reverse complement strand
TCAGCTTGTAGGGTGCGTCAGACCAAGTTATTGATCGAGATAATCATTGTGTGCTCTTCTGACGCACCCTACTCCATGTGCCTGATTAGTGTTTAGAAATTAGTTAGGAAACTGAGGTAGGGTTAGTAGAGTCGCCTGACCATTTAATTCACGTTGATGGAAACAAATTTTTTGGCTCTTATCGGCAAAGAAAATAATTCCTCAAAAGCCATAAGCCATAAGCGATTAAGGCTATCGATGACGGCTTAGAAAAATACCAATGGCTACTCTGGTAGAAGTAACGGTAAGGAGACACAAATTGCGTATGTCTTATGAACAAGAGAAGCAGGTAGCGATTGAAGCGGTTGTCGCTGCCGCCAAACTTTGCCAGAGAGTCCGCCAGGAACGAGTGCAAGCGATGGAAAAGAGTGATAAGAGTCCTGTCACCGTAGCGGATTATGGTTCTCAGGCGGTGATTTGTCGCGCGATCGCTGCCGCATTTCCCAATGATCCGATCGTCGGTGAAGAAACCGCAACGGAGTTACGGGAACCCACAATGGCAAATCAACTGGCACAGGTGACTAGCTATGTGCAAGCTGTCGTCGGGGATGCTACGTCTGATGACGTACTTTCCTGGATTGATCGCGGTAATAATGAGATTGGCTCACGCTACTGGACATTAGACCCTATCGATGGCACAAAAGGGTTTCTGCGTCAAGATCAATATGCCGTGGCGTTGGCGCTAGTAGAATTGGGTGAGTTAAAACTTGGGGTTTTGGGTTGTCCGGCGCTACCCGTAGACCCGGATCAACCCGATGGTGAACAGGGTGTTTTGTTTGTAGCGGTGCGAGGTCAGGGGGCGACGATGGTTCCCCTATCGGGTGGTACGCCCCAACCGATTCACGTCACGGCGGCGGATGATGTGGGGAATATGCGCTTTGTGCAAAGTGTGGAATCAGGACACGGGGATCAAGCGCGTCAGGATGCCATCGCCAAAGCGGTAGGGTTCACCTCTCCTTCATTGCGGATGGATTCTCAGGCAAAGTATGGGGCGGTTGCAGCGGGACGGGCTGCACTTTATCTGCGTTTGCCTTCACCGAAGACTCCCGACTATGTAGAGAAGATTTGGGATCATGCCGCAGGTGTAATTGTGGTAGAAGAAGCAGGCGGGCGTGTGACCGATATGTATGGTAAGCCCCTCAATTTTTCTCTGGGTGCTAAACTTTCTGATAATCAGGGTGTGATTGTAAGTAATGGTGTGATTCACGATACGGTTTTAGCCGCATTGCAGGAGATTTCTAAGGTGTAGAAACGGGTGTAGATGATTGGGGCGATTGCAGGTTTTGCGATCGCCATCTATGATTATTTATTTTCTAGATCAGGTAAGTTTTGATATCTGTGACTCTCTTACCCGAAAAGGAAGAAAAATGACAGTTCAAGATGATCGCCGGGAAAATGAGCTGATAAAACTGTTTGCACTCAAAAGACCTCCCAATCCAACCCGTAGCGGCACAGACGCTATTTTAGATGTAAACGGATACAGTATTCCTTTTGAATTAAAATCAACCACAAGCTCCTCTGTTACTACAGTTCGTGATTTTGGTCTGGATCATATTAAGAAATGGCAGGGAAAACACTGGTTATTTGGCTTTTACAATAAGCAAGGTACAGAATTACTATATTGCCTTTATGCTTCTCCCACAGTAATGTCTCAATGGATCAGTGAGAAAGAAATCTACATAATGTCCGACTACAAATTAGGTGAAATTGCACCTGAAAGGCTCACCCTAGATGATCTTTACGCAATTCTCGGACAAAAAGATAGTTATACGCTCCCAGATGCTCGCAGTCTCCAAAAGAAACAATACACAACCCAACAATACTATACAAAGATGGATTTACCCCAGGGCTACTCACCAGAGAGAATGCTTTCCATCTTAAAGGAGAGATGTCGGTATTTGATCCAGCGAGGATCGACTTTAAATAATCCACATATTCTGGCTTCTTATTTTCAAGGATGGGAACGAATTACTGAAAATCATGCTCAACGACTGCGGGAACTTGTGATTGAAGCCCTTCAAGACAAGGCTTGAACAATAGAAACTGCAACTCGATAACTCATTGGTGGAGGAACGGCATTTCCAATCTGACCTAAAGCCATATAAACAGCACCATGAATTTGCCAGTAATCAGGGAATCCTTGCAAAATTGCACAGTCTGGTACTGACAATCTAAAGTGACCATTCTCTGGTACAAATAAGTGTGCTTGTTCTCGATTTGCAGCCACTCCATTTGGCCAAATTTGCAGCTTTTCCCATACTTTTTGTGCGGAAACACTACTTAAAATAGAGGTGGTGTGACGTGGCCCAGTTAAGGAACTCCGAATCGTAGGAGATAAGCCATCAAATCCGATATCCGGTAATCCTAAAGCTTCACGCACTCCCATACAAGGATGTAAATCGCCTGCTTGATTTAGAACAGAAAATAGATCAAGTTGAACATGAGAGGGGGATTTCATCGATTGATTAACCTGCAAATGCTGCCAAGAGTGAGTGGGTTGAGGGGGTTGATACTTTGCAGCAATTCTCTCATCCCGAAATCCCACAAAGAAAACTCGCTTTCTGATTTGAGGAATTCCGAAAGAAGGGGCATTTAGAGTAAATCGGAGCAGCTTGTATTTGTGAGACAGTGGACGCTCAATTGTATCCCGAACATAGTGGTTAAATTTTTTACTCACTAATGCCGTAACATTTTCAGCTACGAAAGCTATTGGCTCAATTTCCAGTACAGCGCGAATAAATTCGGGAAACATATCCCGGCTATCTTCTTTACCTTTTTGACGACCAGCAACAGAAAAAGGCTGGCAAGGTGGACCTCCTTGAATAATATCAACCAATCCCCGATATTGATGCCAATCTACTTTTGTGACATCGCCTGCTTCACCTGAAAAAATCTTCCAGTCAGGTCGAAGATTACGCAGAGTAATACCAGCATCGACCAGGGTATCGTAGGAAGCAACATGAGTAAATCCAGCCCGATCAAAGCCCAGATCCAGACCACCAGCACCACTAAATAAAGACAGCGATCGCAATCCATTACCCGATAATTTTGGCATCAGGGATTCGGGATTGAGTCGCGGCACATTGATCGGATGAATTGGTTTTTTTCCTTCACCACGAAGGGCTTGAGCTTTTGCTTTACTGGATGCTTGAGATCGTTTCCGATAAACCTCTCTTTTCTCTTCCGTAATGTCCCAACCTTGATGCCACGATGATGCTGGCATGAAATTATCTTCCCCTCTCTCAACCCAATCCCATCCCTTCCATTTCAGAGATTAATAATTTCCCTTCACCTGTATAAACCCAAACATAACCTTCTCCACCGCCTTTACCCAAATGACCTAATTTTCGATAATCTTCTTCAATTCTGTTTGTAAACCCTTTTACCAAGTCATAATCAGCGATTACCGTTTCACCTCTTCTTAATTCGATCACTCTAGCAGGTGCGGCTGTTCCAACGACAACTTGTGCGTTTTGTCCGGGTAATGCCTTTAGAGCAATTCTCCATGTCCCTTCATTAGAACCAACCATTTGCCGGATTTTTAATTTTTTAGTTCCCAACACGACATTATCTGAGCAAAACTGAAATATCCCATCATCAAATTCCCATTGATCGGTCTCTGAAAACTCAATCTCTGTGTAATACAAGAAGTTGCCTTTTTTTCTGGGTTCAAGGTAAACCTGACCCGTTCCTTTATAAAGAGGAGCGTTGTACTCCATTTCGGTCGTTAAAGAGACCCAGATATCTTTTAAACGGTTATCCGTTTTATAAACCCCATAACTTAATTGACCCACACACCTATGTAACGTCCCTTTTTGAATGATTACGCCCGAATTATTGAGAGAAATTTCGACTTGCTGAACAAAGGGAATACTTCGGGTGGGATGATAAAATTTATTGGTTTCTTTGTTAATATTATTTTGTAAATACCATAAATCTGTTGGTTCCAGAATCTTGACTTCGTGTTTCATAATTTGACTATTGTATAAATTTGATCTACTTTAATAATATAACAAATTAAAGATGAGTTCCTTGACTTGTTAGACAAGTCGGGGATCTGAACCGCTAAAGTTTAATCATCGATTTGAAAAATTCTTCACATGACCAAACTTAAGGCATTAATTTTTGATGTTGATGGAACTATAGCAGATACGGAACAGTACGGTCATCGCGTCGCGTTTAATCTCGCCTTTGGGGAAGCGGGATGGGCTTGGGATTGGTCAGTCCCTCTTTACGGTGAATTACTGACAGTTGCAGGGGGTAAAGAACGAATTCGTTTTTACTTAGATCAATACCACCCTAATTTTCAACCTTCTAACGATTTGGATGAGTTCATTGCTAACCTACACAAGATTAAAACCCAACATTATCAAAAACTGGTAGCGAAAGGCGAAATTCCCCTACGTCCTGGGGTCAAGCGATTGTTAGCAAAAGCAAAACGTGAAGGAATACGATTAGCGATCGCCACCACCGCTGCCTTACCTAATGTTACTGCGCTTCTAGAAACTAACTTAGGTTCAGATAGTCTCTCTTGGTTTGAAGTGATTGCTGCTGGGGATATTGTACCTGCAAAAAAACCAGCGCCAGATATTTATTACTATGTGTTGCGAGAGATGGGTTTACAAGCGTCGGATTGTTTGGTTATAGAAGATTCAGAGCAAGGTTTAAAAGCGGCAAAGGCAGCAGGTTTAAACACGATTATTACTCTCAACGATTATACCCAAAACCATGATTTTTCGGATGCCATACTTGTATTAAATCATTTGGGAGAACCGGATCAACCTTTTAATGTCCTTGCTGGAGATGCAGGGGATGCAAGTTATGTTGATATGGCATTACTGCATTATTTATATGAAAAGGGAGTAGGGAGTGGGGAGTAGGGAGTTAAGAATTTTCTTGAATTCAAAACTCATATGATGTCCGGCAAATC
>DNGI01000196.1:0-1353 GCA_003486645.1 Cyanobacteria bacterium UBA11370 | reverse complement strand
ACGCTAACAAAACTCAAAACTCCCCACATCCTGTACTAGTTACGGAAGGTGTAACCAACACCGAGTATTATCCCGAAATCTGTTGTATCTTCAATGAAACCGAGATTGAGTGCTGCATTCGCTACAAAAGCTCGTGATAATGGTACATCAACACCAACCGTTAACAAAAAACCGATGCTACTATCATCATCAGTCGAAATGGCAACACCGCCTCCAGCAAAAGGAGCAAACCGAATCGGTTCAAAGGGATCAACCCTCGGAATCAAAAAGTCATAGGTCAGGGGAATCAGGAAAACAGCATCATTGCCAAGAATTACGCTGGGTCGCAACGATAGATTAGAGGCAAGACCAATTTTGCCGTTAATCACAAAGCCACCGTCACCTAACGTAGTGTTATCATCGCCACTACTTAGCCCAATGTTACCACCAATGCCAATATAATTAGGAACCCCAACCGTACCTCGACGGATATCAAGATCTCTTTGAGCTAACCTGGTATCTTGTATTTGAGAAGATACGGCGGATACTTCAGGAGTTTGTGACTGTACTTTTAGCAGATCCGCAGAAGTGGCGACAGTTCCGGGTATGGGTACAGCAGCGATCGCATCCTTTTGAGGTTCGGAGGTAGAGTTATAGGCGATCGTTTGTGGTTCAACAATCTCAACACCAACGTCAGATGGCTGAGTCTTGGCTAAAGTATCATGTTTAACCTTAACGTGACTCACCGTATGATCAGAAGTTTGGGTAGTAGTCTGATCCATCCCTAGTTGGTCAACAAATGACCCAGGTGCTACCGTAGATTTTACCGTTGGAGTTGATCCCACCGATTCTTCAACCGTAACTGATGGTAAAGGTTCACCCTTTGGCTGTAAGTTTTTTACCAATTGGTAGTTTGTTTGGGTTTTAGACTCCAATTGACTACCATAAACTGAGTCATTTGTCACGGCTTGAACACCGAGTAAGTCAACAAATGAACTTGGGGGTTGAGTAGGTTCAACCGAGGGAATGGATGCTAGATCTGGAGGGGGTTCAGCATGGACAGACAGAGTATGACTCACAATCGTCAAAACGCCTATACCGAGTAGGCAAGAAACGGGTTTAAAAAAATTACTCTTCAAGATCACTCCTCAAAATAAATTTCACAAACTGAAAACAACGAAACCTACTAGCACATTCTCTCGGATTTTTGTCGTTACGCAAGTAAAATTTGTTGTTGGTTGTTGGTTGTTGGTTGTGCGTTGTTTCCCCCACTCCCCACTCCCCACTCCCCTTTTTGTTGTTGGTTGTTGGTTGTTGGTTGTTGGTTGTTGGTTTTTCTGACATTCCCGTGTCTCCCCCTCTCTCCCCCTCTCC
>DNGI01000017.1:1083-7570 GCA_003486645.1 Cyanobacteria bacterium UBA11370 | reverse complement strand
TGGGGAGATGGGGAGATGGGGGGGATGGGGTGAGAGTTTGCTTTTTAAGTGAATACTAGGAAATTAAAATGCAGCCTTACTCCCATTAAATACTTGTTAGTTTACCAATAGAGCAATTAGTTCCGTAATCACCAATTAGCCATTAGCCATTAGCCATTAGCCATTAGCTAAATGCCTCAGTGTATAACTAACAACTTACCTTAATACCAACCCTTCTATATTTATGACTCTCATCAATCCCAAAACCCTAACCTTGATTAATCCCAAATCCCAAATCCTAAATCCCAAATCGCGCCAAGGGAATTATCCCTTGAGTGTTGCACCGATGATGGATCGCACCGATCGCCATTTTCGCTATTTCATGCGGCAAATTACACGTCGTACTTTACTCTATACCGAAATGGTGACGAGTGCAGCAATTTTGCATGGGGATAAAGACCGTTTACTGGGTTTCTCGCCTGAAGAAAAACCGCTTGTTTTACAAGTTGGAGGGGATAATCCAAAAGAACTTGCTGAATGTGCGCGGATTGCTGAAGGTATGGGTTATGACGAGATTAATTTAAATGTAGGTTGTCCGAGTAGTCGGGTGCAAGATGGGAATTTTGGCGCTTGTTTAATGGCACAACCGGAACAAGTAGCAAGCTGTGTTGAAGCGATGATTGAAGCTGTTAATATTCCGGTTAGTGTAAAGCATCGTATTGGGATTGATGAGTGCGATCGCTATGAGGATATGGCTAACTTTGTTCGGATTGTTTCTCAAGCAGGTTGTCAGTATTTTACTGTTCATGCACGTAAGGCGTGGTTACAGGGTTTGAGTCCGAAAGAAAATCGAGATATTCCCCCGTTGCGTTACTCTGAGGTACATCGTTTAAAGCAAGAATTTCCTGATTTATTTATTGAAATTAATGGAGGATTTACTAATCTGGAACAAGTCCGCGAACAGTTACAATTTGTTGATGCGGTGATGATTGGACGTGCGGCTTATGATAATCCTTATTTATTTGCAACGGCTGATTGTGAAATCTATGGTGACGTGGTAATTCCTTTAACTCGTCATCAGGTTATTGAAGCGATGTTTCCCTATATTGATCATTGGGTGGGAAAAGGTTTGAAGCTGAATAAAATTACTCGACATATGCTGCAATTGTTTACAGGAAAACCGGGGAGTCGAGTTTGGAAACAGTATTTGACTGAAAAGTCTTGTAGTCTTGGCGCAGGTTCTGAAGTTGTGCGGGAGGCGTTAGCAAAAGTTCCTCAATCTTCGGCAATGATAGGTGTTAAATAGGGGGAGGAATGAATATTAAAGGATTGATTATCTAATCATAGGCGGTACAGTCAATCCTTTAAGTGCTACTTTCTCCTCTTCTTCTGCCAATCCCTTACTCTGAATCAAAACCCCAAATCCACCCAATCCCATCGGATCGATTAACTGATGTAGCACATCCCGACGGCGCAGAATGGTTACTAAATCTTGTGCTGTAGCAACTCGATGATCCGAATTAGCAGAAAGTGCAGAAAGGCGATCGCCTAATCCTAATGCCATTAAGAATAACCCTTGCTGAGTAAAACCAACCTTTTGTAATTCACACAATTCCCCTTGACGCTCCAAAGCAGTAAAATTAACATGAGCGGTGATATCTTGATGCCCAATGTATAAATAAAGATTATCATGATGTTTGTGGCGATAATAACACTTTAATGTTCCTTGATGACGTGCAGGTTGATAATAGCGTTCTGCTGAATACCCATAATCAATCGTTAACAAAAATCCCCGTTTTAGCTTACTTGCAATAGTCGTTAACCAATCTAAAGCCGCCAGATTTACTTCACTGCGATAGCCATCTGGATAAGCACCTGAAAACAAATCAATTCCTATAAAATCGAAATAGTCTCTCAGTCGAGGTGTTGAAAGGCTATCTGTTATTTCAATAAAATTAATTTCATCTCCCTCGGTATTGCCTGTTGTGACGTAGATTTCTTGTAACTGTCCCTGTTCAACTATAATTTGATGGACAGGGAAAGCATCGACTAATTCATTAGAGAAACAACAGCCAGTTATTGAATTTTCAGATATCTCTTCAAATGTACACCATCGCACGGCTAGAGGTGAGAGTTTCAATTGCTCTAATAACTCCTGTTGTTGAGAAATTAGTCCTGATCCTTTCTCAACAATGATGTATTCTAAAGCCTTAAAACAGTCAGGGTGTGAGGAGTATAAATAATTAAGAATATCCCCGGCTAAAAATCCTTTACCTCCTCCCATTTCTATCAGGTTAAACGGTTTTGGCTGTCCCAAAATATCCCACATTTGAACAAACTGTTCAGCCAGTAATTCACCAAAATCTTTACAGAGGTGAGGTGAGGTAAAAAAATCCCCTTCTAAACCAATATTAACCGCACCTGTTGCATAGTAACCCTGTTCTGGTTCATACAAAACCAATTCTATATATTCAGCAAATGTAATCCGTTGATTGGGTGTGACGGCAATTTTATTAGCAATCCGGTGTAGTAGGATTTTATTATTAGAATATGAGGAAGACTTGAAATTGGAAATTTGCGATTTTGAATGGCTCATAAAGGTTTATTATGTTTGGGTTAACAGTGACCAGTTATCCTAAAATATACTAGTCACCCCTAACAGATTACTAATAACTGTCAAGAAATGCGTCTACTTCTGAGGCTGTGGGTTGAGCAGCGATCGCACCCGGTTTCAGTGTTGTTAATGCTCCTACTGCACAGGCATATTTAACCACATTTCGAGCCGCTTCAGGCGTAGCAATACATTTGAGTCCGTATTCACATAACTGATGAACAAAACCCGCGACAAACGCATCACCAGCACCTGTTGTATCTTGAACATTCACGGAAAAAGCTGGAAACGTCCCTTCCTGATCGCCTAAGCAATAACTACAGTCTTGATCGCCATCGGTAACTAAAACGCCTTCTAATAAGTCAAGACGATGCTTAATCACACCTGCATTTGAAGTATCAAAGAATAATTCAGCTTCTTCTTTAGCGATCTTGAGAAAATCGATATGTTTTAAAAGTTCCTCAATCAAAGGTTTTGCAGCACTTGGATCAGGCCAAAACATCGGTCGCCAATTAATATCTACTAATACTTTAACATGGTGTTGATCTGCCAATTGGAGCGCTCTAGTAATGGCTTTACGAGTTTGGGGATAGGCTAATTCTAAGGTTCCCAAAACTAAAAACTCAGCATTGGCAAATAACGATTCGGGTAAATTTGACCCTTGGAGAAAAGCATCAGCAAATTGGGACGTGTCGAGATCCCCAAACCCAGCAAATTCCCGATCGCCTGTCTCAGAACGCACAACATAAACCTGTCGCGTTGGTGCGGTAGAATGGCGCTGAATGCCAGTACTATCTACTCCAACATTTTGTAACACTTCTATCAACTGATTTCCGGGTTCATCCTCACCGACACACCCGATAAAACCAGCAGGAGTTCCCAACTTTACCAACGCACAAGCCACATTCGCGGGAGCGCCTCCTGGGTAAGGTGTCCAAGATTCAACCTGTTCGAGCGATCGCCCCAACTGATCGGCTAAACAATCAAATAATACTTCACCCAGACACAGAACACGAGGACTAGTCACGGTTGCTTACCTTTCAACTTCTTCATCAGACTACCAGAGCAGTGACCTACTCAATTCTTGCATTCTATGTCTAATTAGAGGAGTGATCGCTCAACAATTGCTTAAAATCACCCAGTAGTATAGTAATTCTCATTCTGGTGAGGCATCAAACTAATCCTTTTAAGGCAGAGGGTAGAGGAGTCAAAGAGCCAAAGGAAAGCGAGGAAAAAGCCCCAGTCTTTTTTTGTGATCCGTAATTTTTCCTAAATCACTTCGAGAAATTACTGATTGTTTCTAATTTATTACTCTAGCTTTAGCCAATCGAGTGAGTAATTTAACGGAAATCACGAATAAGGTTCAATTTTGAACTATTTCTAATCCGTATATTCTAGGATTTTTTGTGATTATTTTATGGAATCAATTAATTAACTATCACTAAAAACACGAAACACAGTTGGTAGGTATTAGCTTATTTCGTAAAAATACGGTTAATTAAATTTTTGAATAATATCCAGTATTTTGATTCCGTTGTCTAAAAAAAATGTCTATGATGAAACCATCAAAGCAAAACCCAGAAAGAACAGAAGTGAGCCAATAGCAAGACAGTCCAAGTAAATAGATGAATCTCTAGTCTAGAAAAAATTGAGTAGAAACCATCTATTCACTGACATTCCAACCACAACCAGAGGCAGTAATCTCTGAAATTCAACAGTTAAAGGAACCAAATCTAATGAAATTCAATCTTTCTCATCGCTTAGGTCTTGCTGCTGCTGCTGTTGCGATCGCTAGTATTTGCACTCCCGTCCAAGCTGCAACCCTTGGCTCTGTTACGACCACACCATTAACCTCAACTAGCGGTTTCAAATTTGCCAAAAATACCCTTGTCAACTTCACTTTCGTAGAATCTCATAGCAAATATATGTCTAGCTTTGGGATTTACGATAATAATAAATCATTGTTACAAACTCTATTTGCTGAAAATGCTCCGGGGTATGACTTACCTGCTGTAGGAAATGGCAATGACTGGTTAGGAACTTGCGGTCAAGCTAATAGTGTGATTAGTGGTGCTTGCACGACTAGCTACACCTTTGAATCTGGAAAAACATACTTCTTTGGCGTAATTGACCAACAGGTAAACAGAACAAGAGTACAAACCTTCCCTACCATTTTCTCTGACGTGATGCGTTTCATTGATGGGGCAACAACCCACACCTACAATTGGAACTTTGGTGGATCTAAGAAGAAAACCATTAATATTGCGGCAGATACAACACTGATTGTAGTCAATGATTCTTGGCGCGGCGACAGAGACTATAACGATATGCTGATGACAGCAAATGCTATTCAGATTCAAGAAACGCCAGAACCAGGTACAGTAGGCGCACTGATAGGCGCAGGAGTCTTAGGTTTAATGGCGCGTCGTCGTCGCCAAGGTACAGCTAACTAATGGCGAACTAAATTAGCAGCAAAAACAGAATTGTCTGTCAGTTACACCAGCAGTTGGTTGAATTTTCCAACTGCTTTTTCTTACATCCCTTCAAGAGATAGCTACATCTTACCCAATTCAACAATGTTAAAAACAATCCCACACCGACACCATTTTTATCTGCTTTTCCCCAATATATTTGGCTATATGGGTGGAATCCAAGTTTACTCGGCGGTCTTACTGCGAACGTTGCAGGATTTATATCCAACCGCTGAATACGATGTATTTCTTAAATACGACCATCCTGACACTAAAAATTTACAGAACCTAACGTTTTTACCCCAAACACGGTTTCACTATTTCGGTCAATCCCATGGCGATCCTAACCCGTGGCGGCGGTACGGCATGGCGGCTATTGCGGCGGCAAAAATTGTTACTATGGGTATCTGGCAGCGTCCAACCCTAATTTTAACCACTCACCCCGATCTTTACAGTGTTGTCTTTCGCTGGTTCAAACGCTTAACTGGAGTGCCCTACTGGGTGGTATTGCATGGTTTGGAAGCGTGGAATATCCAAAATCCTATTTTAAAGTCGGCTTTGTCTCATGCAAACCAGGCAATCGCCGTCAGTCACTACACCCGCGATCGCGTCCTTACTCAGGGTTATCTTGACCCAAACCAAGTTTCCGTTTTACCCAATACCTTTGATGGCAGTGCCTTTCAAATTCAACCTAAACCCGACTACCTATTGAAACGATATGGTTTATCATCAGAACAACCTGTCATTATGACGGTGACGCGACTTCAACCCTACAAAGGATATGACCAAATCCTGAACGCGTTACCCCAAATTCGCCAACAAATTCCCAATGTTCACTATATTTTAGTGGGCAAAGGCTCTGAGCAAACCCGAATTGAAACATTGATTAGCCATCTAGGTTTAGACGATTGCGTTACTTTAGCGGGATACGTTCCCAAGCATGAACTCCAGGATCATTACAATCTTTGTGATGTGTTTGCAATGCCAAGTAAAGGCGAAGGATTCGGTATTGTTTATCTAGAAGCCTTAGCCTGTGGAAAGCCAGTTTTGGGGGGTAATAAAGATGGTGCGGTTGATCCGTTAGGTCATGGTGAATTAGGATGCTTAGTTGATCCAGATGATGTGGAAGCGATCGCGCAAAACTTGATCCAAATCCTACAACGAACTTATCCCCATCCCTTAATGTATCAGCCACAGCAACTGCGACAAAAAGCGATTGAGAGGTTTGAATATAGTCGATTCCGTCAAACTCTTAGAGATATGATGCAGAGGTTTGAAGCTAATGCTGGTAGTAATCAGTCCGAAGTCGTTTATCATCCAACCCTTGACGAGTTGAAACTGATCAGGGAACAAGAAGACTAAGGAACACGGGCAGAACTTACGCAAGTGTCACAGTTAAGTTAACTTGTAGGGTGCGTCAGACCAA
>DNGI01000017.1:0-862 GCA_003486645.1 Cyanobacteria bacterium UBA11370 | reverse complement strand
AGGGTGCGTCAGACCAAGATATTGATCGAGATAATAAAGGTTTCCGAGTCGACGCACCCTACTCTATGTGCCAGTTGCGTAAGTCCTGACGGGGAAATGTTTACCGCTTATAATTTGTGTGGTTTCTTTCGTTTTCCCCTAAATCAATCACGATGACTTTCTTTCGTCAGTATATTACCCCATTATTAATCCTACTGGTCTTTTTAGTTGCTTTAGTCGCTGTCAGCGCTCGCATTTTTTTACCATCCGATATGGCAGCACCCGCACCGATTGAAGAGGTTGAGGGGGCAATGATTCAGCACCCCATCTCAACCCCATTGGCTGTTCATTTTGGCTCTGGCAGTACGGGTGTCTAGGGAATTATTATTAGAAGGCTACCGACTGCGCGTTGGTTCTGGCTTGGAGAGAGCAACCTTACTCAAATTTCTCCAACTCAGTTACGAAGAGTTTTTTCCAGATCAGCATGATTTTTCCCATCTGGCGGAAACAGTGCGGCAATATTTTAGTAAAGAAACGCCCTTGTGGTGGGTTGAATCGGATCATTCTCCAGGTTCTGCATCAACCTTCCTTCAACCCGTTGCTTGTCTGTGGCTAGGGAATGCGATTGATCAAGTACGGGGGAATCGCCATGCTCATGTTTTTTTACTGTACGTCATGCCAGACTACCGCCGTCAAGGGATTGGTTCGGCACTGATGCGTTATGCAGAAAACTGGGCTAGGGCAAGGGGCGATCGCCAAATTGGACTCCAAGTTTTTCAAGCCAACCAACCTGCACTGGATCTTTATCAACACCTCGGTTATCAAGTTCAATCGTTCTGGATGGTTAAACCTCTGAACTGATACCAAGTTGCGTTCATAGGTA
>DNGI01000193.1:4820-6216 GCA_003486645.1 Cyanobacteria bacterium UBA11370 | reverse complement strand
ACTCCCCCACTCCCCATCATCCTTGTTTTATTTGAGCGTAACTAAACCCTTACAAACAACAAACAACAAACAACTATTCTACATAAAGTTCATAGGTACAAAATGCAGGTTTTTCTTGTTCAATAATTTGATGAATTAGCTTTTTATCAATCTGATTGGGGTTATCAGGTCGGAGTACTACAATAAAATGATAAGGCTGTCCGCCGCCAATGAATGAGTCTCGGTTTAAGCGAGTGTCACCAATCAGTAAACCCCGGCTAAAAACCTCTCGAATACTAATATGTTTCTCATCTTCGGGTAGATGCTCATCCAACGGTAAATCTGTAAATAAATGTAAATAAAAACGCAATCCCCGACGAGTCCCGCGCCAGCGATAAATTTCTATGGCTTGACGAATCAGATAACGTTGTCGATTCAGAGTCAATGCGGGATTGATTGGCCAACCTACCCAATGGGCAAGAAAGGGTAACATTGCCTCTGAAGTCATTAATGGGTCGAGGTATGCCCATAACACATCCAATGCCTGTACAGTGGGTTCAAACGCCTGCTCAAAAATCTTGAGTAAGCGACCAATAAAATCCACATCCCGATAAATTTCGGGTAGAAAATTGGGGTAAAGAGTGCGGGGACGGATGTAAAGGTTAAACCCACCAACTTCCGTTTGTTGTCGTCCTGTTTCTGGGTCAGTGTAATAAACATAAATCTGACCGCGATAATCTAACTGGGGGGATTGACCGGATTGATAATAGTCTTCAGATTCAAAGAAATTCGTTGCAAGCTGGAAGTAAAGAACCGCTTCCATGTGCCCTCTGGGAGGAAGTTCGTGACCCTCCATACCGAGGCGATACCATTGAGATGGGAAATCTCCCTTAACTTGAATATCCAAATGTAAGGGACGGTTGCCCAAATTTTCGAGCTGAATTAATAGTTCGCTTGCTTCGCCAGGGTATAACGGCAGATGGCACCCTCTGACTTCTGTTGCGATTGTAGTCAGACTGGCTAGAGGCGATCGCTCTTCTACCCTACTACCAATTGGCTGAGGTGCTACTTCTGACACCTGCATAGGAGTCAGTTGTAGACGTAAGGGTAGAATATCACGAGCTTGGGTCATTGGTTATTGGTTGTTGGTTGTTGGTTGTTGGCTTCGCCGTCAGCGTCAGCCGAACGGTTGTTGGTTGTTTTTCTAGCTATCAACTGACCACTGACCACTAACAACTCACAACTGACCATTATAAGACGCATACCTGAAAACACGGGGTTTTCAGACATTCTGATAGAAATATTTAGAATAGCACTTTCAGGTACATCGCCAGGTTCGTGTACTCGCCTTCATGGGTGTCTGTTGCACATACTTTGGTTCTATAGCGAGGCGAAATGATACCAAGTTGCGTTCATA
>DNGI01000193.1:3712-4553 GCA_003486645.1 Cyanobacteria bacterium UBA11370 | reverse complement strand
CAAGTCTTTCCTATCTACTATCTTTGACTGCAACTTGGTATGAGTTGTGAAACCCCTCCCCCAAGTTTCCCTTGTCCCCCTTTTTTCACCAGTCAAATCCACCCGCCATAGCACCCTCTGTTCTCTGTTCCCGAATCAAAGCCAGGAGTTTATTGAGTTGGGGGGAAATCTTGGGGAGGCAATCCATCATAGGGAGATGGTGGAGAATTCTCTCGTGAGTGCGCCAGCATTGATGAAACTAAGCTATAGCCAAAATACGAGGGTATAGCGATCGCCATTAACGCTGCGATCGCACCCAACCAAGTGAGTGGTTTCAATGAGGAACCATAATGGCAACGGTAGGGATCATAGGGAAGCTTTTGGGGATCAATAATATCTCGTAAAGCAATGAGTCGCTTAAACCGGACTCGTCGATCATCCAGTTTTTCCAGCAAAATCCAGCCTGCCATTGCCTCTTCTTGGCACAGTCGTTGAAAAACTTCGGGTTTATGAAACAGGTCACGGCTAGCACGTACAATTTTAAATTCCCAACCCACTAACTGCGGGTCTGCTGGAGCAAGATCCGGACTATTAGACCGTTCAATTTTGCCGTTTGATGGTATAGGCTTGACTAATGCTGAGTCTTCTTTTGAGTCAAAACAGGTCAAAACTTCTTCCTCCTCCTGCTGATACTGTTGACTGCTAACCATTTGCCGCCAGCGCAGCCATGCACTCACCACTACCGCCTGCCAACCGAGATTACCGACCAACAGGCTCAAAATCGTTACTTCGAGCATTTTTTAGTTGTTAGTTGTTAGTTGTTGGTTTTTGGTTGTTAGTTGTTGGTTTTTGGTTGTTGGTT
>DNGI01000193.1:1951-3401 GCA_003486645.1 Cyanobacteria bacterium UBA11370 | reverse complement strand
AACAACAAACAACAACCAACAAAAAACTAATGACTAACAACTAAAGGCAAATAACCTTCGACAACATAATCTGATCCTAACTGCCGCCAACTGACCCGTTCTAGAGTGAGGGCATCGGTCATAGTTGCGAGTCCCAAATCCCCTACAGGCGAGGGCGCGAATTGACCACCGACAATCTTTGGGGCAATGAATGCTAAGATTTTTTGGACTGCGCCATCAGCGATCGCTCTTGCCGTTAAGGTTCCGCCACATTCCCATAACACTGTAGAAAGCTGTCGGTCATATAAATAAGTCATTACCGTTGCTGGTGTCAGGGGTGTTAGTTCCATCACCTCCACTCCCTTGTTCACCAACTGTTTCTGCAAATCCGGATTAGCTCCCGTCTCGGTTAACACTAAAGTAGGAGCATCTGTAATTTGCCATAAACGAGCATTCATCGGTAAGTCGAGAGTACGACTCATGATTACCCGTAGCGGGTTATGGGCATCTGGATGATGGCTAGTCAGGTAAGGATTATCCAAACGTACCGTATTACCACCGACAATTACTGCATCACAACCCGCCCGGAGTTGATGCACATAAGTCCGCGCTTCCAAGCCTGTTACCCAAGCGCTATGACCGCTACTGGTAGCGATTTTGCCATCTAGGGTCATGGCATACTTTAAAATTCCAAAGGGACGCTGGTAGAGAATGCGATGAATAAACCCTTCATTAAGCTGACGGCAAGCTGGGGTTTCGACACCAACTACCACTTCAATCCCAGCCTTTCTTAACCGTTCAATCCCACCGCCAGATACCAACGGATTAGGGTCAACCATACCGACGACTACCTTTGCTACTCCCGCCGCGACTAAGGCTTCTGAACAGGGAGGCGTTCGTCCATAGTGATTGCAAGGCTCTAAATTAACATAAATTGTGGCTCCCCTCGCTTTTTCACCTGCCTGACGGAGAGCAAACACTTCCGCATGGGGTTGACCTGCACCCGGATGAAACCCTTCTCCCACAATCTCGCCATCCCGAACAATGACAGCACCAACTAGAGGATTTGGGGTGGTTCGACCGAGGGCGCGACGAGCAAGTTCAATGCACCGCTGCATCATCGCGCGATCAAAAGGTGTTGAAGGAGAAGATACCGATGACACCAGTTGAGCATCAAGTTGAGTGTCAACGGGAAAGTTTTCCATTAGTCTAGTCCACTGTTTTTGTGCTTTACCCCTGAGTTTACGGTGAAAAGGGAGTGGGGAGGTGGGGGCAGGGGCAGGGCTAATTCATTGTGATGAGAGAAAATTTAGACTTGTTGAGATTGGTGCAAGATCTCAAAATAATGAACAAAGACAACTAGCCACTAAAAAATGAAGTAGGGTTAGGAGAGCGATCGCCATGACACAGGCACTAACAGGACTTACGCAAGTGTCACACTTAAATCAACTTGTAGGGTGCGTCAGACCAA
>DNGI01000193.1:0-1678 GCA_003486645.1 Cyanobacteria bacterium UBA11370 | reverse complement strand
TGCCAGTTGCGTAAGTCCTAACTAAATAAACCCACAGACCAACGATTCACTCACTCTCTTGTAAGTTGGCAACAATTCAAATTAATTCAGGAAGGGTTCAATAATTCCCCTGGCATACGACTGTTCTACTACTTGGGTGAGGTAGAAATCTTAGCAGTTTCGCAAAACCACGAACTCTTTAGTCGGACAATTGCAGGGCTACTCTTTGACTACTTTGTGGAAAAAGGTATCGAATTTTACCCTACAGGCAGCTTTACTCAAGAAAAAGAAGGGGTAGCCTCAGCACAAGCTGACGAGTCCTACTGTATTGGGACGTTAAAGAAAACTCCAGACCTATCTATCGAAGTGGTCTTTACCAGCGGTACTCTCTCCAAACTTAAACGCTATCAAGAATTGGGAGTACCAGAAGTCTGGTTTTGGGAAGATGGTTTATTGACTTTGCATCATCTCAGAGCAGACGGTTACGAACGAATTTACCACAGTGAGGTATTGCCAGACCTAGACATTGACTTGCTAACACGATGCTTGTTAATGACTTCCAGGGTTGAGGCTGTTAGAGAATTCAGACGGGCAATTTCTCAAGGGCAGTAGGTATTGCCTCTTAGAATTTTACCAGTTCTGATTAATCGCACTTTTGAATAATTAGTCAATAAAATTGATTCGTCTGCGGCGGAGAGGGGAAAGAAACGAGGGTAAAGGGCAAAAGGGTAAGAGGCAAAGGGTTACAAAGTCCACGCAACGGCACACACAACACGAAAACCGACAAGGTAGCTGAACCTGTCGCCCGGATGACCGTAGTTGCGAGACGCAGAACGGCAGCCAGGAGAGTTGAACCAAGAACCGCCCCGCAACAGCCGATAACTATTCTCATTCTCATCTTTCCCTTCTTCTATCCATGCACTTCCATCTTCCGGCGCTCCCTTATAGTCACCATGCCAACTATCAGCACACCATTCCCACACATTCCCGTGCATATCATATAGTCCAAATTCATTGGCTACCTCAAAGCTACCTACTGGGCTTGTTTCACCTCGATACTCCCCTTTAACTCCTTTTCCGTAAGTATAGTTACCGTGATAGTTGGCTAATTCCGTACTGATTGTCTCGCCAAAATGAAATGGGGTTGTTGTTCCGGCACGACAGGCATATTCCCACTCTGCCTCACTGGGTAGCCGATAGGGACGTTTGGAAAGCTGGGATAGCCTAGCACAAAATTCTACCGCATCATACCAAGAGACTTGTTCGACTGGTCGATCTGCTCCTTTAAATCTAGATGGGTTAGGGTTAAGTTCTTGATTAATTTGGGGTAATGAGGCAACAGCTTGCCACTGTGCTTGTGTAACTGGGTATTTGCCCATGAAGAACGATTTAACCGTTACCTCATGCTGCGGACTTTCACTCTCTCTATGCCGCTCTTCCGTATCTGGCGAACCCATGAGAAACGTACCACCGGGAATAGCAACCATTTCTAATGTGACACCATTTCCCAAGTCTTCAACGAAATATTGAGCATTTTTCCGATGACGATTAATAATTAACCGATGCTGCGGTGTCTCATTACTTACAGGTTCCATTGCTATTTGATTGAGGAAGATAGAGGGGGGAGGGAGAGGGGGAGAGGGGGTGATTATTTAGACATCATATTACAGAAAAATAAGCAAAGCCCACGTCTTTTAAG
>DNGI01000025.1 GCA_003486645.1 Cyanobacteria bacterium UBA11370 | reverse complement strand
TCGTCCGCCTGCGCGGACTCAATTGAGCCTGCGGAGGCAGGCTTTGTTTGTGTAGCCGCGATTTCCTTTTCAACAGGTATTTTTGCAAAATTGGGATGCACCCATTGCAATTATGGGCAATCGTCAGGACATGATATTAAAGCATCGCTGTAAAAACCCAATAGGAAAACCATCCACTTACCAGTAAGATTAGTGGGGTTAATAGTGCTGCTGAAGTTTCGGATAAATTAGCAATTTGAGTGCAACCGTTGTAAAGGGTAAGAATTGTGTAGGAGGTAGCAAATACTGTTAAAATTATCATAATATTGCTGCCTAAACTCAGAGAAATACCACTCAATAGCATCAAAAAACTTAAAGGCATTAGCGAAGTTCCTGCTATAAAACTATCCCCGGCAAAACTACCCGAACGACGCAGGATTAAACGGGCGATCGCACTACTCATAACCAGCGTTATAAATGGCACTATTCCGATAATGCTTAATTTAAAAAAAGATAGTTCAAATAAATCTCGCCAACCTAAATAAATTCCACAAATCAAACAACTATCAAAAATTACCGCAAAGACTATCCCCACTATTCCCGCTTGTCGCTTGCTGAGACTAGCAAACGCTGGTAGCAATCCTCCAGCAGGATTTAGCGCAAATGACTGAAACGTTTTGATTGTATTTCCCAGTGTATCCTTGATAGCATTGAGGTGATTTATTCTGGACTGTGCTTTTTGCTTTCCCTGAGTTTGATGAATTATTTTTAAAGCTTCTTGTACAAGTTGATACCCAGTTTTATCGCCTTGTGTGCTAAACAATTTTGCAGCGTTTTCTAGATCTAAAATAGCCCGATCAGAATCTTCTAAATCCTTATAGGCTAACCCTCGGTGATAGTAAGCTTTAGCAAATGTTGGTGATTGAGCGATCGCCATCGTGTATGCTTCAATAGCCGCCTGAGTATATCCGAGTCGATAACGCGCCCGTCCCTGATAATAATAAGCTTTTGTACAGTTAGAATTAAGACTTAATGCTTGATTACAATCTTGCAGCGCTTCTCTCGCATTTCCTAATTTATAACGCGATGCGCCTCGTTCTATATACGCTTCAACTAAGTGAGGATTTAATTCAATTGCTCGGTTGCAATCTGCGATCGCTCCCTGATAATCTTTAGATTGAGCTTTACTAACGGCTCGTTGATAGAAATCTTGAGCAGTCATTCGAGTGGTTTTAGCCTGACTCCGCTTAGACTCAAACTGCTGATCATACTCGCGGCGCTGGAGTGGATTAGAAAGAATTTGATAAGCTTGGCAAATTTCTTTAAATCGTTCGGTAGCGGCTGGATTTTCGGGATGCAAATCAGGATGGTATTGACGCGCGAGACGACGGTATGCTTTTTTTATCTCCTGAGAGGTTGCTTCTTTAGAAACTTCCAAGATTTGGTAGTAGTTGCGAGAGTCCTGCATTGGAGAGAGGGAGAGGGGGGGAGAGGGAGAGAGGGGGAGTAAATTACCTGTTTAAAGGCAACTTGGTATAAAATCCAAAATCCAAAATCCAAAATCCAAAATGGTATGAGTTGTAGCAAGAAGGATTTTAACTACAAGAGTGTCACACCTAGAGCAAAATTGGCAGGGGCGATCGCAATTGTTCCCCTGGTTCAACCGTGATTACGCTGATTCTCCTATGAATGGGGATTAAAGTTCAATAAGTTCGCTGATTACAGCGCTGCCCTACTTAAGGTACTTTGTCTTACATTAAGAGGTTTTAACAATAGGCTTCTTGCAAAAATTTAGTTAAAACCCGCTTCTCTTCCCATTTCCTAAATACATGACTATCCAACCAACTCAAGAAAAACCCCCTTTGACGAACTTGACAAGAGAAACACATGAAGGGTTAGCCTCTGTCATTGTGTTGTTGGCAATCTGTGATATTC
The DNA here is from genome assembly GCA_003486645.1 of Cyanobacteria bacterium UBA11370. Taxonomy (GTDB): domain Bacteria; phylum Cyanobacteriota; class Cyanobacteriia; order Cyanobacteriales; family Coleofasciculaceae; genus UBA11370. The sequence continues at coordinate 2,244 of DNGI01000025.1, read as the reverse complement.
TACCATTTTTAATTTTAATGCTTATTGGGCTACAGATATTACCCCTGTTCGCTCCTCTTGCTTTTGTTCCGATTATTTTTTCCCTGAATCAATCCTGCAAGAGTTTCCGGAAATTGCAAAACTTATCCCCTCATGGAGGAATGAATTTACCGAAAATTTAACAGGATTGAGTGGCTGGATCACAGGGGGATGGTGGGACTTCTTCAGGGGGTTGGGATGAAGAATTGCCTGAATAGTTTGGTTGAGAGTTTGGCTGTTGAGTCTCCGAACCTTCAGATGAAGAGGATGGATCTTGATTCGCTTCCGTTTCAGCTTTTCGCTTACTGGCATCTCGAATTAATTGGTTTAACTTTTCTCGCCAATAGCGTTGTTCTGGAAAATTGCTGTCGGAGGCGTAAATCAATACATCCACATATCGACCTTCATCATACGCTTGTTGAATCTTATCAAATTTCGTTTTAGCATCTGACCATTCTTGCTCCCATTGCTCAATTTTTGCCTGAGCCTCTTTAAAAGCCGGACTAGTCGGTAAAATAGATTGAGCGTCTGCGATCGCTTCCTTTAAATTCCCCTGCTGATATTTTTCAGCCGCTTTTACCAAAGTGCGAACATCATTATCAGCAGGTTTGGGTTTGTCTGGAGATTTTGTAGGTTTAGGTGTTTGAATTGGAGTCGGGCTGGGTGTTGTCTCAACTCGTGTTGGACTGGGTTTAGTCTGAGCAATAGTTGGTTCAGCTGAGGTACAGTTGATATACTTTTGATACACCCATCCCTTACTCGGTGAACTAATCTCTACCCAACCATTTTGTCCTGTACCGATAGTCGTTAGAGTTGTCCCTTTTTTAACTAAGCTAACAATATCTCCATTAGGTTGTGAGCGAACATTTAGCTTATCACCCACCACCGTACAACGTTCTGTCTCATCGCTGTTACCCACACCACTACTAATTGCATTCCACAATCCTCGACTACTGACGTATGCCATCCCGAATCCAACCAGAACCGCTACACCAATACCCATTACCAGTGGTAGTTTATCCGGTTTAGAAGCAGGTGGGGTAATACTCGGTTTTCGTGGCGGAGTAGCAATCGGCGGGCGAGATGGAGCAGCAGGCGCAACTGCCATGGTAGCCTGTTCTGATAGGGGTGCTGAATTCCGTTGCGGCAAAGGGGGTCTAGCCGTCTGAACATCATTAGCAGATGGGTAAGCTGTAAGTTGCCGTAGTGCTTGTAACGCTTCGCCTGCGGAGTGGTAACGGTCTTTGAAATGATACCGCACCATGCGGTTGAGGATATAGACAAGTCCTCGACTAACCGACACCAAATGTTCCCAGAGAAGTTCTCCCGTATTCAGGTCTTCCTGTAATTCTATCGGCATCTTTCCGGTCAGTGCCTGAATGCCAATAATCCCCAACGCATAAATATCACTGGTAGGACGGGGTTGACCTAACGCTTGTTCACTGGACATATAGCCAGGAGTACCCACTGCAACCGTATTATTAACTGATCCGTAATGAGTCGCCAGTTGAGTACGGATTTGCTTAACCGCACCAAAATCTACTAAAACTAATTTATTATCCGAATTGCGCCGGATCAGGTTGTCGGGTTTGATATCCCGGTGGATGACACCATGACGATGAACAAACTCTAAAACAATTAATACTTCTTGCAATAACTCAATAACCCGACTCTCGTCCCAGCGTTGACCCGGTAGTAATTCTTGACTCAGAGGATGTCCTTCGATAAATTCCTGTACCAAATAAAATTCCTGGTCCTCCTCAAAATAAGCCAGTAAGCGAGGAATCTGGTCGTGATGTCCCAGTTGTTCAAGAGTTTCAGCTTCACTATTGAACAAGCGTCTCGCCGTCTCCAAAAAGCCAGGGTCACTATTTGCTGGTTGAAGGTGTTTGACCACGCAGATTGGATTACCAGGACGGCGGGTATCTTGTGCAAGGTAGGTTCTACCAAATCCCCCTGCACCCAAAACCTTGTCTACTTGGTAACGTCTGTCAAGTAACTTGCCTAACATGGGAGTGACGCGCTTTTTTGAGTCCACTTGTCAATATTTACATACGGTGAGGGGGAATGGGGGTCAGGATTGTGCCAATTTTGGGAATAGGGAGTGGCAACGGATTGGGTAACGGATGTAGCGGATGGGTTATTGGTAAGTCGCATCGTTTATCTGTTACATCGATTTATCTGTTATCTGTTACATCCGTTTATCTGTTACATCCGTTACCCAAT
>DNGI01000176.1:4159-6268 GCA_003486645.1 Cyanobacteria bacterium UBA11370 | reverse complement strand
GGCTAATCGCTAATGGCTAATGGAAGACTCAGAAGAGAGGAAAAACCTGGAAAAAGAAACGATAACTATGAACAATGAGCAATTAGCCATTAGCCGTTAGCAGTTAGCAATGAACAATTAGCAATCCCTGGGTTTATAACTAGCAACTTACGTTAAATATTAACTCAAAACTCACCCAATTCCCTATTTTTAGAACAGAAACAGTTAGTAATGCTTGCTGCCTTACTTTACGGCAAAGAAGATTTACGATTGGAAGACGTGGATTCTCCGATACCGAATATTGGAGAAATTGTGATTAAAGTCGGTGTCGCTACAACCTGTGGTACAGACCTCAAAGTATGGCGGCGCGGTGGTCATGCCAGAATGTTGAAACCCCCCACATTATTTGGTCATGAAGTAGTTGGTGAAATTGTATCGTTGGGAGAAAATGTTACAGGTTGGACTATCGGCGATCGCGTCGTCGCTAATAATTCTGCTCCTTGCCTGAACTGCTTCTTCTGTCACCGTCAAGAGTATTCTCTTTGTCCCCATTTACTATTCAATAATGGTACATTTGCTGAGTATCTTAAAATTCCAGCACCCATTGTTCAACATAACCTTTTGGCAGTTCCCCCTGACTTACCCAATTCCCTAGCTGCCATGACTGAACCGTTAGCCTGTGTCCTGCATGGGGTAGCATCGTCTAATGTCAAACCTGCTAACCGAGTTGTTGTGATCGGTGATGGCGCGATTGGGTTAATGTTTGTGGCAGTGTTAACCCATCAGTTAACCGCCGAAGTGATTTTATTTGGGGGTCAAGAAAAACGACTGCACATTGGTCAGCAATTAGGAGCATCTTATACATTTAATTATCATGAAATAACAAACTTGCCTACCGTCGTGCGAGACTTAACGGAAGGATGGGGTGCAGATGTGGTTATTGAAGCAACGGGTGTTCCAGAGGTTTGGGAAACAGCGATCGCTTGCGGTCGTCCAGGTGCCACAATTAACTTATTTGGGGGTTGTCCACGAGATACTACAATTACCATTAATACTGAACAGCTCCATTACAACCAACTCACTCTTAAAGGCGTTTTTCACAATACTCCTACCTATGTACGTGAGGCTCTATCCTTATTAGCAAGTCGTACTATACCCTTTGAATTATTAATTAGCGATCGCAGACCTTTAAATGAGTTAGAGCAGGCATTACAAGATATGAAAAATCGTAAAGTAATTAAAGTGGCGATTGAACCTTTATAGGTGTTGGTTGTTGGTTGTTGGTTGTTGGTTGTTGGTTGTTTGTTGTTGGTTGTTTGTTGTTTGTTGTTAGTATTCGGAGTATTCAACGACTAACGCATGATAAGGAGTTCAGGTATGAAGGGAATCAAACTCGGATCAGTTCTATCATTAGCAATTTTATTAGTATTGGGAGGACATCGGGCTGAGGCATTACCCGGTGACACGGTTGAGGCTGTTACTGCTTGGATTGCGGCTCATCCTACTCTACAACCTGGCATTGGCGATGGTCTAACGGTGCGAAAAAGCGATACAGCGGCAGAACGATTTACTTTTGAAGCTAGGGTATTACCTCCAGGCCAGATTGGATTTCCAACAGACCGCAGTATTATTCGTAGTGAGCGGATTTCTTTCTATGACATGATTAATGGTGTCACTCCAAACCGACTCACAGAATCTCTACGGATTATTTATGGCCCTGCAATCTATCAAGATTATGAACGTGCCACACTAGTTTATGCCTATCCTTCCCCAGAAACTGTAGATTTAGCACGGCGACAAAACCGTCCGTTATTAGCAGCACAGCAAGGGCAATTATTGTTAGGCGATCGCTTCGCCTATTGGCTGGAAGTCACTCAAACCGATAGTGGGAAGGCTTACAACGGACATATCACTATTTTTTTAAGAGAGGATTTAGATAAACTCGAAACTGAATTGCGTGATTAGTAAGTTGTTATTGGTTGTTGGTTGTTGGTTGTTGGTTGTTGGTTGTTGGCTTTTTCTTATACAAATTTAAAAAAGAAATGTTGCATATGAGTGACTGAAATTTTTACAGAGTGCATCTTTCTCAATCCACAATTCCAAATGGTATATAGCCAGTCTAAATGATTT
>DNGI01000176.1:0-3908 GCA_003486645.1 Cyanobacteria bacterium UBA11370 | reverse complement strand
CCTTGTCTTCCTTGTCTTTCCTTGTTCACGAATCAAATAGACTAGCTATAGCATTTCTCAAATAGGTGAGGTACACTTAATTTTCTTCCCCACTCCCCAAAACCTAGAAATTTGTACCTCATGAGCATGAGAACCGCTATATCAGCCATGAATTTTTTAGCTGTAAAATGGAAAGTGAGCGAATTAAACGAAAGGTATTGTATATGCAAAGAACCTTCAACGCGGCAAAATGGATACTGCTGGTGGTTATTGCGATCGCCTTCACCGCTTGCTCAAAGCTAACCGCTTCTAATTTTGAGAAGATTCATAATGACATGACTATCGAGCAGGTGAAGGAAATTTTGGGCGAACCCGCAGAAGTCAAATCAGCTAGTCTCTTAGGCTTGACTGGCACTGTTTACGTCTACCGCCAAGACAAATCCGAAGTGACGGTTACTTTTGTGCAAGACAAAGTTGTAAGCAAGGATGGCACTTTTGCCAAGTAGAAGATGTAGAACAACAGTATCTTCTCAACAGTGTGCAGTGACCAGTAATTTTTCTAATGGTCCAGCCTACGCGATCGCACTTTGCCACTGGTGTAATATCATGTCCAGATAATTACCCGGAATAAAATTTCTCCCCCTCTCCCCCCCAGGGCTGTTTCATTCTCCGCTCTTGAAATTGGGGAGCAGGGGGGCAGGGGGCAGGGGAGAAGGGGAAGAGGAGAATTTTTGATAATAATTAATCATTTATTTTCTTCTAATCAAATAAATGAACTGAAAGTCAACCCCTGTCTGCTTTCTAGCTTGAGCAAATTTTAAGAATGAAACAGCCCTGCCATCAGTAGGGGCGCATCAAGGAAGCGCCCTCAATATATATATGTAGCGTTCATGTGTAAGTTCTGAACTTAAAAAGCGATCGCAAACCCCAAATGCCGATCAAAACAGACCGACAGGGGTAAGCAAATCGCTTCAAGAGTGATAATTATTGATTAATCAAGAGTTGTAGGTAGCGATCGCACTTCCTCGCTATAGACCCTTACTAATGACCAATAACCAATGACCGGACTTAATTCGACACTTCTGCCATTTCAATCACCCGTCCTTCCAAGTCCTTCACCAGAAAGTTCAGCGGTTTTTGGGTACGAACTTTATATTTGAGACGGCGCATTTGCACCCGCATCAACACTTGTTCCACACAGTCGTGGTCAAAACAGACGTGGCGTTGTCGATTTTTCTGACCCAAGCTTGCTCCTGAAATGACGTGCAATTGGGTATTCTTTCTAAGCTGATACCACAAACCATCCGTTCCTTGTAACTGGGTAGTACTTGTGGTTCCGGTATTGGTTGACAAATACAGGGGGTCGATACTCGCCACTCCCAGTGTTTGTTCGTAATTGTAATAGTAGTGTAAAGGAACTTCCGCTGCTGACAACTCCAGCAACCCTTCGTAGAACTGTCGCGCTATTTCCAAATCCGACACCATAATGGTATGGACTTTCGGGGCACTGGTGAGAAACATCCACATGGCAACCGCATACGCTGCCAACAGCATCACCATGATCCCCTGCGTGGAAAACAGGCTATCTAACGGCAGAGACGGTAAAAAAGCGCCTGGAGGCAGGGACGGTACTAACAGAGAGATAATATCAACTGATAAAATCATGAACTGACAAAGAGTATGAAGCCGATTTTAATCTTAATGAATCTATTGAGTGAAGTTCTAGGTAAGATTATTACCATTAGACTGTCCTTAGATGTTACTCATTCTAGCCAAGTTCAACAATCTCTTAGCTGGGGTGTGGGGTGCGGGGTGTAGGGTGTGGGCGAAGAATGACGGTAAATACTCTTAGAGTGGCAAGGGTATAAATCCCTTCCTATTCAGCCACCATCCTTCTAACAGGGGGAAGCATCTGCTCTAATTGTCCTGTTGTCCTGAATCTGTTGCGGGTAATTTAAAGATTGTGTATATTCCGCATTTTTCTGAATCCAATCATCCGATGGTTAAGTCGCTGTTTCATCACAGCGATCGCGAACTGCTAACCCTGTTTCAGCGCTATCCAGAGCAGGGTAAGTACTTCACCGCTATTTTCTGCCGCTATAGTCCGATTGTCTATACTTTAGTTCGGCATTCGGCGCGATCGCCTGTTCAGGCAGACTATCTGTTTGCCCTAACCTGGCGACATATCTTCTACGAATTGCGGGGACTCGATTTGCGGGAGGAGAATGGCGCTGAGTCAAGTTCCTTCCAAAATTGGCTGATTAATATGACGGCAGTTTGCATTAACCAAGCTGACTTGCCGTCGGTGGAGTCGATTCACTACGATCTAAAAGCAGCACCACCCCCCTTATGGTGTTACCTAGAGGCGGCATTAAACCAATTACCGCCAGCCGTAAGATTAATGGTGATTATGGCTCAAACCTTTCACTGGAGTGAAACTCGAATTGCTGCTTATCTGCAAGCGGAGGGGGAAGCGATCGCTCCTGCCCAAGTTAAAATCCAACTTCAACAAGGATATCAGCTCTTACAAGGGGGTTTACCTCAAGATATTCGGGTGATTTATTTGGGTGAAGAACCAACGGATGCACTAGAGTGGTCTGAGCGAGATGCAGTAGCGATTTAGAAATTAGGGTTTGGGGGGAGTGGGATGGTGGCAAAGTTATGAGTGTTGAGTGCTGAGTTTTCAATTCAAAATTTTATGTCACTCAAGACTCAAACCTCGATTATGGCACGAAGGGATTAAATTGATGAACAGATGGTGTCTGCCAATAGGAGTGGTTCATTTAACAGCACCTGTTGCACTTTACGCTGGGGTGTTGCTAATGAGTACAACGGCGTTGAGTCAAACTGTGTTACCTGCAAATGAGCCAATTGGTCTAGAACAACAACTGCAAATCCCATTAAATAATAATCTCCAAGGAGAAGCCAGAGAGCAGGCAGATTTGCTGCTACGGTTGGGAGGACAGGCGCACAGAGGCGGAAATTCTGAAAAAGCGATCGCCTATTGGCAACAGGCACTTGACCTTTATCAACAAATCGGTGATTTTGAGGGATTAGGTTTAACCTATGATTATTTAGGTTTAACTTATGCTGATTTGGGACGTTATCCCCAGGCTGAAGAATCCTTGCGTCGTCGCTTAGGGGTAGCTCGTTATCTTAGGGATTTTCAGGGTCAGATTTATGGTTTAAATAACTTGGGCACTTTGTTGTTACAAGGGGGGAATTTAGATGCCGCAGAACAAAGTTTTACTGAAGCTTTAGAAATATCTCGTACCGTCCGGAATCAGGAGGGAGAAGGGTTAACCTTAAGTAATCTGGGTTTAGTAGCCGCTCAATCTGGTAATTATTTGGAGGCAATTAAACGCTACAAAGAAGCGCTTGTCTTTCGCCGTCGCTTAGGAGATCCCCTAGGAGAAGCCAATACACGCAATAATTTAGGAGATGCGTATCGTGCCCTCGATCAACACCGGGATGCTTTAGGTTCGTATCGATATGCGCTGCAACTCGCTGAGGATAGCCGCGATTTTCCTAACCAATTCCGTGCCCTTCGGGGTCTAGCCCGATCTTACACGATTGTTGGCCCAGAGCCACTCGCCTTGAAAGCCCTAAACCAATACTTAGCATTGGCACAGGAACAGGGCAATCAGTCTGAAGAATTGACATCCCTACAATTATATGCAGAGTTTTATGTAGTGAAGGGCGACTTATCCAATGCGCGGACGTTATATGAACAAGCGATCGCGCTTGCTAATGCCCTCGGAAATACCCAGCAAGAAGCCCTTTTACGTAATGATTTAGCTCAAATTCTCTATGAGCGAGGCGATAAATGAAGTAGGAATTAATAGGATGTCTAGCTAATCACCCCTAATAAAATTTCTCCCCCTCTCCCCCTCTCCCTCTCTCCCCCTCAATCCTTATTTAGGCTTATT
>DNGI01000059.1:8078-14529 GCA_003486645.1 Cyanobacteria bacterium UBA11370 | reverse complement strand
CGTATGAACGCAACTTGGTATTAAATCAGGATAACTGGCTCTTGAATAATGAAATCCGAACCGATGAGTAAGGGAGTATTTGAGAGAGTCGCAAAGTGACCGCCTCCTACCAAACCACTAGAATCTGGGTTATAGAAACCACTAGTGCTGCCATTGGCATTGTAGAACAGTTTCCCATTGGCTGAATTGTAGACAATAAACGCGCTACTGGTTGCGGCGGCGGTATCACTGCTAACCCTAGCAAACTCACTCGATACACTGAATCCGGTTCCCGCTAAACTTCGCAAAGCGGTAAAGGTTTCCTTGTTCAGGACAATCTTATCGCCCTCTCCCCAATTGAAGTCGCTAATCGTATCAACCCCGATATCATCACTTCTGAAAGCTCTGTAAGTGTTATAGCTGAATCGGTCAGCTTCAGAGTTACCTATCAGCGTATCATTGCCAGCATTACCAGTTAGCCAATCGTTGCCAGTACCGCCATTGAGAGTGTCTACTCCACTACCCCCAGCTAAGTTGTCGTTACCACCACCACCATAGAGCGTATCGTTTCCATTTCCACCATTCAATAAGTCGGTACTCGTGTCGGTATCAGTGCCAAACAAGGCAAAATCGCCTCCATACAAGGTATCGTTTCCATCTCCACCCAACAAATTGTCAGAACCTTGTCCACCATAAAGGATGTCTTCGTTAGCTTCTCCAGAGAGATAATCGGAACCAGCACCACCAAACATCCCATCATTTCCTGTCCCTCCGTAGAGAGAGTCATTGCCGTCTTCACCGAAAAGAAAGTCGTCACCCGCCTCGCCATACAGGGAATCATGACCTGTTCCGCCGTACAGGTAGTCATTACCCCAGCCGCCATATATTGTATCGTTGCCCCCTAACCCATTAAGAGTATTGCCAGTGTAGTTACCAGTGATAACGTTGTTGAGTGCATTGCCAGTAGCGTCTGTTGGTGGAGAATCAAAGATTATACCAATAACGCCGTCTGAACCCGAATCAACGTATCGCACATCTCCTAAAGTCAAATTCTCCACATTGGCAACCAGTGTATAGTTGCTGATGTAGGCGACAACGGTATCGGTGCCTTCGCCCACATTCTCAAACACTTGGTCGCCAGCATCCATCACCGCAAAGGTGTCGTTGCCAGTACCACCGTAGAGTTTGTCGTTTCCTACGCTGCCGTTTAAATAATCATTGCCGCTTTCACCAAAGAGAGTGTCACTGCCTTGTCCCCCATCGAGGTTATCGTTTCCCGTTCCCCCGTACAGAGTATCATTGCCAGTGTAACCTTCGATATAGTCATCTCCACCGTAGCCATAGGCAATATCATTTCCGGCTAGAGTAAAAATATCATCGGCGTTAGCAGTCCCGTTAATTTGGGAGCGCCATATCGGAAAGAAAGAAAACGAATTATTATCACTATCATTGGTTCCATAGATGTTAGGTACTGAAAGACGGTCTACCATTGTTGTTTCTCCTTACTTAAGTTTTCGTAAATTTGAATGCTTGTGTGTAAGCTAGTTGAGCAATTAATTCCCGGTAAGGGAATGAAAATTTGTTCCTACTTTTTGGGGCATTTCCTACCGCATTAGGTTGAATGAAATTAACGGATAGGCCGATAGCGTTTAGAATTTTTGTTCTAGCTGTGCAATCTCTTTATCAAGTTGCTGGAGAGCCGTATTGAGCCTTTGAGATAAACCTTTGGCTGCGGTGAGACGAATAGTGCGATCGCGCAGCACATAAGATAAATTTGTCTCTGGGTCTGGCTCGTAAGCATAGATATCAACTAACCCCATGAGGATATTTTCATGCAGCCGTAGTCTATCCAGTGGTGATGGATCTGGCTGTGGCTGAGGGAGCCAAGGTATTTGTAGCTCTGCTGGTGGGATTTTTGGAATACCAAATCGGTAAATGTACTGCAAGTCCCAAAACACTTCGCCGAGAAGATTGCGAACCTTGGGATCTGGGTGACGAATTGCTCCAACCAGCCACTCTAGCGCTAGTTGTCTGATTAAGTCGTTTAACATAAATACCTCGTTGTGGGTCATGAATTTAGAATATTTAGGGGGAATTTCCTTATTCCAGTCGCCATTTTAAAAAGCTGTAAGCCTTGTACAATTAGGAATAAACAGTTAGGGGATGGGTGGAAAGTTAAGGGATTCCCCTAACTTTTGAGACGTTTTGGACGGCAGCAATGGCGAAAGTAAGCTATGGCCCTAAAGTTCAAGAGCGCACTAAACGCTTTCTAGAGGCATTATTGGCTTATGCCAATGACGAATTAGAAAATACCGAATGTCTACAAATTAAGTTCAACTGGAAAACAGAGAACGAGTTAGTTATTGAAACCCAGGTTAGATTCCTTACCCAACTAACTCATTTAGATGCCTATAAGGGCAAGTTAAATACGGAGCAAATTAAGGAAGCGATTCACCGTCTTGAAGATTTGAAGATTCTTAAAGATAACCGTCCTGGAGATAAGGGGTTACATGGCTGGTATTTCACCCTAACTCTGTGGCATTCTCGACAGGAGCAAGCCGCTAATTTAAAGCGATTTGATCTAGAGTGGGAGCGTCTGCGATCGCAAAAAATTCAACCAGCACGCTGTTCTAACAATCACTCACTTCAAAATCCGGAAAAAGTACCTGAAATTTACAACGATCGCGGGGTTGAAAATTACTTAAATTATCAACTGCCAGAGGCGGTATCTGACTTTAGCAAAGCCCTAAAACTTGACCCAAACTTTGCCGAAACGCACTACAATTTAGGATTAATTTATGAAGACCTGCGAGATTTTGAGCGTGCTGGTTCTGAATACAGGCTAGCCATGTTAGGAGGTCTTGCGGCTGCTTATAATAACTTGGCACGTCTACACATTTTGAATAAAGACTATGCGGCGGCTGTTGACTTACTTTTTAAAGGATTGAAACTAGCAGAATATGAGGCGGAAAACTATGCGTTGCGAAAAAATCTGGGTTGGGCGAGACTAGGACAAGGGCGATATGCGGAAGCGAAAGCTGAACTCATGATTGCTATTGATTTGGACGATAAAAAAGCATCGGCTTATGGCTTATTGGCTCAAGCTTTAGAAGAATTAGGAGAAAAAACCGAAGCGTTGCTTGCTTGGGAGAATTGCCTTAAATATGCCAGCAGTTACCAACCCGATGAGGATACTTGGATTGATTTAGCGCGTCAACGTTTAGCAGAAAATCAGCAATGAGCCAGTTTTTACTTAAAAAATAAAAATCAAACTTTAACTCAAAATTAGACCCGGTTAGAATTGATTCTGCTGGATACAAACTCTTAAGTTTATTGATGAAAAATGCAGACTGTTTAATTATAGCGCGTGTCTTGAAACATGATACCAAATCCGGTTAATATACACCCTTTAATCAAGGTTGCAAAAACCCTGTAGAGACGTTGCAATGCAACGTCTCTACCGTTTGTTGTAAAAAGGGATTTTAAAACCGGATTTGGTATGATACTAAATCCGGGTTATGTACCCCCTTTAATCGCTGTTGCGGGAATTGTGTAAAGACGTTGCAATGCAACGTCTTTAACGTTAGGTCTAAAAAGGGTTTGATCAAGCGGATTTGGTATGAGCTATTATTTTGGAATTAAGAATTTTCAATGGGAGCAGAGCAACTTGACATCTACACAAGATACATCGGTTTCTTACGGTTTGGTAGGCTGGATTATTGAGGCAAGTGGAGAGGTTTTACTCAAACGTTCCGGATGGTCAGACTATCAGCCGACAAGCGTTGGAACGGAACTTTATCCGGGGGATATTCTACACCCGGCACGAGGGGTAAGAGTTTTGGTTCAATGTGCTAATGGAACAACGATTTGGTCTGTTCCTGATGGTGTAAGATCTGGTGCAACCAATGGCTGTCCACCGCAAACTATTCCTGTATCCAGACATCGGGGCGATATTATCCCTCCTCGCGGTGGTATTAATCCCTTGATTCCTTATATTATTAGCCCACGTCGGACTTTACTATTAAATCCTTTACCGATTTTTTGCTGGAATCCTGTAGCTGGTGCAAGTTGTTATAGTGTCAGTCTGATTGCTGATGAGGAGGTGCTTTGGCAAACACAAGTAAAGGAAACTAAGGTTATCTATTCTGGGGAACCTCCCTTAGAATCAGGGGTTGATTATTTACTAATTATTCAGACGGATACGGGGGTATCTTCTCAGGAGGAAGATGTACCCGATTTAGGTTTTAGTCTGCTGGATGAAAATCAAATAACTTTGGTGCGGCATAGCGTGGAGCAATGGGTTAATCTAGATTTAACTGATCAGGCAAAGTCTATCGCTTTGGTGCATCTTTACATTAAATATGAAGTGAAAGCCGAGGCGATCGCTACTTTAGAAGATTTGATAAAACAGGGGAATAAACCAGCACAAATTTATCGCACAATTGGCGAACTCTATACAGAAGTGAGATTAAACTTACTCGCTCAAAAGTATTATTTAAAAGCTATGGAGTTGACCAGAAGTGAGGATATAGAAGGGCAAGCGTTGGTAGCAGCGGGTTTGGGAAAGGTGTATGAGGCGATCGCTTCTCCACAAGAGGCTATTCGTTGGTTAACGCAGGCGCGGGATAGTTATGTAGCATTAGGAGATACACAACGCGCTCTAGAATTAGACGAAAAACTAACCCGATTTTAAGAATTCAGAAATTCAGGAGTTTTACAACAAGTTTAATCCTGATCGTCCCCGATTCAAATAATGTTTTCTTTCGTTACAATCTCAGGTAAAAATCTATGGAACTAATCGAGCGTTATCGTGGATGTCTTCTCGGTTTAGCTACGGGTGATGCTGTAGGAACGACTTTAGAATTCAAGCCACCTGGCACATTTACACCCATTAAAGATATGGTTGGTGGTGGGCCATTTGACTTAGAACCAGGACAGTGGACAGATGATACTTCAATGGCATTATGTTTAGCAGAAAGTCTGATCCACTGCAACGGATTTGACCCAACCGATCAACTCCAAAGATATTTGGAATGGTATCATGAGGGACATCTGAGCAGCACGGGACACTGCTTTGATATTGGTAACACGGTGTACTCGGCACTGATACAGTTTGAGACAACAGGGGAACCTTACTGTGGTTCTACACACCCTCGCAGTGCTGGTAATGGTTCGATTATGCGCTTGGCACCCGTACCTTTGTTTTTTGCGAAAAATCCAGAAAAAGCGATTCAAATGTCAGCTAATAGTTCTCGCACAACTCACGGCGCAGCTACTGCGATTGATGCTTGTCGATATTTAGGTGGATTAATTGTTGGAGCGGTTAATGGAGCCAGTCGAGAGGAATTACTCTCTAGTTACTATAGTCCAATTCCTAACTATTGGAACGAAAATCCTTTAGTGGATGAAATCGACGAAATTGCAGCGGGTTCTTTTAAAGAACGTCAACCTCCAGAAATTAGAGGTACAGGCTATGTGGTCAAATCGTTAGAAGCCGCATTATGGGCATTTTACCACAGTCAATCTTTTGAGGAAGGCTGTCTTTTAGCTGTCAATTTGGGGGATGATGCTGATACAACGGGTGCAGTTTATGGACAGTTAGCTGGAGCCTTTTATGGAGAGCAGGGGATACCTCAATCCTGGCGTGATAAGCTAGCGTACCGCGATTTAATTGAATACTTTGCCAAGCGACTTTTTAATGCTGCACTTGTGCCAAAAGCCTAATCATACCCAGTTGCTTTCAAACAGGAAAAAATGACTTCTCCCCCGACCCTTCTCCTAGAAGGAAAGGGGAGTAATTATTCTAAATTACCTTTTGGAAAGCAAATCGGTATCATTATCTTCCCCGTTTGAGATCCCAAATCACTTTCTCTAAGTACCAACGTTCTGTTCGACCTGGATTTTGTCTTTTAGCGAGGGCGATCAATCTATCTGCTGTATCTTGACGGCAATGAACATGGTTTAAAATTTGATTTCGTAATTGAGTGCATTTGGTATCTTCTAGATAAGTATCAATGGCATTGAGCAGTTGTGTAAACATAAATAATTGCCTCCTTATTGAGTTTCATCGATTGAATAAATCAAGATTAAAGTTCTGTCTTAATTTCCCAAAACAATCAAACCTAATGCTAAGGCTCCTGCACTGATGCCATAGTAAAAAATACTGGCTCCTCTGTCTCCCAGCCAACATCTGATTTTTCTAACTTGCTTGCTTTGCCAGTGAAATTTAGGTTTGAGAGAAGTCACTACCATTAAGTAAATGCAAAATAAAATAGCGATAGGACACATGGGATTTATCACTCTGTTGTTGCTTGTTTAGGGAAACTGTCTGTCAAGGTTCGTTGACAGTTCAGCGGTTGCTCTCTGTTGTCAATGGGTAAGTTTTGAGGATTGGGATTCCTAAAAAGGGTGCATCCCAATTTTGCAAAAATACCTGGCGATTGGAAATCGCGGCTACACAAACAAAGCCTGC
>DNGI01000059.1:6211-7818 GCA_003486645.1 Cyanobacteria bacterium UBA11370 | reverse complement strand
CCCCAGACTTCTAGTCTGTGGGCAATTTGCAAATACGGGATGCTCCCCCTAAAAATGCCTCATCTCGACCAAGGTTGTGAGATTTTGGAGGCAATGAATTCAGAATAGTGGCAGGAATTTCCCCTATTCCAGTGGCAGCGGATTAAGGGTTGAAAGTTTTATAAAATCAGAGATACGCTCTTGGGGGAGGGAGTTAAAATTAGGGGAATCCCCTAACTTTTTAGAATTTTTGAAGGGTAGAAAGGAAGTTAATACATCTTAAAGATGACAGCAGAAGCAGATAGCGTATTTTGGCAAGGGGTTCAGCAGGAGCAGAATAGTCAATTTCAGGCAGCGATCCAATCTTGGCAACAAGCATTGAGGAGTTATCAGGCAATTGGCGATCGCTTTGGAGAAATCGCTTGTCTAGACAATCTTGCTAAGACTTACTATTACTTAAAGCAATACCCAAAGGTGATTGAGCATTACCAACAGACACTGACCCTACGACAAGAATTAGACGATAAGACAGGTGTAGCCAGTGTTTTATCCTCTGTAGGCACAGCTTACAAATCTCTAGGACAATATCAGCAGGCAATTGAGTACTATCAACAAGAGCTAACCCTTCGACGGGAACTCGGCGATTTTCAGCACGAAGCCTATTGTCTAACTGATTTGGGTTTAGCTTACCATTCTATAGGACAATACCAACAGGCAATTGAAACTCTCCAGCAAGCATTAACACCCTACAAAAAAATAGGCGATCGCTCAGGTGAAGGGGGTTCTCTATGTAATCTAGGTATCGCTTACCGTGCTTTAGGACAATATCAACAAGCTATTGACCACTACCAGCTTGCACTGCCGATTTTACAAGCTATTGGTCATCGCCAGTTTGAAGCCAATACTCTCACAGGTCTGGGTGATACTTACTATTGTATGGAGGAATACCAAAAGGCGATTGAGTATTATCAGCAGGCAATAGCTATTCAAGAGGAGATCGGCGACAAAACAGGCGTTGTCAATCTCCTATGCTCTGTAGGCAAAGCTTATAAATTTCTAGGACTGCACCAGCAAGCAATTGAATCCTATCAACAAGAGCTAATTCTTCGACGGGAATTAAACGATTTTCAGCACGAAGCCTATTGTCTAAGTGATTTGGGTTTAGCTTACAAAGCTTTAGGAGAATACCAGCAGGCAATTGAAACTCTTCACCAAGCATTAATACCCTACAAAAAAATAGGCGATCGCTCAGGCGAAGGTGGTTCTCTATGTAATCTAGGCAATGCTTACCGTGCTTTAGGACAATATCAGCACGCTATTGACCACTACCAGCTTGCACTGCCGATTTTACAAGCTATTGGTCATCGTCAGTTTGAAGCGAATACTCTGATAGGTCTGGGAAATACTTACTATTGCCTGAAGCAATACCAACAGGCAATTGAGTACTATCAACAGGCACTGACTCTTCGACAGGAACTAGGGGATCTCAAGGGACAAAGTTATTCTCTCACCTATCTGGGTAAGGCTTACTATTATCTAAAACAATACCAACAGGCGATTGAGTGCTATCAGCAAGAGCTAACCCTTCAACAGGAACTCGGTGATCGCAAACAAGAGAGTCGTTGTCT
>DNGI01000059.1:2407-5989 GCA_003486645.1 Cyanobacteria bacterium UBA11370 | reverse complement strand
GTTGTCTTAGTGATCTGGGTGAGGGCAATCTGGGTAGTGCTTACTCTTCTCTAGGACAATATCAAGAGGCGATTGAGTTGTATCAACAAGCACTGACCCTTTATCGGGAAGTAGGCGATCAGGGTGGGGCAACCTCTACTTTGAGCAATCTGGGTCATGCTTACTATTGCCTGAAACAATACCAGCACGCAATTGAGTACTGTCAACAGGCGCTGACCCTTTATCGGGAAGTAGGGGATCACAAGCGAGAAAGCTATTGTTTAACGGATTTGGGTTTGGCTTACTATTTTTTGGAGCAGTACCAGCAGGCGATTGAAACTCTACAGCAGGCATTGATACTCTACCGAGAAATAGGCGATCGATTAGGTGAAGGTCGTACTCTGGGCAATCTGGGTAGTGCTTACTCTTCTCTGGGGCAATATCAGCAGGGAATTAATCACTATCAGCAGGCACTGCCGATTTTAAAAGCCTTGGGTCACCGTCAGATTGAAATTAATACTCTGATGGGTCTGGGAAATACTTACAATGATCTGAGGGAATACCAACAGGCGATTGAGTATTATCAGCAAGCCCTAATTATTCAACAAGAGATAGGCGATAAAGCAGGTGTTGTTAGTGCCCTATCCCGCCTAGGTAAGGCTTATAAGTCCCTAGAGGAACACCAAAAGGTAGTTGAGTACTATCAGCAGACCCTCACTCTACAACGGGAATTGGGCGATGAAAATGGAGCAGCCAGTTCCTTAAAAGAGTTGGGCAATGCTTACTTAGCTTTAGGAGACTACCAGAAGGCATTTGAGTACGATCAGGAATCACTAACTGTTGAGCAGGAGGCTCGGCAAACTGCAATTAAGCAATCAATTGAGTTGTGGCAGCAATCACCGAGCAGCGACCAGCAGATAGGCGATCGCAGCAGAGAAGCTGATTGGCTACGTGGTTTGGGTTATGGTTACTCTCTCCTACGAGAATACCAAAAAGCAATTGAGTACTATCAACAGGAGCTAACCATTTGCCAGGAAATAGGCAATCGCTCTAAGGAAGCGCGTTCTCTGTTCGATATCGGTTGTGCTTACAGTTTCCTAGAGCAACATCAAAAAGCCATTGATCTCTATCAACAAGCGCTGAAGATTTTAAGAGAAATTGATAATCACCAGCTTGAAGCTAATAATCTGGAAGTGCTGGGCTATGAAGCTGGTGGTGTTCTCATGGCTCTGAGCAATAGTTACTCTCAGTTAGGGCAAAATAAGGAGGCGATTGAGTGCCGTCAGCAGGCACTGAGTATCCGAGGGAAAGTATTGGGTCGTAGACAAGAAGCTGATTTTCTAACCCACTTAGGTGATGACTGTCATTATCTAGGACAATACCAAAAAGAGATTGAGTACTATCAGCAAGCGCTGACCATTTACCGGGAGATAGGCAACCGATCAGGTGAAGCTAAGTCTCTAGATCATATAGGTTTGACTTACCGTTATCTGGGGCAATACCTGCGGTCGATTGAGTACCATCAGCAGGCACTAGTTATTCGGCAACAGATAGGCGATCAGTCTAAAGTAGCCAGTTCTCTGAACAGTCTAGGCGCTGCTTATATGTATTTAGGGCAATCGCTGCGAGCGATTAATTACTTTCAGCAGGGACTAACCATTTACAGGGAGATAGGCGATCACTCTGGAGTAGGCAATTCTCTCAGTAAGCTGGGTCTTGCTTACTATGACCTAGGGCAATACCAGCAAGCGATTGAGTATCATCGACAGTCCCTAGCCATTGATCAAGAAATACGGCATCAATGTGGACAAGCTGGTTCTCTGATCAATATGGGTCAAGTTTACGCTAGGTTAGCACAATACCACCAAGCCATTGAGTTATATCAGCAAGGGTTGGACATAGCAAGGCAAATTAAATACCGCCAGTGGGAAGCGAATGCACTCAGTAATCTTGGCAGTGTTTTTTCTTCTCTTCGGCAATACCAAGAGGCGATTAAATACTATCAGCAGGCTATTGAAGTCAAAGAGTTTATTCAGAGTGACCTCAAAATTGAAGAATTGAAAGCCAGTTTTGTTGCTCAACAGATAAACACTTATCAGCAACTCATCACCCTACTATGTCAAGAAGAGCGATTTAAAGAAGCATTCAACTATGTAGAACGGTCAAAAGCCAGAGCCTTTCTCGACCAATTTGCCAATGGGCCAATTAATTTCCGCAGCGGGGTTTCTGCTAAACTCTTACAACGGGAAGAATCTCTCAAAACAGAAATCACCACCCTCCGCACCCAAATCACTAATCTCTTAAAACAAGAGTACTCCCTTCACCATCAAATCACTGCACTCCGCGCCCAGTTAGTCAATCTCCGCTCCCATCCCCATCACAAGTCAGACACCGAAGCAATTACTACTCTGCAAAAGCAATTAATTCGTTTGGAAAAAGACTACACCAACCTCCTCACCGAGCTAAAACTCCAGAGTCCTGAAACGGCATCTTTAGTCAGTGTAGAGGTAGCCACTCTTGAGGACATTCAAAGTTTACTTAACTCCAACACCACCCTAATTGAATATTTCGTTACCCGAAAACGCACCCTAGCCTTCATTATCACCGACAATACTTTCCAAACCATTACCATCAACATCACTCAAGAAAACTTAACCCAAAAAATTGAAGCCTTTCGTCGCTTCGCCAGCCTCAAAAACCCCCACCCGAAAAGCCTGCAACAACTTTATGAATGGCTGATCACTCCCCTAAAACCCCTACTAAATACCTCCCAGCTAGCCATTGTCCCCCACGGTATTTTGCACTATCTCCCCTTTGCCGCCCTTAGTACTGGAGAGCATTACCTCTGCGACGATTACACGTTATTTACCCTTCCTTCTGCCAGCATCTTGCCCTTCTTACCTCAAAAACGCAAACCCTCAACAGGTACACTCCTCGCATTAGGCAACCCCACCCCGATCGCACCTCTGCCAACTCTGCACTTTGCCGAACAGGAAGTCAATGCGATCGCTTCCCTCTACAACACCCAAGCCCTCATCGGTGCCGCCGCGACCAAAAGCGTGGTAGTCTCTCAATCGGAAAATGTGGAAATTTTACACCTCGCCGTTCATGGCGAATTCAACAAACACAATCCCTTATTCAGCACTCTCTATCTCGCCCCAGATACCCAACAGGATGGGCGCTTGGAAGTCCATGATATCTACACCCTAGATTTGACAAAAACGACCAATCTCGTGGTACTTAGCGCCTGCCAAACCCAACTGGGCGAATTAAGCAAAGGGGATGAAATTGTCGGACTCAATCGCGCCTTTTTATATGCGGGAACACCAAATATAATCGCTACTCTATGGAGTGTGAATGATAAAGTAACGGGATTGTTAATGGAGCAATTTTACATTAATTTCCGCTCCGGAATGACTGTAGCCGAAGCCTTGCGTCTTGCTCAGAAAGAGATCCGAATCGAATATCCTCATCCTTATTATTGGGCAGCTTTTGTGTTAACGGGAGATGGCGGAGTCGTTGATCGAAGTATTTAGGAGATATACGGTACCATCCGAAGTCATAATTCCCTACTCCGCACTTCCTATAGCCAGTCTAAATGAT
>DNGI01000059.1:0-2135 GCA_003486645.1 Cyanobacteria bacterium UBA11370 | reverse complement strand
TTGTTCACGAATCAAATAGACTCCCTATATACATTGATCGACCCCCTGCACAACCGGACGATTTTCTGAACAATCAAAAACACCTGGATTACCCGTCCAGTTAAAATCATTAATCTGAAAACTAATCGAACCTAATTGTTGAACGGGATTATAACGTAGGAGAATATTGTAAGTCCGACGGCTATATTCGACAAACAAATCCGTACTAATTTCCTTACCCGTGTCCAAATTATAGGAAGTCTGAAAACCAATCCGAAATGGACCATAAATTTGTTGAGTAATACCCCCAGAAAGCACACTCCGATCCGCAACCCGATCAAAACGGAACGGTGAAGGGTTCCCCCGTGCGACTTGAGTGTAGCTAATATTAAAACCTGTATAGTCGAAATAAGGTTTAGAAAAATGTCCCAATTGTCCAACTAACCCGATTGTCCCACTCAGAGATTCTTGAGTATCACCATTACTATAGGCACTCGCAACACCCGTAACCCGCGTCCTCAATTGTAAATAAGGAACCACAGGTCTTGGAGTATAGCGTAACCCTTCTGTCGGAGTTGCTGGCAACGCTTCACCCTGCCAAAGTAAAAAACTCCGATTCAAGGAAGCCCCAGCTTGATAGCGTGTCAGGTTAATTCGCCTGTTATCGCGGGGAGGTGGGGGGAGTAAGTCTTGTCGGTCTGTGTCAGCATTAATATTCTGGATTGCTCCTTGATAGGTAAGATTGATACCACTATTCCCCAACGGAATAACTGGCGAAGTAACCACCGCACCGATACTACTCCGAACCGTTTGGAAACCCAAAGAACCATTAAAGATGCGATCGCGGTAAATATATTCCAGACTCAGCCGATGGGGAATAGTACTACCAATCACTTGTCGCAGTCGCAGACTAGCCCGTAATTCGTCTTCGATTTCATCCGCTTTAAAACTGGTCAATGTCGCAGCGGCGGTGAAGGTTGTTGTTGGGCTAAGGGTCGCATCAAATCGCGTTTTCAAGCCAAAAACAGACGGATCAATTACACTTTCATCCAAGATTGCTTTTTGAATGAAATACTGAGGCTTGACCTCAAATCGCAGGGTGGGAGTATTAAGTATCTCAAAATTTCGCTCAATAAATACGCCACCGCGATCATCATCATCAAATCCAATATTAAATAAACCCGGTTCTCGTTCCCGACGGTCAATAATCACCCGATTGCGGAATGTGGGTACTGAAAAACCCCCATCAAACACCAACCGAGGTCGGGACGCAACCACTTCATCCACCAACGGTGAAAGCCGTCGAAACCGCGCCGTATCCGCCCGCAATTCCAATTCGGGTGGTGAAAACGGGTCATTAGTTAATCGTACATTCGTCGCTACTGCCTCCGATCCCTCAAAATCCACTCGATCCGCTTCATAACGAAATCGGTTAATCGCCCCTCCTGAGTCTGGGATACTGGCATTAGGGATATCCCGTTGGTCATCTAAAGAACCCCCGAATACGAAGGAATAAAACCCTGAATTAGTAACATCTAAAAGCGGTTGATTACTCGTGACGCGATCGCTTGCAGGTCGTTGTTCTTCTGGTGCATTCGGGTCACTAGGAGAAGGTAAGATGGTCAAATCCCTTCCTGATGTGGGCACATAAATCTCACCCCTAGCATTCAAAACGACCCCACTATCCTGTACAAAATAATACTCAAATCGTTCACCCCGCAATACCTGATCCCCTCGCGTCAGGGTGACATTACCCTCAGCAACCAGGATACGATTCGGTAAGTTCACTTGTACACGGTCAGCATTCAGTAAGGCTCCTCGAAATCGTAACAAAACATTCCCTTGAGCGGTAATAACTTGTCGATTTTGATCGTACTCTTGTTGGTCTGCGGTGAGTTCGAGTACCCCTGTTGTAGTAGTAGAGGTTTCAGGTTCAGGGGTTTCCGACTCTGGAGTGACGGGGGATGGAGGTTCCTCTTCAGTGGGTGTTGGTGCAACGTCCTGATCCGGTACCCATGGAGTCTCTGGTTCAGGGATGGTAAATTCAAATTCTCTCACCTCACCGCCGCGCTCTTGAGCGACCAAACGCTTAACATTGGATAGCTGAAGTGTCAAGGGGGTGGCGTGATAGGGAGAGGGGGAGAGGAGGGGAGGGG
>DNGI01000029.1:764-8074 GCA_003486645.1 Cyanobacteria bacterium UBA11370 | reverse complement strand
ATGAGTTGTAAAACCCTACCCCCCTTGTCCCCCTTGTCCCCCTTGTCGCTGACAGTAAGCTACAATTATTAAGAAATCTATACTAAAAATTCCATCTCTCCAGACCTATCCCCTAACCCCTCTATGACTCTCCCGATTCGCAACGTCGCTATTATCGCCCACGTCGATCACGGTAAAACCACCCTGGTTGATGCCCTGCTCAAACAATCCGGTATCTTCCGTGAAGGGGAAGAGGTTCCAGACTGCGTGATGGACTCCAACGATTTGGAGCGGGAACGGGGTATTACTATTCTGGCGAAGAATACCGCTGTTCGTTACAAAGATACATTAATTAATATTGTCGATACACCCGGTCACGCAGACTTCGGCGGTGAAGTCGAACGAGTATTGGGTATGGTGGATGGCTGTATCCTAATTGTGGATGCCAATGAAGGGCCAATGCCCCAAACCCGATTTGTACTCAAAAAAGCCTTAGAAAAAGGACTGCGCCCGATTGTTGTTGTAAACAAAATCGACCGACCTCAAGCCGATCCCTATGGTTCGGTGGATAAAGTCCTCGACTTGTTTATCGAATTAGGTGCGGATGACGATCAGTGCGAGTTCCCCTATCTATTCGCCTCTGGTTTAGATGGATATGCCAAAGAAGACTTAGACGCAGAAGGGGTGGATATGCAACCCATGTTTGAAGCAATCCTGCGCCTCGTTCCCCCACCCGTGGGAGATCCCGCCAAACCCCTGCAATTACAAGTCACAACTCTAGACTATTCCGATTATCTCGGTCGAATTGTAATTGGCAGAATTCACAATGGCACAATCAAATCCGGTCAGCAAGCCGCTTTAGTGACAGAAACTGGAGAAATTGTCAAGGGTAAAATTACTAAATTGATGGGGTTTGAAGGGTTAAAGCGAGTTGACCTGCAAGAAGCCTCGGCGGGTAATATTGTTGCAGTGTCGGGGTTTGCCAATGCCAATATTGGGGAGACGATTACTTGTCCCAACGAACCTCAAGCTTTACCGTTAATTAAGGTGGATGAACCGACGTTACAGATGACGTTTTCGGTGAACGATTCACCCTTTGCGGGTCAGGAAGGGGATTATGTCACCTCTCGACAATTACGCGATCGCTTAATCCGAGAATTAGAAACCAACGTCGCCTTGCGGGTCGAAGAAACGGACTCTCCCGATAAATTCCTGGTTTCCGGTCGGGGTGAATTGCATTTGGGTATTTTAATTGAAACCATGCGCCGTGAGGGGTATGAGTTTCAGGTATCCCAACCCCAAGTCATTTACCGAGAAGTTAGCGGTCAACCTTGCGAACCTTATGAATGCTTAGTGCTAGACATTCCCGAAGAAGCGGTGGGTGGTTGCATCGAACGGTTGGGTCAGCGCAAGGGCGAAATGCAGGATATGCAAGTTGGCGGAAATGGTCGTACTCAGCTAGAGTTTGTGATTCCCGCCCGTGGTTTAATTGGGTTCCGGGGTGAATTCATGCGCCTGACTCGCGGTGAGGGGATTATGAATCACAGTTTCCTGGATTATCGTCCCCTGTCCGGTGATCTTGAGACGCGGCGCAATGGGGTGATGATTGCCTTTGAGGAAGGAGTTGCGACATTCTACGCCATGAAAAACGCCGAAGACCGGGGTGTATTCTTTATTACTCCAGGGACTAAGGTGTACAAGGGTATGATTGTTGGGGAACACAACCGTCCTCAAGATTTGGATCTCAATGTTTGTAAGACGAAGCAATTAACGAACCATCGTTCTGCAACTGGGGATGAACTCGTCCAGTTACAAGCGCCAGTCGATATGAGTTTGGAACGTGCGTTGGAATATATTGGGTCAGATGAATTGGTGGAAGTAACACCGAAGTCAGTTCGTTTACGGAAGATGGCGAAGAAGTTAGTGAAACGATAAGCCATTTTTCTAGATCATCGCCCATAGGTTGATACTTAGGGCTGTAGAAATAATGCCCGCCTGCGCGGGTTATTTTTTTCTCATCGCCAGTTCGATACAAGCTGTCACGCTTTGAACTTATCTATTGAAATAATTCCTCGTGTCTCCCCCTCTCCCCCTCTCCCCCTCTCCTCAAAAGGTTATACAAGTAGGGAAATCCAGAGATGCGATGATAGTAGATGGTTATCAAATACGCCATTTATCAAAACGAATTAGATGGATGACGAGTTGATATTGGTTTGATTTATCATCCAGAGAGTAAGAATGCGATTATCTGAGTCTGAACGAGCAATACAACATCCTTCTACAAAACAGCCTTCTCCCGTGACTAACCAAAACTCTGGAGGAGCAGGTAAGCTAGACCCTACCACCTCTAAAAATTTTCCCAGCAACCCGGTTGAACCTCCAATAGAACCACCGAAACGGGGGTTTATACCCGTTCTCAAAAATCCTAACTTCTTAGCGCTATGGAGTGGTCAAGTCTTCTCTCAGCTAGCTGACAAGGTTTATCTGGTGCTAATGATTGCCTTGATTGCCAGTCGCTTTCAAGATGAAAATCAAAGTATTAGTGGCTGGGTATCAGCACTGATGATTGCGTTTACCATTCCGGCTGTACTATTTGGTTCAGTTGCAGGTGTTTTTGTAGACCGATGGCCTAAAAAAGCTGTACTCGTAGCAACCAATCTTCTACGTGGGGTACTGGTTTGTGCTGTACCAGGATTATTATGGCTCACTCAAGGCTGGAGGGAAATCTACACTTTACCCGTGGGGTTCTATGTTTTGTTAGGGATCACCTTTGGAGTCTCTACATTAACGCAGTTTTTTGCCCCAGCAGAGCAAGCGACAATCCCACTCATTGTTAAGCGGGTTAACCTACTCTCTGCTAATTCACTTTACACCACAACGATGATGGCATCGTTAATCGTTGGTTTTGCGGTGGGGGAACCCCTTTTAGCTTTTAGTGATACTATCGTATCTCAATGGTTTGGCTGGGGGTTTGGCAAAGAATTAGCGGTAGGGGGTTCTTATGCGATCGCCGGACTCCTATTAATGCTCTTGAAAACGGGTGAAAATACTGAAGCGCCTGAAGGGGAAACGCCTCATGTGTTTGAAGATATTCGAGATGGTATGCGTTATGTCAAGTATCACCGACGAGTCCGCAATGCGATGCTACAACTGGTGATTTTATTTTCGATCTTTGCCGCTTTAGCTGTTCTCGCAGTACGTTTGGCAGAAACCCTTCCGGGAATGAAAACCTCACAGTTTGGCTTCTTACTGGCAATGGGTGGAGTGGGAATGGCTTGTGGTGCGGCGATCCTAGGACATTGGGGTCAGCATATCTCTCATAATCGATTAAGCCTTTATGGATCGATGGGTATGGCAGGATCGTTGATCGGTCTATCTCTATTCACTCATAATCTCTGGATGACGTTACTAATGACAACTCTTTTAGGAGGGTTTGGGGCAATGGTAGGTATTCCCATGCAAACCACAATCCAAGCCGAAACACCAGAAGAAATGCGCGGAAAAGTGTTTGGATTACAGAATAATGGGATTAATATTGCCCTTAGTTTACCTTTAGCCTTAGCCGGATTTGCGGAAACGGTGGTAGGGTTACGAGCAGTATTTTTTGGTTTAGCAGCAATTGCGATCGCGGGAGGGGTCTTAAACTGCTATAGTTCCGGTACAGGAGCAGT
Source organism: Cyanobacteria bacterium UBA11370 (assembly GCA_003486645.1). Taxonomy (GTDB): domain Bacteria; phylum Cyanobacteriota; class Cyanobacteriia; order Cyanobacteriales; family Coleofasciculaceae; genus UBA11370. The sequence continues at coordinate 4,424 of DNGI01000029.1, read as the reverse complement.
TATGTCAACCAAAGCTGACAAATAGAGACACAATACCAACCCGAATGCATATCGCTTGGCTCGGAAAAAAATCACCTTTTTGTGGCAATGTTACCTACGGTCGAGAAGTCACCAACGCACTCCTAGACCGAGGTTACAATGTGAGTTTCCTCCATTTTGCCCAAGACGAAATAGCTGATGATCCCACCTGGCTAGGCTATCAGGAAGTTTCCCTTCCTTGCCTTTATAAATCTCAGGTTTACACTATTCCCACACCTAAAGCTAGCAAGGTTTTAAAGCAGTCGTTACAGGAGTTGAAGCCCGATCTGGTTCATGCTTCTCTAACCTTATCGCCGTTAGACTTTCTGCTACCAGAAATTTGTGAAGAATTAAATTTACCTCTCATTGCTACCTTCCATCCACCTTTTGATGGCAAGCGACGCAACTTAAAATCGGGAACACAATTGTTAACGTATCAACTTTATGCCCCGTTTTTGGCTCATTATGATCGAGTCATTGTGTTTTCTAAACTTCAACGGAATTACTTGATCCGACTAGGAGTACCACGAGATAAGTTAGCCGTTATTCCGAATGGGGTTGATGTCCACAAATATGCTCCTGGCACTTCCTCAATTAAGGCACATTCAAAAGCTAAACGCCTCTTTGTTTACCAAGGTCGCATCGCCACGGAAAAAAATGTAGAATCTCTACTGCGAGCCTGGAAGCAGTCAGAGATGGGTAAGCGCAGCAAATTATTAATGGTCGGAAATGGGCCTTTAGCGGCTGGATTGATGCCTTTTTATGGGGAAGAAATGGGTATTATCTGGTTAGGATTTGTGGCAGATGAACAAAAGCGTATTGAAATTTTACAAGCCGCAGATGTGTTTATTTTACCCTCTCTGTTAGAAGGACTATCGTTATCCTTACTGGAAGCGATGGCTTGTGGTGTAGCTTGTGTAGCAACCGATGCGGGTGCAGATGGGGAAGTATTGGAGGATGGCGCTGGTGTGATTCTGAATACTCATGGGGTCACCTCTCAGCTTCGCACTCTGCTACCATTATTGCGGGATCACACGGACTGGACGAAGCTACTGGGAGAAAATGCTCGCAAAAGGGTTCTAGACCGTTATACACTCAGCGGTAATATTACCCAGTTGGAACAGCTTTATAAGGAAGTGTTGCAGTCACGGCGCATTGAGGTTAGTGGTCGTTCGTAAGTCGTTTGACCAAAAAAAGTTACAGCGTATTTGGGGTAACTTATACCATTTTAGATTTTGGATATTATGAAAGACTCACTCTGCCAGAGTTTCAGCCACTCATGTGTGGCATTTCTTTTTTAATATCGTTTTCCTAAATTCCTCTATGCCATTTTATTGCAGTGTAGTTTGCATGAAAAATTTCTCATCAAAACTTTAATTGAATTTCATGTCGCTCCACCAGACTAGTAAATGTAGCTAGATTGAATGCCCTAAATTCATGACGCTACATCAATTCAAATAGGACTTGACTTATGAAGGCTAATCGTTTTGTACCCGTCGCTTTGTTCACCTTAACTAGCGCTTTATTAAGCCCGTCAATTGTTAAGGCAGAAGAAGTTGTTTGTCAAAGCACTCTAGGCGCTGTCACTGTTGATAACCTCAGAGTTCCTAGCGGTAAAACTTGCAATTTAAACGGAACAACAGTCCAAGGAAACATCGTAGTTGAATCTAATGCCACACTCAATGCCAATGGGGTAAGAGTCGTGGGTGGTGTCCAATCTGAAAATGCAGCTAATGTCAAAGTTCTTTCAGCCTCAACTGTAGGAGGTAGCATCCAAATCAAGCAAGGGAAAGCTGCTACAATCAAGGCTTCTCAAATCAATGGGGATTTACAGTTTGAGTCGAATACTAGTCGGCTAGTTGCAGAAGGAAACACGATAGGTGGTAGCTTACAAGCCTTTCAAAACACGGGAGGTATCTTGATTAAAACGAATAATATCAATGGGAATTTGCAATGTAAAGAAAATGTGCCTGCTCCTACTGGAGGTAGTAATGTTGTTCAGGGAGTTAAAGAGGATCAGTGTGCGGCGCTTTAGATTACAACTCTTGCTTTTCGTCTATACCTGATTAACCTTATCAGGACTTACGCACGAACGCCACAGATAGTGAGGGTGCATATTGATGCACCCCTTGGTGGTTAAACGACAATTTTGCGTAAGTCCTATCTCTATTGAATTGGACATCTTGCACCAGTCGCAATCAGCCTAAAAAAGCTGGTTTTTCTGGGGTTACTCCAAGGAAAAATCAACGGTTCTAGCCAGTTGTTGAGCAGGGTGCAAGATATGAGTTGAATGCAACTCAGTATCCCATTAAACGAACACAAAGTAACTACTGCTGAGATTCAGGCTTGAAACATCTTGCACAATCGCAATAAGTTCATCAGGCTGTGAGCTACTCTTATCAAAATATATTCCTATATCTTTGGTTGATGAGCCAACTGAGATCGGTGAAGTCTTCAAAATATAGTCTTCTGCTTCTCCCCTAAGCTGAATTTTATCCTGTCTGGTCTCGAAATCAGTAATTAACGCATAATCACTATTTCCAGAAGAGGAAGAATTATCATCATCATAGAAAAGGGCTGTAGAAGTTCCTAGCCAAAACCGATCTCGTCCATCTCCACCCGTGAGAGTATCGATCTCACCTTTTCCAGGGTCATCGCCAGTTTGAAACACGCCTACTAAAATATCATTTCCTGTACCACCTGTTAAATTATCTCGACCCAACCCTCCGTAGAGTCTATCATTGCCAGAACCGCCGCTGAGATAGTCATTCCCAGATTCGCCATAGAGGTAGTCGATCCCACTACCGCCATAGAGTCTATCATTGCCAGTATATCCTGCTAGGTCATCATCACCTGACCCACCTTCGAGCCGATCATTGCCCGAACCACCATCAAGAGTGTCATCGTCAAATTCGCCGTATAGGTAGTCGTTCCCACTACCTCCAACTAGATAATCATCGCCATAATAGCCGTAGAGTTCGTCATTTCCTGCACCACCCTCTAGGCGATCGCTTCCATTGCCACCATCTAAAACGTCATTGCCATCATCACCATATAATCGGTCATTATTGTTACCACCTACAAGAGTGTCGTTACCCGCTTCACCATAGAGGTAGTCAATCCCGTCACCACCACTGATATAGTCGTTACCAAAATAACCATACAGATCATCATCACCACTCCCACCATACAAGCCATCATTGCCGTAGCCACCATCAATCAGGTCATTACCTCCATATCCGTAGATGGTATCACTCGATGAAGTTCCAGTGATCTCGTCATTCCCGTTAGTACCATTGATAATCATTTGTTGTTCCTGATGATTGAATGTTGGGGATACCGTTAAAGGTAAGATGAATTGAGGCGATTCCTGCGGACAGCTAAACGCTTCACGCACCTCATCCACCTAGGTCGTCTTATTGGACGATTTTGAGCCTAAGTTGCATTAACCCAAGACAACTTTAAACGTCTTGCAGAAGTGTGGAACTCCTGAAGCGGGAATAAAGACTGCTAAAGTTAATTCAGGCAACTCGATATGAGCTTTTGACCGAAGAAATCTATAAAAAGTTCCAAGGAAACAATATTAACAATCCTGTCGTCTATTTGTTTTTGGTTGTTGGTTGTTGGTTATTAGTTGTTGGT
>DNGI01000029.1:0-567 GCA_003486645.1 Cyanobacteria bacterium UBA11370 | reverse complement strand
GTTGTTGGTTGTTAGTTGCTGGTGTTTATTAAACAGCCACTTTTTGTTGAAGTCAGTCAAAAATTAGTCAAAATAACCATGAAAATCAAAAGAATTCTATCGCTAGGATTTGTATTACTAGCGCTAACCGCTTGTGATGAAGAAGAAAGTCGAGATAAATTCTCTCGAAGTTTAGACTCGTGGATGGGTCGTGAAAGTAGTGAATTTATCAACACTTACGGTTCTCCTACCTCTACTTATATTGTGCCGGAAGGTAATCGATTCTTAGTTTATGAACGTGGTGAAGGATCGAGAGGAGATCGTCCGAGGAGAATGAGACGACGGGATGATGGTGAACGCAATAGAGGAAGAGAAGAGGGTGAACGAAACAGAAGAAGAAGCGATCGCCGTTGTCGATTAGAACTGGAAGTGGATAGAGGTTCCGACAAGCTAGTAGATTGGGACTATGAAGGAGATGATGACCCAAGAGATTGTTTAAATTCCTCTCGATAGGAATGGAATTTATCCTATTTAAAGCGGTTACATCTTACTCTGATCCCGCTATAAGTGGGGAGTGGGGAGTGGGGA
>DNGI01000024.1 GCA_003486645.1 Cyanobacteria bacterium UBA11370 | reverse complement strand
CCCCTCTCCCCATCTCCCCCTCCTCCACTCTCCATATCATTTCACAGACTTTTACCAAGTTTCTTAAGGTAAATTTAAGATTTCTGACATTTCCGGTTTTTGGTAGCGATCGCACCTATTCTATAAAGAGCCTGTAAAGCCTGACTGCGGCAGAGGCATTTCGTTAACCTGCTTTGGCGAAGCAATTCTATGATGATCATACAAACCCTTCTCCGTTCCCTCCTGTTAACCGTCATTATCAGCTTTATTACCCCAGTTGTACTGTTGACAGGGTTATTTAGCACTCTTTGGGCAATTGGATACCTTCCCGGAGTGGACAGCATCGCTCAAATCGGTGTAACAGATTTATTAAAGTTTCTGACAATTTTCGGCAGTGGCAGTCCCATTGAGGGAGCGATCGTGATTGGCTGTACCTGTAGCTTAGTAGGAGCCTTGTTTGATACCTATGCCTTCTATAGTTACCAACATCATTCTTAAAGGTGTTAGGTGGTAGGTAGAAATATTCCACCTAAAACCTAACACCTAAAACCCAAAACCTAACATCTACTCACCCGGTTGTAGGGCAGCGGCTGTTTTTTCTCGATCCAATTTGAGAATCAATACCCCTAACGGTGGCAAACACAAATCTAGAGAATAAGGTCGATTATGGTATGACCATTCATCCGTCCACTTACCCCCTAGATTGCCCATATTGCTACCCCCATATTCACGAGCATCACTGTTAAACAGTTCAGTGTAGAATCCCATTTCTGGGACACCGACGCGATAATGGCTATGGGGTTGGGGAGTAAAATTGCAAACCGCGATAATAAACTCTTCAGGGTCTTTAGAACGGCGAACAAATGAAACCACACTATGACGATTATCGCTACAATCAATCCACTCAAACCCTGGTTGAGCAAAATCTTGAGTATAAAGAGCAGGTTCGGTGCGATAAAGTTTATTCAGGTCGCTCATAAACCGCTTTAACGTTTGATGCGGTTCATATTGCAACAAATGCCAGTCTAAATCAGCCCAAACATTCCACTCATTCCACTGACCAAACTCCATACTCATAAACAGAGTTTTCTTGCCAGGGTGAGTAAACATATACGTAAATAAACAGCGAATATTTGCAAACTTCTGCCACTCATCCCCCGGCATTTTGCCCAACATATTACTCTTGCCGTGGACAATCTCATCATGAGAGAGTGCCAGCATATAGTTCTCGCTGTGGTGATACCACATACTGAAGGTGATATTATTCTGATGGAATTGGCGGAACCACGGGTCCATGTGGAAATAATCCAACATATCGTGCATCCAGCCCATATTCCACTTGAAATTAAACCCTAATCCTCCGACATACGTAGGCCAGGATACCATTGGCCAATCCGTAGACTCTTCGGCAATCGAGAGAACACCAGGGAAATAGCTAAAGATGACATGATTCGTCTGGCGTAGGAAATCTGCTGCTTCAATATTTTCCCGTCCACCGTACTGATTCGCCACCCATTCCCCATCTTTGCGGCAATAGTCGAGGTAAAGCATAGAGGCGACTGCATCCACCCGCATTCCATCAATATGGTACTTATCGAACCAGAATAAGGCATTGGCAACTAGGAAATTACGCACCTCATGACGAGCATAATTAAATACTAGTGTTCCCCATTCTTTATGTTCGCCTTTGCGGGGGTCAGCGTGTTCGTAGAGGTGAGTGCCATCAAAGAAGGCTAAACCGTGACCATCCTTGGGAAAGTGACCAGGTACCCAGTCTACAATTACCCCAATCCCGTTTTGGTGGCACTGGTCAACAAAATACATGAAATCTTCTGGTGTTCCATAGCGGGAGGTGCAGGCATAGTAACCTGTAACTTGATATCCCCAGGACCCATCAAAGGGATGTTCAGCGATGGGTAATAGTTCAACATGAGTGAATCCCAATTCTTTAACGTAGGGAATTAAACGGTCTGCTAACTCCCGATAAGTAAGGAAACGGGCACCGGGTTTATAATCAGAGACTAGAACAACAGGTTCCGTTTCGCCATTGGGTAGGGTTGGAGGTTCAGCGGAGGACGCATGAAGCCAGGAACCCAGATGGACTTCATAGACGGAAATTGGCTGAGTCATTGGGTCGCTGTGTCGCCGTTGCTCCATCCAGTTATTATCATTCCAACTATAGGCATCTAGGTCGGTAACGATAGACGCTGTTTTCGGTCGGATTTCCTGCTGAAAGCCGTAGGGGTCAGATTTTTCGTAAATATGACCGTCGTAGTTTTTGATTTCGTACTTGTAATGTTCCCCAACACCGAGTTCAGGGATAAATAGTTCCCAAATCCCTGTAGAACCTTTACGCATTTGATGTTTGCGTCCATCCCAGAGATTAAAATCTCCCAGAAGCGAAACATTGCGAGCATTAGGTGCCCAAACTGCAAAGTACACTCCTTTAACGCCGTCAATCTCGGTGGGATGCGCTCCGAGTTTCTCGTAGATGCGGTGATGATTCCCTTCGCCAAATAGATACAGGTCAAATTCGGTTAACAGCGGAGAACGAAAGGCATAGGGGTCATAGATTACCCGTTCGTGTTCGCCTTCTTTAAGGCGTAACTGGTAGTTGGCAAGTTCCTCAGTTTCAACTTGACACTCAAAAAAATGGGGATGATGGACGGATTGCATGGGGTATTCCTGTCGTTCCTCTGGACGTACCACCCACACAGCGTCAGCATTGGGTAGATAAGCGCGGACTACCCAACTGGTCTTACCATCCTGCTCAAAGCGATGAGGGCCAAGGACTTCAAACGGGTCTTGATGCTGATTCCAAACAATGCGATCGATCTGGTCAGGGGAAATCATAGGGAACATTAAGCTATCTACCTCAATGAACAGGGAGCGGAAGCGCCACCAATAATTTTAATATTTATATACTTTTTTGAGATTTTGTATATATCTTTGGCAGCGGATGGGGTAGCGGATGTAACGGATGGGGTGTTGGTGTGGGGTATGGCTGCTCTGTGTTGTTGGTGACTACTCTCTATTGTCCCGTCTTCACGGTAAGTTTATCAAAATTTCTGGGTCGGAAATGAGGTGAACGTTTGAATGGGTCAGATGTTGAGGTATTTTTTACATGAAATTACTTACGTATAGCTTTTTAAAGATTATGTAAAACCTCAGTAATGGGGGTAGACAAAAATTTGGGGGGGGTGAATATGAATTTATGAGGTTGAACAAAGAACGATTTTTTAAGATTTAATCCCCAATCAATTGCCAACAAAATTGTCAATTTAACTAAGTAACAAGAGCATCAAACAATGAAGAGTCTACTCGCCAAAATCGCTGTTGCTACCGCTGCTGGTACTGCTCTGAGCATGGGTGTTTTCAACATTAACCCGGCTGAAGCTGCTAGCTTTAACTTCTCCTATACTCTCCAAGATGGCAGTATCCTTAGTGGGATGCTGGAGGGGGATGTTCAGCCAGATGGTGATACAGTATTTGTTTCCGCTATTACTATGCCTACCTTTAACGGTGTAGCTGGTCCCGACTTACCCTTTGTTCAGTCTGTTACTGGGTTTTTCAGTGGAAATCCTGGGACTGCAACAGTTAGCTTCAGCGGTAATGTGATGGATATCATTGCCAGTATCGCCCCACAAGGTATTGACGGCTTTTTGTTTGAAAGTAGCGGCGGGTCTATTTTGGGTTTTCCTGCATACAACAGTGGTCCTTCCTACGGTGATGGTCTTGAGCAGTATGACCCCAGCAAATGGGAGCTTACAGCAAAAAATCCTACCTCTGTTCCTGAACCTGCTTCGGTGTTAGGTTTATTGGCTGTGGGTGCTGTGGGTGCGGCTTCTAAGTTTAAGAGTGCAAAGAAGGGATAAGCTGAGTAATCGTTAGACTAGTTTAACCTCTCCTCAAACCCCTCTCCTCCACGCAGAGGGGATTTTAATTATTCTTGTGAACTACTCAGAAAATCTTTAGTCAAAATTTGGCTAATAGTTCCGCTTCGGATAATTCCGGTAACTGTTCCAGTAATAAAGTTAAATCGGCTGGAGATAAAGCGATCAAGTTAGGAATGAGATTAGTAAGAGACGTTTCTAATTGACCAAAGCGCGTTTTCAAAACAAATTGAGCCAGTAATTCTTTAGCTTGTTGCCGACCATTTTCATCAACTGATAGGGCTGATAATTGTACTAACAACTGGGTAAATTCAGTGGCAGGTAAAGTCGATGCTATAGGGAAAAAAGCTGTAAAAATCGGGTCTAATTCCCCGAATCGTACCAGCAAGAAGTTTTCTAAAATAGAATATTGTCCTTCAGTTCTACCCTGTTGAAT
>DNGI01000057.1:27803-28471 GCA_003486645.1 Cyanobacteria bacterium UBA11370 | reverse complement strand
GATAATCTTCGGTTTGAGGATGGACTTCTGGATCGCCGTAAACTTCTGAGGTGGAGGCTAATAAAAATCGCGCTTTCACTCGTTTGGCTAACCCTAGCATATACAGGGTGCCCATGACGTTAGTTTTAATCGTTTTAACAGGATTGTACTGATAGTGAACGGGGGAAGCGGGACAGGCGAGGTGATAAACTTGATCGACTTCTAACCGAATGGGTTCGGTGATGTCGTGACGGATGACTTCAAAATAGGGGTGATTGATCCATTTCAAAATGTTGCGCTTGTGACCAGTATAGAAGTTGTCTAGACAAAGGACATCATGACCATCTGCCATTAACCGATCAATTAAATGGGAGCCGATGAAACCAGCACCCCCCGTAACTAAGATTCGCATAAAACTGACTCTTCGGGTTCAAAAGTGAGCTATCTTAACATTTGCTGAGAACAACCGGATGCAGAATAACTAAATTTCTGCAATTAAAATTTGTTAACCAGATTTCTTTGCTCTCATGCCTGATGCTCGTGATCAAAATTGCTTCTACGATAACCTTGGTCAATAGAGTTGTCCAGATCGGGACTGTTGGGTTTGAGGGAGTTAGAGAGAAGCATACCTAACCAATTTATCGTTTTTTGGGTTACTGATGGAGTTGACAACAAACAACAAACAACTA
>DNGI01000057.1:26709-27599 GCA_003486645.1 Cyanobacteria bacterium UBA11370 | reverse complement strand
ACAACAAACAACAAACAACTATTAACTTGAGTTCAAAAATTTTAAATAAGGGGTAATTAGATCGATAGTTTGTTTGGTTCTGTGATGAACTCCTCGATCATTTAGATGGTAAATTGTATCCCAAAATAGCGATTTGTCGTACATAAAGTCTCTAGGTTGACCGAGGACAGGCACATTGATTGTGTGATAGAAGTGTTCTATACTTCTGAATAATTCTTGCTTAGAGGGTGTATTGTAATCTTCAAACCAAATTGTATTCGGCCATGTTGCTACCACCTTGATGTGATTAGTTTCACACCATTTTACAAATTTGGCTATACTGTCCATACCATGGCTTGATGAGATATAGCCACCTATCTGCATCGGTTTGATTGCAGCAACTTTTTTAGTCATTTCTTCTGAGATATCCGATTGTTGCAAATTGGTTTCATCGCCATACTCATTGAGGGTTTTTGATTGAAATCCGGTTGTTTGGGGTTGAGGCGGTTTTATTTTTGCTAGAATTCCACGGGTTAAGCGAGGGTATGATATCCCTCCAATCAAACGAATTTTAGTGACGAGATCTGTTGAAAGTAGATAGTTGTAATCACGAGCCAATACATAGTCAATCAGATCACTAGTTGGTATTCCGTTATCCTGGTATTGTTCATATTCAAGAGGTAGAAGAACGAGATCGCCAGGTTTAAGCCAAGAACGAGCCACCGTAAATAGGTAATCAGGCCCAAGTCCGAGAAGAGTGCCTCCATTAACACAAGGAATTTTAGTCTGTTCATGGATCATTTGGCAACTTATTCCGAATAAAACGTTTGATCCACCAACAATAACTAGTTTAGGAGTCTGGATTGATTTGGCAATTCGTGACTTAATGGCATAGATCTCACTATTCCAAC
>DNGI01000057.1:1274-26480 GCA_003486645.1 Cyanobacteria bacterium UBA11370 | reverse complement strand
TTTCTGTCGGAGCGCCAAGTTGGGATAAAACTACTAACAAGAATAGAAGAGAACTTAGACTTAAGCCAATTAGTATTGAGCGGAAATAGGGTCTATAGTTCATCGTTCAAAAATTAAAATATACAAAATTACTCGGAGAAGCCGTTAAAGAAGTCTTAGCAATTAAGAAGAGTAAAATACCCAGTATGAAACCAAAGAGTTGATTAGGTTGCCACTGCCACATTTTTGCGCTACCGTTGCTTAAACCTGATGTCGTTTCTATAATCTGTTCTTCAAATACGGGTTTATACTGAATCAGCCATTGTTGGGTATTCGGGGTAAACCCGACGATGAGAAGTAGAAAAGACATCACAACCATTAATTTAGGAAACAAGTAACTGGGTATTAAGACTCCATTCACACCACTTATCCCGCTCATCCCTTTGAGAATTGCGATCGCCGCATTAATCGTTTCTGCTCTAAAGAAAACCCAACTTCCTACAACAGCTATAAATGTTATGAAACTAGCCAATGTTTGACTCCACCAATGGGTCTTTTTTAAGTCATGACCGAGTGATTTTCGGAAGGAACGCCATTGATGATTGATACTTAAATAGAGTCCATGTAATCCACCCCAAAATACAAATGTCCAACCCGCACCATGCCAAAGACCTCCTAATAACATGGTAATCATTAAATTGATATAGCGGCGCACTTCTCCCTGACGATTACCTCCAAGAGGAATGTAGAGATAATCGCGCAAGAAGTTAGACAGAGTGATGTGCCATCGATGCCAAAAATCAATAATATTCACCGCTTTATAAGGAGAATCGAAATTGAGAGGTAACTTAATCCCAAACATTCGAGCTACACCAATCGCCATGTCTGAGTAGCCGGAAAAATCGAAGTACAATTGTAAAGAGTAAGCCAATGCGCCACCCCAGGCTTCAAAGAAGGCAACAGGTACACCTTGAACCGCGCCATTGAATACAGGAGTTACGTAGGCGGCTATACTATCAGCGAAAACGATTTTTTTGAACAATCCCAAGGAGAAAAGAGTTAGCCCGACTGCTATATTTTCAGGATTAAACTGGTAAATTGATTGATTGTCTAACTGGGGGATTAATTCGTTATAGCGGACAATTGGACCCGCAAAAATTTTTGGGAAAAAGCTAACAAAAAAGCAATAGTTCAAGACGTTATAATCTGGCGTTTCTCCTCGATAACTATCGACTAAATAGGTAATTTGCCCAAAGGTAAAAAATGAGATTCCCAAGGGTAAGATAATTGTATTTAGGTTAAAGGTTGTTCCGAGGAAATCGTTAACTGTTGAAACGAAAAAGTTTGTGTATTTAAAATACCCTAATAGGGTGAGATTGAGAGCAATACCTAGAATCAGTAACCCCTTTTTGCTTAGGAGTATTGGGATGCGATCGCTTAGGGCTAAACCTATCCCATAGTTAAATAAAATTGACAATAGCAGCAGTCCTAAATAGGGAGGATATGACCAAGCGTAGAAACCTAAAGAAGCCGCTACTAGCCATACAATAGACCATTGATGGGAGACGAGACTGTTAATCTGGAAAAAAATCCAGAGAGTCAGTGGGAGAAACAGAAAAATAAATTCAAGGGAATTAAATAGCATATTCGATAACGTTGGGGTAGTAGCGGTATTCCCTAAAAGAATGAGAGATGAAAGGGATAGAATAATTCTTCTTTAATTAATGTACATTTAATTTCATTAATTTTCTTGTCTGTTCCCTGTTTATTAAAACTCCTAGCTTTGAATTTTATTCCATGGGAAACTCTATATCCCTCGTATAAAATGCTTTAGCTTTTCTGTCCCCCGGACAAGTTTTTGCCATCTATCCCACCAAAATGTCCCCCAATAGGTTGGTCGCCATCCTGACCAAAGTGTTTGATCGAGATAGTAGAAAAAGGTGTCTTTAGCTGGATGTTGGCACTCAAATCTCCAGGGTTTTAATTGGGTGGCAAAGTGAATAATGTAAGGATGGGAAACTAAATCGTCGTAGTGATAGTGTTTGAAGTAAGGATCTTGCCAGAAGCTATCTCCATATACATTAGGCATTTGATTCCATCTTAAATCAAGTTCCCCCCATTTTCCGACTAGTACGGCATTAAGTGCATCTTGATCCCACCAACGGATGTACTGCTTATTTTCTTCCACATATTTGATGGCTTGATCTGCTATATTGTCTTCTCGCCATTTCTTCAGATTGATGGCTAGAACTCCAGAATTAAAATATTTAGCCTGTTCGGAAATTCCTAACTGTTTATAGTTTGCCAATCCATCGGGGGACGATATATATGGAACTGTTGTATCCTGTGCCGCTAGAATATAGTGATTATCAAGTTCAAGATTCCAAACCTTGGCTAAATCTTCAAGTATAATCAGATCGCAGTCAAGATAAATGACCTTATCAAACTCTGCTGGTAACAAATCTGGAATCAGCAATCGATAATAAGCCGCAATCGGAATCCGACCTGACAGTTTCACTTTCTTAAGTTTTTCCGGCTGTGGTTTCAACCAATTCACTTGACATCGATTAGAATTAATTGATTGGAATAATTTGCGCTTATTTGCTTGTTTAATACCGCCATCAATAATAAAAATAGTTAGCTGATAATCTCGACTCAGATTCGCCAGTAAAGAACATATTGTTACTGTCAGCGGCATAGCGTATCGGTCATCAGCCGCTAATACTACAGCAATAGACGACGAAATCCTCATGTGGGCAAATTTTTATTGAGTATTACAAACCCTGTGGAGACGTTGCAATACACCGTCTCTACAATACCTGCATTCACGCCAAATTTGATATGAATGCCTACATAAAAAAATACCAACAAATTGTTTTAAAGTGAATCACACGAGCACGTAAAATTTATTGAAGACCTAAATTTAAAATTCTTCAAGAAGTTTTAGCTTAGTGATGGGCGAATTCCCTTTAAAGTATAAGTTTGAATTATTGTAATCTAAAGGTAATGTAGACAACTGAACTTCATACAATCTTTACAAGACTTAATAGGTTAGCGCCTCGGTGCATTATCCAACGCACGAGCGATCGCATTCCAGGCTAACTTGCGCTTAAATTGAGAATCAAGGGGTAGAGGACGAACGGGTTGGTTGTCCTCCCTAGGTGCGTATGATGAAAGCCAAGTGTAGCGATCGCTCAACCCCCATGTTAATACAGCAATCGTTGCGGGTTGATCTAACACAATTGAAAGATAATCTTCATAAGCGCTGGCAACAATGCGATCGCGCACCTCAATATTTGAGGGTAACTGCTGATCAATAACATCCATTTCAGTAATTAGAATTTTCAGTCCCAGATTGGCAATATCACGCATAAAAGCTCTCAATCGTTTGGGATTTAATTGATCCAGTGCAGCGCCATATAAGTGAGATTGAATCCCTAATGCTTGTACAGGAACTCCTTTAGATTTTAAGCGTTCTAGCAGTTTTAAAACAGCAATTTTCTTGGCTTCATCCCCGCTCGTATCAAGCCACATCTCATTGTCATTGTAGACTAACAAAGCGTTTGGATCAGCCTGCGCTGCTGCTCGAAATGCTATTTCAATGTAGTCTGCTCCTAAAAGGTCAAGCCATACTGAATTTCGCAAACCATCTGATCGTCCATCTGGGGGAAAAACTGCTTCGTTGACAACATCCCAGGAGTGTATTTTACCCGCATAACGCCCTGCAACAGTTTGAATATGCTCGATCAATATTCGTTCAGCATTTTTACGATTGACCGTATCTTTGAACCATTGAGGAATAGCATAGTGCCAGACTAACGTATGTCCGCGAAAAAGTAGGCGGTTTGTCTGACAAAACTTAGCCAACCAATCACTATAAGTAAAGTCAAATCGGTCAGGACTAGGGCGGAGGTTTGAGAATTTAAGTTCATTTTCGGGTACTAATATGCCGCATTCTTGAACGAATTTGCTGGCAAACTCTGCATCGGAAGAGAGAGATTGATAGTTCCCTGCTGCACCATAAATTAATCCTTTAGCAGCAGCACGTTCCTTTAAGGATGCGTTCCCAACGACGGGAAAATTTCTTTTGGGGTTGTCAAGTTGTTGAATTTGGTAAGCCAAATAAATGTCTTTAGCTTTTGCTACAGTCCCCATTCCTGCTAAGGTTGCTAAACCTAATCCTAAGCCTAGGGTACGCCGTCTCGTGAGTCGCCAATTTTTCAGCATTTTTCAAGAAGAAGTGAAGAGTTGACAAGTTAAAAATTTGAGAGTGTAAGAGGTGCTAATTTTTGTTATTTTTAGTAACCAAAGAGTGAGTAAGAAGGCGATAAAAAAATAGAGAATTTCCGAGAATATATCGTTTCCATAAACGTTGGGGTTCAGTTGTTAATCGTGTTAACCATTCAAACCCTTTATCTGTCATCCAACGAGGACCTCGGTTAACCGTTCCCGTATAAAAATCAAGGCAAGCCCCTAGAGGAAGAAATACGTGTGCTTCTACTCGTTCTAGATTGTCTAAAATCCAACGTTCCTGCAAGGGCATTCCAAAACCTACGTACAAAACATCGGGTTTAAATTGATTAATTTGCTCAATAACAGCATCATTTTCTACACCTGATTTTTCAAAATAACCGTGATGTCCCTGTAGGCGTAAATTGGGTGCGATCGCCGTTAATTTAGCGATCGCTTTCTCAACTACACCGGGTTGACCTGCTAGTAGAAATAGGGAGACATTTTCCTGTTCGCAAGCTAAGGCTAAATCCTCTATATAATCAGGGCAAGTCATACGATGAACCGATTCAACAGAGTAGCCTTGTAACTTAGCTCCTAATAGAATGCCAAATCCATCACAAAATACAAGATCAGCATTATTCAAAAACTTTCGATACCAAGGAATTTCATAGGCAATGTTCATGGCGTGAACATTGATGCCTCCTACAACGGTCTTTTTTTCTAGCTTTGCTGTTTTTACCACATATTCTATTAGTTCATTTACTGTTATTTTGTGGAATTTTGTATTAAGTAATATTAGTTCATCAAATTGCTTCATGTTCACGGTTATGTCCCCCTAACTGATGTTTTTACGCCGTATTTGTTTCTCAATTTGACTAAATTGTATTGAATTTTTATCTACCCACCTTTTACATACCACCATTCTAATATCGTGAGTCTATTTGATTCGTAAACAAGGAGAGATAAGGGAGAGGTGTTTTACAAATCATTTAAACTGACTATAACAAGTTTAATACTCTAATTTTAGACGGACATCATTTTAGCGGCTATTACTGAGATCAAGCTAACCAT
This sequence comes from Cyanobacteria bacterium UBA11370, assembly GCA_003486645.1. Lineage (GTDB taxonomy): Bacteria > Cyanobacteriota > Cyanobacteriia > Cyanobacteriales > Coleofasciculaceae > UBA11370. The sequence continues at coordinate 21,197 of DNGI01000057.1, read as the reverse complement.
TTTGAAAGATCTTGCTGGAGCAAATCTTCTAGTTTCTCAATATCTTGCCGATAGACTTCAATCAATTGCTGCCGCATTTCAAAGGGGAGTGGCGGTGGTTTATCAAGGTTGCGATCTCTGATAGTCTTAACTGTTCGTACTAATACTATAGGAATCATTTGCTGAAGCTTTGCTTTGATGGGATTGTGTGTGGAAATTAAAGTATGCAAAATTTGATTTTTAGGAATACCTGATAAGTTATATTTAACCGATATATCCGGAACAAAAGATTCGTCCACTCCTATAAACTGAAAAATATCTTGGACAGTAGCAATCGGATGTGCTATGTAGTCATCGTAAAGATAGATTCTAATTTGCTTCCCGTCGAACTTATCAAAATAACGCTTTAGTAAAGTATAGTAAAATCCAGCACGTTTATAGTGCCAAGAAGGAGACCAGTTATTTTTTATACGTGTTTCTTCCTCTTGAATAGCTTGAGCAAAATCAGTAATTGGTTCACGTCCATCCCGAACCAAGTGCAAAAAATTTGAGTAGGCTCGATCAACAGGGTTCCGTAAAATAGCAATGAGTTTTACATCGGGTATATAGTGTTGTATGCGTTCAGACGCTTTTGGACTGTAAAGGTAGAAGGGAGATATCTCCCCAATTGCTTTTTCTGTAGAAGCATTTTTGAAAATCTCCTGATAAGCTTCAATACTATTAATGGAGAAGCATACTTTCGCTTCTTGGTCATCCCTTGGTCCAGAAAACTTTACCTGTTGACCCTCTACACCAAAAAAATTGACTTCTTTTTGAGGACTCATATAAATCTGAGGATGTTGATCTAGATAAAAGTAAAGCGAAGTTGTTCCAGATTTTCCAGCACCGATAACGAGAAAGTTGGGCATTGTCATAAGCAGTGTGTTTTTACCAATTTAGCTACTAGGGCATTTGAGTTTATTGCCAAACGGGATTAATCTCTGAAAAATGTCGATAAAAGTTAGAAAAAAAACCCTCTGGAGACAACCACTCTTTCCAAAGTTTGCGGCATTTATATTGTAAATCAATAAAGTCTTGCGGTGAAAGGCTTTGATGAAAATCAATCAGCTTTTCTGTAATCAGTGGGAGTTCTTTTTCATCAATCCAAACACAATATTTTCGCCAATCAATGGCAAACTCGTAGGGTAAAACACAGTCTGTATTGATAAAAATTGGTATTCGACCGCAACATAGAGCCTCAAATAGTCGATAAGAGTAGTTCGCAGAACCACGACAGCAAAGAATATAATCGCTCTCTGCCATGTTTTTAACAAAGTCTAAACGGGGTCGTAGCTTCTCATGATCTAAGGATGCTGTAACTAAAAATGCTAGGCGATCGCGGAGTAGAAAGTTTGTCTCAATTGCTGGATTATTTGCCAAAATTTCTAAGGCTTTATTACGCAAGATGTGTCCTTTATAGGGAGACACCGTGATTTTTCCATATTTAGTTAACATTACTCCTTGATAATAAATTGTTTTCAGCCTTTTCTTCCATGAATGAGGTGTAACCAAACCGCAGAATCCGACAACAGGCTTTTCTTTTTTTTGTCGAATTGGAATTTCATTTCCAAAGTATTGTTGAACTAAATCTTCACAAAACCCAGGTATTGCCAAATTATTTTGCTTTTTTATAGAACGGTAGAGTGCGTGACGAAAAACGAAAGCATTATCAATAGGAATTTTTTCATCTGAGCAGTCACCACTGAAAAAAACAACAATAGGTTTTCCTCCGTGATTAGCTTTCTTCGCAAATTCAAGAGCCAGATTTAGAGCTAGCTTGTTAACTTTAGAACGCCAGGAAACTCCTCGGATGTGCTGCCAATTTACAGGCATAATCGCTAAATCAGCATCTTCCAACGGAACCATTTCAAACAAAGATTGACCGATCCGTTTATAGCAGTCGCTCATGCTCTGCCAGGGATACTGGTGGGTTTCAATGAGTTCTTCCCAGAATGGAGCAAGCATCATATCATGTGGTATTCCATCAAGAAGATATTGTCTATCTGAGAAGATTTTTAATTTCATGCTGACTTAATAGTACAATAAATTTACTGGGTTGCTTATCAAGTTTCTTAGTGTAAGTTAGCATTACTTATTTTAAGGTCTAACTACTACCAGGAAGCTTGGCTAATACTTCTTGTTTAATACGATTCCAGAGAGTTCCTCGATATTTTATTTCATATTCCCACAAGTAAGAGCGAGCTGCTTCAGTGAGTTTCAAAGAGCAATTATGTGGTTCAACCCGTGTTTTTTGACACATTTTGACGGCATGAATGATTCCTTGAATCGCTTGTAGAGGAACTTGGTTAAAGCAACCGCGAATAATATAGCCAGTTGCCAACAGGGACGACTGACCTAAATCCTGATTGTATTTAAAATTTGAATAAAGAGCGTTTCTAACCTGGAAATAAAAGCGTTTGTCCTTCCAACGAACTCTAGCTTCAGGGGCAACTTTATGGAGAACTGATATCTCAGGGTTATAGAGTATTTCGTAGCCTAAATTGATTATTCTATAAGAAATATCAATTTCTTCCCAACAAAAAAACAAGTCTCCATCATATCCACCAGCTTTCTCAAATACATCACGGCGAATCGCATGACCACATCCAACAAAGCGAGTGGTTAAAAATTTCTGATCCTTCATTAATTTGAGCGATTTTGGATAAACCCATGAGAGTTCGTCATCCTGATTCGTATAAAAGTTATTAATGCGAAAACTTATAGCACCAATCTTTGGGTTTTGCTCAAAAATTGCAACGGTTTCTTTTAGGGCATTGCTTGACTCAAAAATAGCATCATTGTCAATGCTAACTGTATAGGGCGCTTTACCCAGTTGAGTGCCAATATTTCGACCCGCAGGTACACCAACATTTTTTTCTAGTGCAGTAATTTGAACATTAGAGAAATCTTTAGTCGAGTCTCTCAGGAGTTGCAGTTCATCGGGTCTACTTCCTTGATCAACAATCCATATCTTGAGATTAACACCTTGTTGTTCTAATAAGTTATGTACCGTTTCTAGAGTCATTTTTGAACGATTCCATGACAGAAGTATCACATCTACATCCGGCAACTGTGTCATAGTTTTACTCCATTTTAAAGTAATGTAATTAGTTTAATTTAATTTCATTAAATTCACAATTTAATAAATCGTGTACTTAGGCGTTTAAACCGATCCATAAATTTCATATTAAAGCCGATCAAAAGCCGTTGGTTGTAGTCTAGCTAATGCCCTATAAATCATGTATGGAATATCACCTTGATAAAGTAAGAAAGCAAACTGACGGATTCGGTAAATTAGTCGCCAAAACTTGTAATCACGACGGTTTCGGATTTGAGAAAATGGCTCAAGCTTGAGCAATTCTGCTTTAGATTTGTTAGCCATACCAAATGTTTTACTACTACTGTGACACCGATAAGTACCTAACAACGCTCGTACAAAGGTGAACTTAGCTTCCCTTGTCATAAACTTGATTAAAAGTTCCCGATCCATCGCAAAACGTAAATCTTCATTGAGCATTCCTACGTTGAAAAAAAGCTCACGCCGCCAAAATACAGCACTTTGAGCTGCAATATGAACGGTTTCATATAAAAATGCTTGAGGATGAAAGGGCACTGAACGTAATTCTGTAAGGATATCACCCTTTTCGTTAATAATTTTGACGTTACCGTAGAGAACATCAATTTCCAAATTTTGCCCCATCAAATTAGCCACTATAGATAAAGCATTCTGTTCATAAGTATCATCACTATTCAGCCATGCTAGTATGTCTCCCTTGCTTTTTAAAAAGCCTTTATTAACCGCATGAGTTTGCCCTCGGTCAGGTTCACTTACCCAATACGTTAACCAAGGTTCGTACTTACGAATAATGTCTACGCTGTTATCTGTGCTACCGCCATCGATAATAATATATTCTAGATTTGGATAACCTTGAAGTAGTACGGATCGGATCGTTTCTTCTATAAATTCACCTTGATTGTAGGATGGAGTAATAATGCTGAGTTTAGGCCAAGGCTGACCATTAGATATGCGATCGCAAATTGATAAACTTTCTTGAGTCCACGGCCAACCTGTTTTATTGGCTGGAGGTGGAGGTAGTTGATCTAGAGTTGGAGAGTGCATTCTGAATGTTTGATTAAGTGAATAAAAAAGTAGAACTACGCGACTCAGAATTACTAACTTAGAATATCCATTAGTAGATTCTTGACGGTTTTTCCAGCCACTGACCAGTTAAGGCGAGAGTGATATTCATCAAAGGCAGAAAGGGCTAACTTTTTATAATCGGAGTAATGAGTAAATAAATCAGAAATATAGTGACAGTACTCAGAAATGTTAGCATCTAGAGCAAATAGTTTACCATTGAAATTATCTCTAACTGCTGTTGGAATACCTCCTACCTGAGTAGCAAGGCAAGGAACCCCAAAAGAGCTAGCTTCACAAAAAACGACACCAAAGCATTCTGATTGGGAGGGTAAGATCAGAAAGTGTGATTCAGCTAATAAATCAGCAATCTTTTGTTTCCCTTCTTCAGAAGATTTACTGATAAAACCTAAAGATTTAACAAAGTTAGGTAGGGGTTCCTTCACAATAGGCTTACATCCAACAATTGTCAATTCGGTAGGTAAACCAGACTTATTCAATGCTTTGGCTACCTCAAGCGCTATATTCCCTCCTTTTCTAAACCAATCAACTCCAATAAATAACAATTTACATTTATTTGGGGGTCTTTTTTCAATTATCATCTTAATCTCATTAAGACTTCTATGACACTCAATATTAGCTCCAAAAGGGACTACTTTTACTTTAATCGGATCAATTTTATAATGATCAATTGCTGTCTGAGCCGCCCACTCAGATGCAAATATAGCTAACTTACATTTTTGGAGTGCAAAACTCTCCATCACATTTCCATGATTGAGAGTTTCTTGGCAAAGATTACTCGTATAAGGATAAAAATCAACCATTCCGGCGAAGGTACAATCTGACCAAATAACGATAGGCTGTTGGCAATCCAGATAGGCAATTGGAATTGTGCCTGTACTGAAGACTAAATCAACATTAGTTTGAGATAATCGCTTGTAAACTTGATTGGCATAGTCTTTAATAATTACCGGTTCTCTATCTAGTAAATATCGTTTTTTCAGTAAAAGATAAAATGCTTTTTTTGCCTTGAATAAAACTGAGTATTTTTCTCTCAAGGAATCAATATACTTAATTTCGATAGCTTGTTCTTTAAGAGATTGAGCGATATAAAACCCCAATCCTGACCAGCTCAAAATGTCTGTTGATTTGTAAGGAGTAACATAAGCTATCTTCATAACCTTAATCACAATTCTATTGTTCTAATCTTAGAGCCATTATTCAGTTTTTATATAAACCAATCAACGATTTCAATACTACTCATCTTTTAAGTTACAATTTATCCTACATCCTCAAAAAAATCATCAATTTAATGAAAATTTTAGAGACTATTCGCCGAAGTCGTATCATAAAAAGTGTAGCAGGCACATCCGGTCTCAACCTTACAGCTACTGGTCTAGCCTTTGTTGTCAGCATCCCTATGACTCGGTTGTTAGGTGCAGAAGGGTATGGCATTTATGCTTACGCCATAAGTTGGATTTTTATACTCAACATTCCAGCAACCCTTGGTTTGGATGGGTTAATTATTCGTGAAGTTGCAGCTAGCCAGTCTCGACAAGCTTGGGGTTTAATTCAAGGTTTATTGCGTTGGTCAAATCAAGTAGTACTGCTCACTTCTGTAACAATAGCATTACTATCACTGGCTGTTGCTTGGGGCTTAACAAAAGAAAATAGCCAAACCCTACTTACGTTCTCGCTAGCTTTAATTTTGTTACCTTTAATTACGCTAACTAGCCTCAGACAGTCAACTCTCAAAGGGTTACATCATGTGGTAACGGGTCAATTACCTGAAAGCCTGATTCAACCTCTCGTATTTTTAGTTTTACTGACTAGCGCTTACTTCATTATCCCACAGGAAGTCAATCCTCCTTTGGTTATGGTTATGAGGGTTGTGTCTAGCATAATTGCATTCCTAGTTGGCACAATAATGCTGTATTGGATTCTCCCGAAGGCTATCAAAACAGCATCTCCTGAATATCAAGTAAAGCAATGGTTATCGAGTGGGTTGTTCATGTTATTAATCAGTGGCACGTTTGGTATTTTTAGCCGAACGGATAGCGTAATGTTGGGAATTATTAAGGGAACTGAAACGGTAGGAGTCTATACTATTAGCAACCGTCTTTCAGGCTTAATTCTGTTTGGGATGGTTATTGGCTGTCAAGTTCTAGGTCCTCATATAGCCAGTTTGTATGCAGAAGGAAAAATTCAGCAGTTGCAGCGTCTTACAACCAAAAGTACACGCACTATGTTTTTTGCCGGATCGCTGATTACGATTATCTTGCTTGTATTTGGTCATTGGATTTTGTTAATCTTTGGTCGAGAGTTTACTCAAGGATGGTTAATTCTTGCTATTTTAAGTATTGGCAACTTGATGAATGTTGCTACAGGAGCAGGCGGTCTTTTACTCAATATGACTCGTTACGAAGCTGATTATGCAAAGCTTACTTCAATTAGCGCTGTTATGAATATTCTTTTAAACGCCTTACTCATACCATTATGGGGGGCAGAAGGTGCAGCAAGTGCAACGACAATCACTATGTTTTTCAATAGCATTTGGCAAGTTATCTTAGTTTATCAAAAGCTGGGAATACACTCCGACGCAATAGGAAAAATTAATCTTCCTTTGGGAAAGTGAGGTGTGATTAATGAAAAAAACATTGATCAATACCCTGCGGGAATTTAACATGAATAGGCTTATTTTTTTAGAAAGAATAAAATATTTTATTCATCAAATCCTAGATAAAAATATTATTCATAAGTCAATTAAGTAATTTTGCGGAGATCGCTCAATGTCTCAATGGCAACTCAAAACTCCTGTAGTCTTTATCATTTTCAAACGACCAGAAACAACTCAGAAAGTATTTGATGTAATTCGTCAAGCCAAACCGCCTCAGCTTTTAGTTATTGCAGATGGCCATCGTATAGATCGACCGGGTGAAGCAGAACAATGTGCTGCTACCCGAACAATTATTGATCGTGTTGATTGGGACTGCGAGGTTCTCAAAAACTACTCTAAGATTAATTTAGGGTGTGCAAAGCGCGTTGCTAGTGGCTTAGATTGGGTATTCAATACCGTTGAAGAAGCCATTATTTTAGAAGATGATTGTGTCCCTCATCCTACATTTTTCCGATTCTGCGAAGAACTCTTGAACCGCTATCGCCATGATCAACGGATTACTTCAATATCCGGGCAAAACGTTCAATTTGGACAAAAACGGACTGAGTATAGCTACTACTTTTCCCGCTACCAACATTGCTGGGGTTGGGCAACCTGGAAACGTGCATGGCAATATTTTAATTTTGACGAGCAACTATGGTCAAACGTTTTGGAATTAGACCTCCTCACAGAGATTTTAGGAGAAGCACAAGCCGTAAGAGCGTGGAGAAAAAATTTTCAGTCAACGTATAGTGGAAAAATAGATACCTGGGATACAAGATGGATGCTTTCTTGCTGGGTACAAAGTGGTTTAAGCATTATTTCAAATGTCAACCTGGTTTCAAATATTGGCTTTGGGAATCAGTCAACGAATGCGAATCAAAAAAAAAGCAGATATAGTCAAATGCCGGTTGAAGAAATGAATTTTCCTTTAAACCATCCGCCCTTTATAATTCGGAATAGGGCAGCAGATAACTTTACCCAAAATACTTTATTTGATTACAGCCCCACTCTGCTCAAGCGTATTGCTAGAAAAATCAAGCTAATTGCCACATATTAAAAGGTTTATAGAAATGAAAGTTTTGCTTTTGAGCAAATTTGATGGTGGAGGCGCTGGTCGTGCTACGTATCGACTCCATCAGGGTCTATGTCGTTCGGGTATAGATTCTCAGATGTTAGTACAAATTCAGTCTACTAATGATAGAACCGTTCTGACTCCGCAAACTAAATTAGAAAAAGGAATTGCCAAATTAAGTTTAATTTCTCAGTTGGATACCTTGCCATTGCGACTCTATCGTGAACGCGAACCTGTTGTGTATTCTTTACACTGGGTTCCCGATAGAATTGTTCCTCAAATTAACCAACTTAAACCAGATATTATTAACCTTCATTGGATCGGTCAGGGCTACGTAAAAATTGAAACGCTTGCTAAAATCAATCAGCCCTTAGTTTGGACTCTTCATGATATGTGGGCTTTTACAGGAGGATGTCACTACAGTCAAAATTGCGATCGCTACACGAATTCCTGTGGCACTTGTCCCCAACTTCATAGTCATAAAAACTGGGATTTATCCCGTTGGGTATGGCAACGTAAAGCTAAAGCCTGGAAAAATCTTAATTTAACCCTTGTTACTCCTAGTTTGTGGTTAGCTAAGTGTGTAGCTTCAAGCTCCCTTTTTCATAATCTACGTGTAGAGGTAATTCCCAATGGTATTGATACTGAAACGTATAAACCTGTTAATAAACAGGTAGCACGAGAAATACTGAAGTTACCTCAAGATAAAAAACTTATTCTGTTTGGTGCTTCTTGGGGAACTAAGGAGCCAAGGAAGGGATTTCACCTGTTAAAACCCGGCCTGCAAACGTTAATTCAATGGGGGTGTCAAGACCAATTAGAGCTAGTTATTTTTGGAGCTTCTCAGATTGATAATTCTCCTCCATTTGGTCTTAAAACTCATTACTTGGGTACATTAAAAGATGATTTTTCTCTTGCCTTGGTCTACTCCGCAGCCGATGTTTTTGTCTTACCTTCTACTCAGGATAATTTGCCCAATACTGTAATGGAAGCGCTGACGTGCGGAACACCTTGCGTCGCCTTCAATATTGGTGGTATGTCGGATATGATTGAGCATCAGCAAAATGGCTATTTAGCTAAACCTTTTGATATTGAAGAACTAGCACAAGGAATTACCTGGGTGCTAGAAAATCAAGAACGACATCAAAAACTAGGCGATCGCGCCCGTCAAAAAGTTGAGCAAGAATTTACCCTAGCATTACAAGCGCAACGATACTTATCCCTTTTTACTGAAATTCTTCATCGTTAAACGCACATTCCGCAGATGGCAACTGGATGAGGTAAAAAAATGAGGAAAGAAAGCTACAGATAAAGCCTGTTCTACTCCTAACGTCTGACTTCTGACTCCTGAATTCTGCTTTAATTTTTATCAGTACTCAAAGGTTTGGAGTCTACGCTCAGTTTCACGGCTGTTAACGTATATAAAGTCCAAAAAAAATTGGGTCTTAAACATTTGCTTTCTGATAAGTTTGTCATAATGACACAAACAACCAAAATTAGGGGGAGTATGGACTCAATTCCTTTGGCAGTGGTTAATTTCAATACAGCTTGCACTAAATTCAATAATAATGAAGCAATAAAGAGTATTAGCCCAATCAAACCTAATTCAATCCATATGTCTAAGAATCCCTGATGAGAGTTTGGTGGCATCCAAAAGCCACTCATCCAGTCCTTAGCTGGATTATCCAGTCCTCGCCAACCTTGCCAGAAACTATACGTACCATAACCCAACCATAAACGATTTTGGATTGCATCCCAGCTATCTTCCCAGATTTGCCGACGACCCGTAAACGTCAAATCTTTTCCAGTAGCTTCCACAATGTGTTCTAAGTTCGCCTCTATAACAAAATACATAATTATAGATATGGCTAAAAAAGAGGCAACAACGATAACGGCATAATAAGATTTTAATTTTTTTAAAAAGCTAGTTAAGGCTGATAAAGCTAACAAGACTAAGAATATAAATTGAGCGCCAGTTGACTTGGCTTGCAGTATCACACTGACCGAAAATGCTACTATTCCCCACGCGAACCAACGGTGTTTTGATTCATAGATAGCTTGGAGAATCCATAGTACTGCACTCAACGCCATCATACCACCCAGTTCATTTTTAGCAAATGTAATACCTGCCAAGCCTCCTCCGTTAGTTGTGGTGCGTATAACCATACTTAGTGAGGCTATCAATACCAAATTCCATCGTAAAAACCAAAATAAATTTAACCAATCATATTGCTTCACAATATAGAGACTTAATAGATTTAAGGCAACTAATACCATTCCGGCTTTGAAGGTTATTAACGGAGTATCTGACCAGAAAGCCGAGATTATTGATAGCAAAATCAAAGTCCAAAAAAAGGGATTTTTTAACCCTGACATGAACAGTGAGGGGAGCATTTTTTTTGTAAAAAAATGGCTCGTTCTTGATCCCAAAGTCAGGATCATAAATCCCAGAATTACAACTTGTAAGTTAGCTAATACCGCGTTTAGGGGTGGTTCAACTAAATAGGCAGGATTAAAGTGCATCAAAACAGCCATATTAACTTTTGATAGACAAAACAGCACAAAAAAGACAAAAATTCTCTCTACATCTAAAGCAAATTTACTATTTTTATTCGTATTATACACTAACAATACAGTATAAATTCCCAAAGCAATGAGTAGCGAAATTCTCAAAGTCGGGACATCAACCAGACTTTTAATTAATTCTTTCATAATGTTCTATTTTTAGCGTATATCAGGATCCAAAAACCGAATAAAACTCGATAAAAAGTCCCACGGGTCATTCAATCGAAACGCAAAATCTAGAATTGAAGATATATTTGTCTTCGGAACAATAATCACATCTCCTTCCTGAATTTGATAACTATCATTAAAACTCCTTAAATCCAATTCTTGGGTTTCAACAGCGCCCTCTTCATTCAACCGAATTAATGTAACTTGGCTGAGTTTGGCATCATCTGTAGGTCCACCCGCGATCGCTACCGCGCTGGAGATAGAACTGTTGGGAGGAGCATCAATTTGCCCTGGTCTAGTCACCTGTCCAACCACTCGAACCCGGACTGTGTTCGGTGCTAAAGTAGACTTGGCAATTAGGCGGCGATCAATCGCAGCATCTGCTGCTAGCCGAGGCACAAAAATTGAGTCTCCATCCTGCACAATCAGATCTTGCGCTGCCTTTTCAGACCCAAGAGCATCCCAGAAATTGATGGTAGTCGTAATCGAATTTCCTCCAGGAAGAGAACGTCTTAAAACAATCTGACGCAAGTCAGCATTTTGAGTAACCCCTCCCGCTGCTCTCAGTGCTGAACTGATCGTTGATACGCCCTCAGCGAGAAGTGAACCTCTCAGAATAAAACCATCATTAACCGGATTAGTTGCTGTACTGCGAAGCAAAAGTGGACCTGGACGATGCACTTCTCCGGCTATATTTACCAACGCGGGTCGTAGGACACTTAACTTAATGCTAACAACCGGATTTACTAACACTTGACCTAAGCGAACAGTTAATTCCTGAGCGAGGGTTTCCGGAGTTCGATTTGCGGCCTGAACTGCACCAATAATTGGCAACGTAATTGTTCCATCGGGCAAAATGATCTGAGGTCCAGTAAATTCTTCATACTCAAATACTGTGATTTCAACTTGATCGCCAGGACCTAGAATGTAAGAGGGTCTGACAAATTCAGGTGATGTAGTTGGTAAAATTTGAGGGGCTGTTGCTGGTGCAACTTCAGGTTCGGGAACTGATAAAACTTCAGGTCTGGTAACGGGTGCAATTTCAGATTCTGGAGTGGGGAAAGTTTCAGGTTCTGCAAACGTAGGAAGTTGAGCAAAAGCGGGTAGGGAAAGAACTGAACCTAACACAACCGTTACTAAAAAAGATTGCTGAATTAGCCAACAATGATGGAGCTTAAGCATCGATAAGTTTAACTTCCCATCCATAAGGGTTGATCACTGAGAAATCTTACTACTAGGAACAAATGGAGTGTTTTGCTGGTTAGAACTAAGTTGCTGGAGGTATTCGTTTTTATTAGTGTAGTGGAAGTAACTGTCAGGTTCATTTTTAATCATGACCCCATTCGCCACTAAACCTAATACATTCTGACCTGAGCGTGCTAAAAATTCCTTAGCTGCATTTGCACTCGCTGAATTGACCACTCTAGGTCGCACAACCAGTAAAATTCCATCAGCCATTTTGCCGAGAATCGGTGCATCTGCAAAACCAGCTAAAGAGGGAGTATCAACAATTACATAGTCGTAATCCTTAGAAAAAGCCTCCATTAATGATGCCATCCGCTTGGAGTCAAGCAAGGCGACTGGATTAGGGGGTATTACTCCAGCCGTTAACACATCCAACCCTGGAATAACTGACTCGACAACGGCTTTGAATTCAACCTCACCAACCAGAATATTACTTAAACCTGCTGAGTTAGTTAAATCCCAAAAATGATGTTGGGAGGGATAGCGCATATTACCATCCACAAGTAAAACTCGGCGACCGACTTGAGCCATTGCTGTGGCTAAATTAGCACAGACATCAGACTTCCCTTCGCCTGGTACAGAACTGGTTACGACAATGGCTTGGAGAGGTTTATCAGAACTCAAGAATTTAAGATTAGCTTGCAGCATTTGATAGGCTTGACTAATCAAAGAATGGGGCAAATCTCGAACAATAATTTTAGAATAAGTTCGTTCTGAATCTCCAAAAGGCAGACCCGTTTTTCCTGACTTGCCAAACGCTGGAATAACGCCTAGTAAAGTAACACCAAACAACTCCTTCGCCTCTTTGACTGTTTTAACCGAATTGTCGATTAGGTCGAGTAAAAATGCTGTAGCAATACCTAATAATATTCCAACCAGACCTCCTGCTAATAAAATTACTTTTTTCTTCGAGCTAACTGGATATTCGGGAACCATCGCTTTTGAAATAATCCGAGCATTCCCGACATTTTGATTTTCAGCCAGTCGTGTTTCTTGAAGCTTTGTTAGCAGAAGTTGGTAGGTTGATTGAGCTGCCTCAGCTCGCCGCTCTAGTTCTTTCAGATTTTGCTCAATTCCAGGCATAACATTCGCCCGTTCTTTATAATTTGAGCGGGCATCTCTTAGAGCTGTTAGCTTCTTACTTAGCCCCAAGCGATCGGCTTCTAAATCCACATACCTTGCCAAAAGCGTTATCTTTTGCTCTCCGAGTTGTAAATTTCCGAGTGAGTCTTGGGGTAATTCTTGCAAAAATTGTTCTGCTGAGAGTCCTGTTCCGGTTGGCACTTGTAACGACTCACCGAGAACCTGCCTAATTCGCTCTTGAAGTAAGGTATTAAGCGCTGCCTCTTGGCGCTCTAAATTCATGATTTTTGGGTGTCCTTTCTGGTAACGGGTTCGTTCAACGGTAAGTTGACGCGTGACCTCATCCCATTGTGTCAGTGCCTCTCGGATCGAGGAGGATTCACTTAGAGACCAAGCGGCTAAAGCCTGCTTTGAATCTAACCGTAACTCGTTACGAAATTTGTCTGTCTTTGCATTTAATGAAGCGAGTTCACTCTGGGTTGTGGCAATTTGGTTATCTAACTCAGAAATAACCTCTGCCGTCCTTAATTGTTCCTGTCCTAAATCAACAACTCGATTCTGTTCTTTGAACCTACGCACAGCTACATCAGATTGTCTGACATTTGCTTCAACGCTAGGGAGTTGTTTCGTAATAAACTCTCGCACGGCAGCGGCTTTAGCCCGGTTTGTATGGATATCGTTTTGGATGTAAACATCCATCAGTTTATTAACTACAGCCGCCGCTACCTTTGGATCACGATGCTGATAGCTAATTAACAAAACATCGGTTCCTTTAATGGGTTCCACCCCTAGTCCTACGGCAAGCTGGTCTATGCTGATAGGTTTGCCTTCACTATCTTTGAGATCTAAAGCCTCCAGCGTTTTTTGAAAAACAGGAATTGAACGAATGACTTCTGCTTCGGTAGAGAGTGGTTCACTCGTTAGAGTCAAACCTTTGAGATCATCGATCGCGTTATCTATCCCTGCTAAGGCAGGTGAACGATCTTCCTTGAATAAGAGCTTGCCACTAGCCATATATGATCGCTCTCCTCGGGATACCACTAAGGCCGTCAGGAAAACCACAATTCCCATAACTCCCACAGCAGGCAACCAACGCCGTTTCAGGACAAGCCAATACTTTTGAAAATCTATATAGTCTGTAGATTCCATATATATTACTCACTCGTTGTGTCACCACTGATTTGGCTTTGGGTGACGTATTCACACAGATCCACTTTCCCTCCTTAATTATCTACAGACAACAACAATTTCTGCTCGCCGACTCCTGATGACCCAACATAGGGTTTTATCAATGAACCCAATGTTTCCCTACAGAGGAGAAATTTCCGATGCTCCCGATGCTCCCGATGACTGTGTAGCAAGAATTTCGGAAAACCCTATTATTATTTCTTTGGGAGATAAAAAAATAAAAACGAAAGGACTCTGGCATCAGCCTCTTCCCTTTCTCCCTTCTCCTTTCCCCATTTCATCATGGGTAACTTATGTTCCCCCGAATCCCAACTATCTTTAGACATAGTTTAGAAAGAGTCACCCTCTCAATCCGTCACCCATCACATCGGCTGATTCTTGTCGTCTGCTTTAGCATTAAGACTGGGCATTGCAGTTAAAATTTGTTAACTAACTCCTAGCTTTACCCTTCACTGGTGTACACATTTTTTACACAGGATACAAAGATTTTACCTCAAGTTCATGTTAAACTTGCATCAAAAGAATAAGGGACACTCAGTTAAGTTAACTACACTCTATCGCTCTCAAGGTAGAAATTTAATAATCTAGGGAGCTAAATTCCGGCAGTATGTTTAGAATTAGAGCGGAATAGCACTACTATACGGCTGCTGGTTCGGGGAGGTGTGAAAAAAAGTTAACAAGTTGGCAAATTAAAGGTGTTCCATTTAAGTTCTGGGTGTTTCTATTGGCTGATTGTTCCTTCAAGTAACCCGTGATTGAAGCTCCCTTAACTCAGAGGGTTACCTATTAAATAGTCTTCTGATCGGCTAGAAATGGGCGTGCTAAGTATGAGTTATAATAATTGCGTCAGTGTTAGAGAGTTTTCATCTAAACCACTTGATATACCCGATCTACGCAACCCAGTTGGTGTGAGACTACGCCGGAATGCCTATGCTCACTGGCTACGTATTCTCACACTAATGGTAGTAGATGCTGCTCTTCTGTCCCTCGCATGGGTCATGGCAGGAATTTATGGCACTGAGGTAAATTCGTTTTGGGACGTGGGCACTAACCCCTTATCTTTACTGATCGTTATTACGATTGAAATTAGTTTAATTGGGACACAGGGGTTATATAAAGCTGGAGAAAGACGATTGGACTATTTAAGTCTGATCACTACTGTAACGTTTGCTCACATTCTCTTGCTTCTGATCGCTTTTCTGGTTAACTCTGATGTATTTATTTCCCGCTCGACTTATATTTTATCAATCCTATTCAGCGCATCCCTAGTTTGTGTGGGTCGATTTGGAGTTGATTTACTTCTGAAACAGCTTCGGAAACAAGGCTTAATCCGCTATCCAACTCTAGTCATTTGTCCAGCCGAAGATCGGGATAAAGCCATCAGTTTATTAAAACGAGAAGATTGTTACGGACAAATTCATACCCTGGATGCTCATTCAGTACGAAAAGAAAACATTGAAGGAATTACTGAAAAAATCAAGTCTTTAGGAATAGCCGAAGTATTTGTTTGTTACTGGCGAACGATCAAGGAAGATGAGCGGATGTTTCTTTACTGGAACTTTCGTAATGCAGGCATTACCTTGCGGGTTCTGTGTATAGATGTAGAATCCTGTTATCAGAAGTCAGAAATTTCCCTGATTGGTGGAATTCCTACCATCAATTTTTTTCCGCCTATCATTACAGGATTTGATTTTTGGGCAAAGCGATGTTTTGATTTTCTTGTTTCGGGGTTATTACTCGTTTTCCTAGCTCCTCTATTACTGTACATTGCCTGCCTGATCAAACAAGATTCTCCAGGACCGATTATTTATAAACAGGAACGGGTTGGTTTACATGGTGTTCGATTTAAAGCGTGGAAGTTTCGTTCCATGTTTACTAATGCTGACGAACTCATGAGAGAATTAGAAGCCCGCAATGAAATGAAAGATGGTGTCCTCTTTAAAATTAAAGATGACCCACGAATTACCAGAGTCGGAAAGTTATTACGTCGCTATAGTTTAGACGAACTGCCCCAATTGGTGAACGTTCTCTGTGGACAAATGAGTCTCGTTGGTCCCCGTCCTTTACCGACGCGAGATGTGAGTAAATTTTCAGAACACCACTTTATTCGTCAGTTAGTTTTGCCGGGTATAACCGGACTTTGGCAAGTGTCTGGGCGTTCCGATATTCTTAGTTTTGAAGACGTTTTAAGCCTAGATACGTTCTATATGGAAAACTGGTCACTTTGGCTAGATTTAAAGATTTTAATGCGAACAGCCGTTGTGATTTTGCAAAAGAAAGGTGCTTACTAATCCATTCAAAATTAGAAACGAGAACGTCATTCGATTCTGGATTAGGGGATTTTGGATTTTGGATTTTGGATTCGCTAGTTTCCCCATCTCCCCATCTCCCCATCCCATTCCCCCATCTCCCCAAATCCCAGGAAATAGCAACTTGGGTTATTAGCGTTTAGTTTACTGCGGATCGAGGCGCAAGACTGCCATAAATGCTTCTTGGGGAACATCAACTGTACCCACAGATTTCATTCGCTTCTTCCCCTTCGCTTGCTTCTGAAGTAATTTCTTCTTCCGAGAAATATCACCACCGTAACATTTTGCTAAAACATCTTTACGTAACGCTGGGATATGTTCACTAGCAATCACGCGACTCCCAATTGAAGCTTGAATCGGAATTTTAAATTGATGTCGGGGAATTAATTCTTTAAGTTTTTCGACTAAGGCACGACCGACATAGTAAGCTTTATCTCGATGAACAATCATTGCTAACGAATCAACCGTATCTCCATTAATCAGAATATCCAGCTTAACCAAAGGATTTTCTCGATAACCAATCAGGTGATATTCCATACTGGCATACCCACGGGATCTCGACTTTAATTGATCGAAAAAGTCCGTCACTACCTCCGCCAACGGCAATTCATACACTAACGTGGTTCTCCCTTGAGTTAAATACTTCATATCCTTAAAAACGCCACGTCGATTTTGACACAATTCCATCAACGTACCGACGTAAGCTTCAGGCGTAATCATCTCCACCTGAACATAAGGTTCTTCGATTTTTTCCCGTTCTTGGGCAGAAGGAAGATGACTAGGATTATCAATCTCAAAAACGTCACCTTTTAGGGTTGAAACTTGATAAACCACCGAAGGCGCAGTAATAATTAAATCCAGATTGTATTCCCGTTCCAATCGCTCCTGGACAATTTCCATGTGCAGTAAGCCCAAAAAGCCACAACGGAAACCAAATCCCATCGCGCTAGAGGTTTCCGGTTCGTAATGTAATGCAGCATCATTCAGCTTCAGCTTTTCCAACGCTTCCCGCAAATCGCCATACTGATCCGCATCAATAGGAAACAACCCACAAAATACCATAGGCTTCGCTTCCGCATATCCGGGTAACGGGATATCCGCTGGAGTCGCAGCTAGGGTAATTGTATCTCCCACACGAGCATCTTCAACCGTTTTAATCGCAGCCGCTAAATACCCCACCTCACCCGCGTGCAAGTCATCCACTTGCACTTGAGTCGGAGAAAGTACCCCCAGTTCATCAATTTCGTATTCCTTCCCCGATGCCATCAAGCGAATGCGATCGCCCTTTTTCACCCTACCATCCACCACCCGGAAATAAACAATCACCCCCCGGTACGGATCGTAGTAACTATCAAAAATTAAGGCTCGTAATGGTTGGTTAACGGTATCCTTTGGGGGTGGTACAAGATGTACAATAGACTCAAGGATCTCATCAATTCCGATGCCTTCCTTAGCGGATGCCTTAATCGCTCCGCTACAATCAAGACCAATAATCTCCTCAATTTCACCGATTACCCGTTCAGGTTCGGCTCCGGGTAAGTCGATTTTATTCAAAACCGGGATAATTTCGAGGTCATGCTCTAAGGCTAAATAAACATTCGCCAGAGTCTGTGCCTCAACGCCCTGAGAAGCATCTACCACTAAAAGCGCTCCTTCGCAAGCAACCAGCGATCTCGACACCTCATAGGAGAAATCCACATGACCCGGAGTGTCGATTAGATTAAGAACATACTGCTCACCATCCTTAGCCGTATAGTTCATCCGCGCCGCTTGCAGCTTGATTGTAATTCCCCGTTCTCGTTCCAATTCCATGTTATCTAGGAACTGTTCTTTCATTTCTCGGTCACTTACAGTACCTGTAGTCTGCAACAGGCGATCAGCTAACGTGGATTTGCCATGATCAATGTGGGCAATAATTGAAAAATTACGAATGCGAGAGACAGGAACGTCAGTCATAAGAATTGGGGATGACTTTCAGGAAATCGGCAACCCGAAATTGGAGTAGTACTTAATGTATTTTAATGTTTCTACCACCAATCCGGATAGAATCCCGGTACGGAAAGCTGAGAAGGCGTTTCAAACATTCCAGGTGCGCTCATTGCCAGTTATCCTAAAATGTATAGTTGGGGAACAACAACACGCCAAACATGAACAATCCTGCCGTACATCGAGAGCATTCAACGGACAAGGAAGAAATTTCTATCCATTTGGATGCTGAACTGTTAGACCAGATCAAGCATTTGACCAACGATCCTTCTAAAGTAATAGAAACGGCAATTCGGCAATGGCTTAGAGGTGAGCGCGATCGGGATGATGAACTGACTCGTACTTTAAAACGAAATCCGCCCGTACCGCCGAGAGGCGAATGGAACGATTAAGTGTTAAAGATATAAGGATGAGAAAAGGAGAAACCCGCATCGCCGATTCTCGGTCGCACCCTAATCTCAAAAGCTAACTCATCCGTAGATCTTTCATCCTTAACTCCGTAACTCCCTTGCCCTAAAAGCTTACCTGAGACTCCGGGATGTTAGGGGTGGCATTTACACCTAAGAAGGACTGCTAATCCTGTCATCGCATTTAGTTTTCAGGTTTCTTGTAGATGATTGCTCCTGCTAATTTCCAAAATCCTCGATTTGGCTGTACCACTATGGAATCAACTACTGCACAAGGCAAGCCTAGCTTTTTGCAGGGGTTAGCGTCCGATCTGGTGTTTACTCAAGATGCGTCGGGTCAGTACCTCTCATTTTACTGGCGAGATGCCCAGCAACAGGGTCTGACAGAAGAGCAAGTGATTGGACTACCCCTAAGCGAGACATTTCATCCGATCGCCCTCGATGCCTATCAGGATCAACTTCACCGGATTTTGGAACAACGAACCCCTGAACGTTGTATCCATTCGTTTTGTTACCAAAATCACTGTTTTCCTTTTGAGTTAGTGATTAGCCCGATTTTAGAAGCGGATGGCAAGGCAACGAAGGTTTTGGCGATCGGACATCTGTTACCGGAAGATTCGGTACAGAAAGTGATTGACTCTCTCGTCCCTTTAAGTGTAGACCCCAACCAAAAACTCTTAACCCAAATTGCCCGGAAAATTCGTCGCACTCTGGATTTAGATACCATTTGGCAACAGACTGTGGAAAGTCTGGGAAAGGCTTTACAAGTCAGCCGTTGTATTATTTGTTCCTACGACTCTGACGAGTTAACCGTTAAGGTGGAGGCGGAGTATTGCCAAGAACCGTTTAGTTCAATGTTGGCAAGACAGATTAAATTAGAATCTGAACCCGCTCTTAAACAAGCGCTGTTGAGTTCTGGACCTGTGGTAGTCGATCAAATCCTTCCTAGTGAATTTCAACAGCAATCCGTGCTAGTCGTTTCTACCTCTTATAAAGACGAACCCAATGGTTTAATTAGTTTGCAGCAGTGCGATCGCCGCCGCCAATGGAGTGATGCCGAAATTGAATTGGTGCGAGAACTGGCT
>DNGI01000057.1:574-1030 GCA_003486645.1 Cyanobacteria bacterium UBA11370 | reverse complement strand
CAAAGAGCTAGAATTTGCTAGAGAACAAGCCGAAGAAGCATCGCGTCTTAAAAGCGAATTTCTGGCAAGTACCTCTCATGAACTCCGCACTCCTCTCAATGGCATGATTGGCTTTCTCAGGCTGGTTATGGAAGGGATGGCAGATGATCCAGAAGAGGAAAAAGAATTTATCCAGGAAGCCCACAATTCAGCCCTACATCTGCTCAATATTATTAACGATATCCTCGATATCGCTAAAATTGAAGCCGGAAAAATGGAACTGGAGTTGGGACCACTGGAACTAGAGGAATTATTCAATAAGGTTCACGATTTTACAGCCCAACAAGCACACCAGAAAAACCTCAGCTTCACGATAGAAAAACCTGACACCTACGATGGCATTATTATGTATGGTAACTATCAGCGGCTGCTACAGGTTATGTTAAACCTTGTTGGTAATGCGATTAAATTTACGGA
>DNGI01000057.1:0-380 GCA_003486645.1 Cyanobacteria bacterium UBA11370 | reverse complement strand
GGTAATGCGATTAAATTTACGGATGAAGGGGGCATTACCATTAGCGCTGAAGTACTCAAAAAGAAAGTCACGTTTCAAGGACAGGAATTTCCAGGGTATGTTAAAGTTCGAGTAGCCGATACAGGAATTGGTGTTTCTCTCGATAAGCAAGACAGGCTTTTTCAATCCTTTAGCCAGGTTCATGGTGGACTCAACCGTCCCTACGGAGGTACAGGTTTAGGGTTAGCAATCTCCCAAAAACTGGTAGAAACGATGGGGGGTGTTGTCAATTTCTTTAGTATGGGCGAACACCTAGGTTCAACGGTTACTTTCACTGTACCTCTATTTCAGGCTCCAGTTATGGTTTCTAAGGCTGAATAATTGGTTGTTTGTTGTTTGTT
>DNGI01000056.1:22802-23051 GCA_003486645.1 Cyanobacteria bacterium UBA11370 | reverse complement strand
CCTCTCCCCCTCTCCCCATCCCCACTCCAGAACAAGCAATCAAATCAATCTCTCCCCAACGACACCGCCAACGGCGATGTAAAATCACCCAACCTTGCGCTTCTAACCACTTTGCAACCAGATATTCGCCTAATTCTCCAACATCAGAAGTTGAATTTTGACAAGGGGGAGTCGGTTCAGGAGATAAGTTCACAGCTATTCTAGTGGTCTACGTCATTAACTATGGGGGGGGTGTAGAGACGTTGCAAT
>DNGI01000056.1:16887-22591 GCA_003486645.1 Cyanobacteria bacterium UBA11370 | reverse complement strand
TGCAACGTCTCTACAGAATGTCAACTACACTGGTAAAATTATTGAAGAAAAGAATGATGCCACAAATTCATCGTAATTTTGGATGATGGGGTCATTCATCGTAATTTTTGTCAAAAATACAGTTTTGCGGTAATTCACAACAGCTATGACTCGTCAGCAACGCCTGCCTATTCCAGCTCTCTTGTTCAGTATAATTTTAGGTTTAGTGGCTGGTGTATGGATTTTAACAGGCATCGCTACCCCTGCCTTGGCGGTTGATTACAACAAAGAATATCTGGTGAATGCGGATTTCTCCGGTCGGGTTTTGACAGATGCTAGCTTTACTAAAGCCAATATGCGTAATAGTAACCTCAGTTATGCCGACTTGCAGGGTGTCAGTTTCTTTGGGGCAAATCTGGAATCGGCGAACTTAGAGGGCGCAAACCTCACAAACGCCACTTTAGA
Source organism: Cyanobacteria bacterium UBA11370 (assembly GCA_003486645.1). Taxonomy (GTDB): domain Bacteria; phylum Cyanobacteriota; class Cyanobacteriia; order Cyanobacteriales; family Coleofasciculaceae; genus UBA11370. The sequence continues at coordinate 22,147 of DNGI01000056.1, read as the reverse complement.
TACCGCTCGTTTAACCCGTGCTAATTTAAAAAATGCCGTACTTGAGGGCGCATTTGCCTTTAATGCCAAGTTTGAGGGGGCGATTATTGAAGGGGCGGATTTTACCGATGTTTTGCTGCGTGACGATCAACAAGACAAACTCTGTGCTGTCGCTAGTGGTACGAATCCGATAACTGGACGGGATACTCGTGAGACGTTATTTTGCCCTTAATGGGGAGTGGGGAGTGGGAAAAGAGATTTTCATCTTTAAAAAATAGAGAGTTCGGTAATATCTGAAAATTGAATCTTACGGATTTGCTCTAATTCTTTAAGCCGCCGATTAGCTGCATAGAGTTCTTGACAGTAGTACTCCTTACGTTTTAAATCTGTTGACGGGTCAAGCTTTTGCCATTGCTCCAAACAATAACGTCGATGCTTTTCTTGGGCTACCATTTCTAAACAGGCGGCGGCGGCTCGAATTACTAAGGGAGCGCGGATAATATCTTCAGAATACTTTTCATTTAAATGAAATAAGTGTTCTACTTGAGCCATCTGATCCGGAAATTGAATGTTACGGTCTTGCAATAAGGAGATCAGCGGGTTAGGAGACTCGGATACCATTTTGTCTGCTATTATTTGTAATTCTAAAATTTGCTGCCACAAAAAGCGATGGTGAGAGAGGCTAAAGAGTAAATCTTTTGAGTCGAGAGTATCAATAATGGTTTGTCGATATTCGGGACAGTGGAGGTAGATGCGTAAAAGTAAGGTTTCCGCTTGTTCGAGGAGGTTGTGTTCTGAACCCAGGGGTAAGTTAAGGGGGGAGTGTTGTTTTTCTGGCTTTTGTATGAGACGGGGTGATTTGGTAATGGGAGTGGTTCGTACCTTTTTGATTTGAGTCTGTAAATTTTGAACCAATAGGGGTACAAGTTTGGCTTGTCCTTGACTCAAGAGTTGGGCACAATAGTTAATATAATAGCTTTGTTGGTTAACGTCTTCGAGTTTATTAATTAACTTAACCATTTCTTGGGCAACCTGTTGAAATTGATCGGCTTGTTTTAAGTCTTGACCCATTACCAGTTGATTAATTTGCCAATTTAACCATAAGGGAGAATTTAATAGTAATTGTTGGTATTGAGTAGCAGCATTAGTATGATGAGAAAGGAATTCATCGGCATCTTTTCCATCCGGTAAATTTAATACCCGTAATTGAACTTGTCCGCTATATGCTAAATCAGCAATTTCTCCAATTGCTCGTTGTGCAGCATTTGTCCCGGCTTGATCGGCATCAAAATTAAGGATAATTTGTTTAGAGTCGGTGTAACGTAGTAACTGCCGCATTTGGTCTATACTTAATGCTGTACCGAGAGAAGCGACAACATTCGTAATTCCCGCCGCATGAAGGGCGATCGCATCAAAATAGCCTTCTACAACAACCGCTTGATCCTGTTTACTAATCCCATTACGCGCTTTATCAAGAGCAAATAGGGTTTTACTTTTATCAAATAATGGCGTTTCTGGGGAATTCAAATATTTGGGTTGTTCATCCTTCAATGTTCTCCCCCCAAAACCAATCACCCGTCCTTGAGAATCATGGATGGGAATCATCAAGCGATCATGGAAGCGATCGCGGTAGCCATCTCCACTTTTTCGAGGTGCAATTAATCCCGCTTGTTCAACTAATTGTACAGGTTTGCCTTTCTGTTCGACTAAGTATCGGTGAATCGTTTCCCAGGTAGCGGGTGCATAACCTAACTGGAACTGCTGAATGGTTGCTTCACTCAAATGCCGTTGGGACTGTAAATACTCTAGCGCCTGTTGACCTTGGGGTTGCCGTAGGGCGTGTTGATAGAATGTGGTTGCTAATGCCAGAATTTCATAGAGTTGCTCGCGTAAAGACAACTGACGCTGTAATTGTTGGCGCTGTTCGGGTTCTAGGGTTTGTATGGGGACTTGATAGCGCCGCGCTAGATCTAAAATTACATCGTTGAAAGACTGCTTCCCCGCCTCCATCAAGAATTTAATCGCATTCCCACCCGCACTACACCCGAAGCAATAATACATCTGCTTGTTGGGACTCACGCTGAAACTGGGTGTCTTTTCGTTGTGGAAGGGACACAACCCGACATAATCTTTACCCCGCTTCCGTAATACTACATACTCGGAAATAACATCAACGATGTCTGCTCTCTGCTTGACTTCTTCAATCGTATCGGGATGTAGGCGGGGAATTTGCACAACGTTACTGGGAGAGAAACTCAAAAGGTCTATCTTCCATTGTGCAACGTCTCCTTACCCTACTCAAGTCATACTCCTATTGATTAGATTTTACCTTTCAAAAACTTGTAGTTAGTTATATCACCTAAAATTAGCTATTACTATCGGTTTTAAACATTATTTCTTTTGATAGAAGCTGACATCGAGTTTGGCTTGATAATCTAGGTTTAGACAACAAGGGAAAAAGCAGCAGAAATTAAGGAGAAAACGTCATGGATATCATCGCTTGGTTAGTGTTAGGTTTGATTGCTGGTGCGCTTGCGAAATTGATTTACCCAGGACAGCAAGGCGGCGGTATTTTTGCCACCATTGGTTTAGGAATTTTGGGTGCTTTAGTGGGAGGCTATCTCGGTCAAATCTTATTAGGAAGTAGTAGTGCAGCCGCTGCCTCAGCAGGAGCTTTAAGTCTTCCCAGTATCTTTTTTGCCGTACTCGGAGCAATGCTATTGATTTTTATCTGGGGTTTATTCACTCGCAGAACAGCCTAGGCAAGGTGTTAAGTAAGGGATAAGGAAACGTCCCTAATACTTAGTCAGTTCGAGAGAGAGACGAGAAGGCCAAAGACGAACTGGAATTAAATAAAAAGTAAGGTTTAAAACCTTAAAGGGGGGGCTAATTTAGAGTTCCCCTTGTTTTTAGTATCAAGACATATGGAGAGAGAGAAAGAGAAAGTTTAAGGGGACATTTGCCTAACTCAATAACAGGAACTATAACTGTAAGGGTAGCTTATTATGTTCTGTCAACATACCGCAAACCCTTACCGATGACCAAGGACAAAGGACTAATGACAACCTACTTATCATTCTGCCAAATCTGCCAGGTTGCCCCAAAAGCCGCTCCAGCACCTGCTAATAAACCCATGCTCATTCCTTCAATGGTTTTGATGGTAGGATCTTGAATTAAGCATTCGCTAGTAGGAGTTGGTGCTTCCAAACAACTATTGAGTTCTGCTCTGCTAGAAGTCGCTCCGAGTAGGATTCCCACAACACTACAGCTTGCTACAAAAATGAGTAACCGAGTCAATTTTCTATCCATAGATAGATGTTTTTTTTAGATCAGCATTATCCTAACTCACTCGGTTCGTTATTGAAACCCTTTCCCTGCCTTTTTTTTATTTTTGCCCTTAGATTTGGATTTGTTAACCTCAACAACAGCGGACTCAAACAGATCATGTAAATGCACGGGTACACTGGCTATTTCGGGTAATTCTGGCGCTAGAGGTTTATTGAATTCCTGAAGGGTTGCTTCTAAATCTTGATTTAAACTAAAATCTGGACGATTCAAGACCGTTTGTAATACCGTTTCCAGTTGGGTAGGATATTGTTGAGCTAACTGCTGCCAAATGAAGACATTAATCTGGGAATCTTCTAAATATTTTCGCACGAGTTTCTCGGCATTGGGCTGATTCTGCCAGTCCTCAGCTTCGAGCATGGCTTGGAATTTAGAATAGGTAGGGAGAAACATTTGACCCCAGCGAGGATGAGAAAATACCGTTACTTGTTCAGCTTTTCTAATCTCTTCCGGTAAATCAACTTTAGGGGCTAACATGAGAGATTTTCCCTGAGTATCCCACACTTTATCCGCTTCTTCTGTATTAACACCCGCTTCGGCTACAGCCGCTTTAACCTCAGCTTCATCCATCCCCGCTTCTTGCACAATGTCCTGAAGGGATTTAGACTCATCAATACCCGCAGCTGCGAAGCGTTCCTTCGTCATTTTCTCCCGCAGTTCAGCAAGTTTTTTGTTGAGTTGGTATCCGGGGAGAGTAAGGCGATCGCTCCCAAAAAAGTTAACAAATTCCTGATGATATTGAGCGACTGATTCCCAGGCTTCTTCTAATAATTCCGGTGCATCAGTATAAAGAGACTGTTTATAATTTTGTTTAAATTCACCAATCGCAACCGCCAGCTTGGGTTTACCTAATTTTCCTTTATAAATATAGGGACTAAAGAACATCCAATCCTTATCCGTAACAGGCGCAATACGAGTGAGTAAAATATCTCCCGTTTTCAACCCCTGCATTTCTTTAAGAGTTTTAGAATTGTTAGGTTTGACACTATAATGTTTGGCAGTTAGCCAATTCATTAATTTAAAGCCATCGGGAAGAATTTGTATAACTTCAAATAAACCAATAAAACTATGTCGCCAGTTTTTGACTAACGTGCGATCGCGTTCAGTTAAATCAGGCTGTTCTTCGAGAAATAACTCTAAAGGAGTTTGATTACCAACTTGACCTTCGGTGATAAAGGTATCAATCACGAGGTTCCGTTGACTGATATCATAAGAGTCTCGATTCAAATGCTTCGCCGCATACGCCTCTAAGGAAACCGCTAACTCCCCTTCTGCCTCTAGTACAAAGTCAGTTAAGGCTTGTTTAAGTTCTCCCGCTCGCTCTAAGATGGCATCCACAAGTATTTCACAACCAATTAACAGATCTAGGATACAGGCATTGAGAGGCGATCGCTTCCCTTGCTAGGTAGATGACAAATCCTCAAGGTTGATTGTATAGAGCATGGGGAATGGAGTAGAGGCAATCAAAGTAACTAAGTTATCACTGTTTGTGGAATAATTTCCAATTCAGGCAAAAAATAGTACTGATTAAAAGAGTTAAAGGGGAGTTGGGTTCGGGAACGGATACGGGTTCATAGGTAAGATTGGAATAGTCAGCGCCTCTTTGAGAAAAATTGTAAAACCCAAAGCGTCCTGCTTTAAAAGTGCCGCTAACATCAAAAATTGTTTTCCTATCAATATCAATTTTAATTCTATTGGTTTGATAGAGCAAGGCAAACTCATATTCCGTATTATCCAGCCATCCTTTATGTAAACCATAGTCAGTGGCGAGAACATTAAATTCCGGCGTATCAGTATGCTGCCAGAAATGAAGTAAATTATCAATTTTACTTCCATTAATTTGGGTTAAACTGAAACCGACATAAGCGCGATAATTTAAATTTACAGTTTGGCTATTTTGCTTCCAGTCAAACAGGAGAAATTCCAAATGATTTAA
>DNGI01000056.1:16524-16675 GCA_003486645.1 Cyanobacteria bacterium UBA11370 | reverse complement strand
AGGAGAAATTCCAAATGATTTAAAGTATTGATTGAGTTTCTAATTGGTGATTGATAGCCAAAGACAAATCCAATAAAATCATTATCTAGATTGCCCTCCGGCTTGACTTTTAATTTGCCCTTAATCAGGCTATTGATGAAATTATTAGGGC
>DNGI01000056.1:15689-16284 GCA_003486645.1 Cyanobacteria bacterium UBA11370 | reverse complement strand
AACAAAGAATGTGGGCGCTCCGTTTAGAGTCTGAGTCACAGATTTTTGATCGGTTGAGACAATCCAATTTCCCAGATTTCCTTGCTGCGTCCAATTCGTCAAGTAAATAGGAGTGGGTGTTGCCGAAGCTGAAGTAGAGATTGCCAAGCTAGCAAAGAAAAGAGTGAGTGATTGGGTCAATTTGTCAATCGTGATCATGGCTTTTTGTCAGGTAGAAATTTATCAGGTAGTTGATGATTAGTAGAGTAACCTTATCCCGACAAAGACATCTTCCGTTAAATCCTCTATGTAGACGTGCGACCCAATGCTTGAAATAGAAAGAATTACGGTTTCTATTTTGTTGAGAACTCCTGAAATTATTGAGGGGTTGTTGTGATGTCGTTTGGGATTTTAGATTGGCGAAGATGCACGCTGCCAGAGCGCTGAACTGAAATCAGCGATAATGAACTAATTTAATGGAATATAAAGCAGTAACTGCGGTAAACTCTTAATAAGCTACTCATAACCGCTACCTATTTCGGCTAGCTAGCTCTAGTGCAGCATAGCCAAAATAAATAACCAGCTAAAATCTACTCCCTTGTCCCCCTTGTCCCCC
>DNGI01000056.1:0-15449 GCA_003486645.1 Cyanobacteria bacterium UBA11370 | reverse complement strand
CCCCTTGTCCCCCTTGTCCCTCTTGTCCCCCTTGTCCCCCTTGTCCCCCTTTTCACTCAAGGAGGTAGTCACAAACTTTTACTGTCCTGCACTAGCACCGTCAAATGGTCATAGATGGAGAAATTTAACGATGAAAGGGCAGAGGACTAGCCGTAACACCCCGAAATCCTTATTCTGGATGAGTAACAGCGATCGCTAATCATCAGCACTGAGGAAAAGAGCAACAGATGGGACGAATATTTATTTCTGCGGGTCACGGTGGGTTAGAACAAGGAGGGCGCGATCTAGGGGCGATCGCCGGGAGTACAACGGAAGCTCAGGAAATGATTTTGCTACGAGATCAAATCGTACCAGAGTTGCGATCGCGGGGGTTTGAAGTTCTCTCGGTTCCCGATGATCTCAGTTCGAGTCAGACGATCCAATGGATTAATGTCCGCAGTCGTCCCAATGATGTGGCGCTGGAAATCCATACCGGGGCGTTCTCCAATCCCAGCGTCCGAGGAGCGAGTGTTTATTACATCAGTAATAATACGGAGCGTAAAAATCATGCTGACTTGATGCTATTAGCGTTGCTGCGACGACTTCCCCAACTCCCCAACCGAGGTGCTAAACCGGATACAACCACAGGGGTGGGTAATCTTACCTTTTGTCGGAACACGACCCTACCCTCGCTGTTGATGGAAGTTGGATATCTCACGAACCCAGAGGATCGAACCTTAATCCAAACTCGACGGCGGGATATGGCGGTAGGGATTGCGGATGGACTGGCGGCGTGGAGTCGGGCGGTTTCGGGTACGGGTTCAGGGAATGGCTCTACTGTCACTTATGCGCCGATTAATATTACGATCAATAATCAAACTTACGGTGAGCAAGGCATTGTGATTAATAGCAATGCTTACATTCCGATTGACTTAGCTGATCGCTTGGGTATTGATTTGGTAAGTGTTCCTAGCGTCCGTCGCGTTCAATATCGGGGCGTAGTTTATGTTAAAGCCATTGAATTGCGAGATTATAATATTTCAGTAAGTTGGGATAGTTCCAGTCGGACTGTAATTTTGCGTTCTATCTTGCAAATTTGTCCCGGTCAAATTGACCGAATTATGGGGAATGGTCATACGTCAGAAGTACAATTGATGATGTTCCTGAAAGCGAATAATGATGAGGCGCTGACTCAATTTCCTGACTTACCCAAACTTTACCGCGAAGAGGCTTCAATTGAAGGGGTTAATTATGATATTGCCTTCTCTCAAGCCATGGTGGAAACGAACTATCTCCGTTTTGGTAGCGATCTTAAGCCGAGTCAAAATAATTTTGGGGGTTTGGGATCAGTCGGGGGTGATCCGGAGGGAGCAACATTTCCCAGTGCTAGACTTGGTGTTCGCGCTCACATTCAACAATTAAAAGCTTACGCTAGTTTAGAGCCTTTGGTTCAAGAACAAGTAAGTCCTCGCTTTCGTTTTGTGACGCGGGGTATTGCTCCATTGGTAGATCAACTCGGTGGACGTTGGTCGGTAGACTTGCAGTATGGTACTCGAATTCTAGCTGTTCTCAGGCGTTTGTATGAGTCTGCGGGATTGCTTTAATTTTAGGGAGTAGGGAGTGGGAAGTGGGGGATATTGAATTTTAAATTTAAAACCTTACATATTTATGACTTTCCTCACTTTCTAAAAATCGTTGATAAGCGTCTTCGTCACCTCCAAACGAATCTACCGACACCTTAGAAATAATTTCGTAAGACATCCTTTCAATTTCTTCAGGTGAGAGAGGTTGGCGTTCGCAGTAGGCAATTGTAATCCCTCGAAAGTCCGGGAGTTCTGCTAAATCTGACGGTTCATAGTGGGTAACTTTAACAACAACCCATTCAGAAGGAACAACGTTGTAAGAATTCCAAGGACTTCCCTCTTGCTTAACATGATACGTTAATCGTTCACCTAGAGTCACCTTGCGCTTGAGTATAGGGCGAGAGTCATGAGACATTTGGAGTAATGGAATGAGCTGAGTTCCTACAACGGGTTCATCGCTACTAATTTTGACCCATTTATTACCTTCTTGGATAAGATACAAAACTAAAGTTTCCTTGTCTGCTAGAGGATCATAGGTGTCTAATTCTTCTATCATTTTCTACTCCTAGTCTTGATGATCGTCCCACTGATCTTGAAAGCTAGTTTGCTTACCTTCAAATATGCAATCTACAGGTAAAATTGGATTATTAGTTGGCTCAACTCGCTTCAGTTTCCATCCATACTTTTTCTCCATATTCTTACAGTTTTTCTCAGATGCAGCAGAGTGTCTGTTTTCCTCATCTTCATGTCGGCTGTCATTTTTTTCAAACATCATTGCTCCTGAGTGCCAATCTAGATTTAAGACAGTTTCAAAAACATCTGTTAACCAACTCTAGCACGCCCATACCCACCTCCCCCAGGAGTTTCAATTACAAACACATCCCCTGGTTGCATTTCTACCATCGCCGTACTCCCCAATTCCTCAACTATTCCATCCTTCCGTTCAACATAATTCCTCCCCACAATTCCCACTTCACCACCCTCTAAACCAAAGGGTGCAATCACTCGATGTCCTGATAAAATTGCCGCCGTCATCGGTTCCAAAAATCGAATTTTCCGAATCACTCCATTCCCGCCAACATGATGCCCTTTTCCTCCACTATTAGTACGAATACTAAAGCGTTCTAATACTACTGGAAACCGCCATTCTAATACTTCCGGATCAGTTAATCGAGAATTCGTCATGTGGGTATGCACGGCATCTGTACCATTAAAATCCGCACCCGCACCTGAACCACCACAGATTGTTTCATAATATTGATAACGCTCATTTCCCAAAGTAAAATTATTCATTGTTCCCTGAGATGCTGCCATTACTCCTAATGCACCATACAGGGTATCAGTAATAATTTGGGACGTTTCTACATTACCTGCCACTACCGCCGCCGGATAACGGGGATTCAGCATACAGCCTTCAGGGATAATAATGTTTAAAGGTTTAAGACAACCCGAATTGAGAGGAATATCATCATCAACTAAGGTGCGAAAAACATATAAAACCGCTGCTTTGCATACGGCTGCGGGGGCGTTAAAATTGTTATGTAACTGAGGAGATGTGCCTGTAAAATCAATCTTGGCAGTGCGATTGTTCTGGTTAATTGTAATGGTAACTGTAATTTTACCCCCCGTGTCTAATTCACAAGTAAAACTACCATTTTTTAGCTTATCAATAACTTTTCGGACTGATGCTTCGGCATTATCTTGCACATAGCCCATATAAGCTTGTACGGTTTCTAATCCATATTGCCCTACCATCCGCTGTAACTCTTGCATACCCTTTTCATTGGCGGCAATTTGGGCTTGTAAGTCGGCAATATTCTGGTTAATATTTCGCACGGGGTAAGTACCCGATAGCAGTAATTCTGATAATTCTTTTTCTCGGAATTTTCCTTCTTCTACTAGCTTAAAGTTGTTAATTAATACCCCTTCTTGGTCTACTGTTGTGCTATCAGGTGGCATTGAACCCGGAGTAATACCCCCGATGTCCGCGTGGTGTCCTCGTGAGGCAACGTAGAACATTGGCAGCGGATGTGGCAGCGGATTTTGTAACGGATTTAACGGATGTGGCAGCGGATTTTGTAGCGGATGTAACGGATGTGGCAGCGGATTTTGTAACGGATGTAACGGATGGGGTGATGGTGTGTGGGTGGGTTTTTCGGGTAGGAAAACTGGGGTAATTACGGTGATGTCGGGTAGGTGTGTGCCGCCGTTGTAGGGGTTATTTAATACGTAAACATCTCCGGGTTTGAGGGTGTTGCCGTGTGCTTCAATTAAGCTACGGATGCTTTCACTCATTGAACCTAAGTGTACGGGGATGTGGGGGGCGTTTGCTACTAATTGTCCTTGTTGATCGAAAATTGCACAGGAGAAATCTAAGCGTTCTTTGATGTTAACGGAATAGCTGGTATTTTGTAGGGTGGTTCCCATTTGTTCGGCAATGGAACGAAATAGGTTATTGAAGATTTCCAGCATGACGGGATCGGGGGATTTTGGATTTTGGATTTTGGATTTTGGATTGGTTGATTCCTGTAGAGACGTTCTAGGGAATGTTTGTAGATTGCGTTTTAAAATTAAATGATTTCGTTCGGTTAATTCGGCTTGCCATCCGGGTTCAATTACATTAGTGCCTGTTGTTTCGATAATTAAGGCGGGTGCTGTAATGCAGTCTCCAGGTTGTAAGTCTTCTCGTTTAAATACAGGGGTTTGGTGCCATGAATCTGCTGTATAGATTTGTACCGTTGTTAGGGGTTGGGGGGGTTCATTGGTGCGACGGTGAATAATGGGTTCTTCGGGTACATCCATCTGATGTACAACTTCTACTGAGACGGATTCTACGATTAGCTCTTTTTCGGAGATAATGAAGCCATATCGCTGTCGATGCGCTTCCTCAAATTGCTGGCGCATTTGTGTTGCATCCGCAAAATCAACAATTAATGATGAGTCGGTTCCTTCATATTTCAGATGCACTTTCTGTACAACTGTAAGGGCATCCTGTAGTTGTGGAGATTGGGATGTATGGGCGATCGCAATTTCTGCTATTCCTTCCTCGCCTAACTTCGTTAATACTTCTGCTAAATTTGATACTAACTCTTGTGTTAATTTGACTTCTATCGCCTGTTCTCGCAACACCCGCACATCCGCTAATCCCATCCCATACGCCGATAAAACTCCCGCATAGGGATGAATAAAGATTTGCTTCATTCCCAACGCATCAGCAATTAAGCAAGCGTGTTGCCCCCCTGCACCCCCGAAGCAACATAGGGTATAGTCGGAAACATCATAACCGCGTTGGAGGGAGATTTTTTTAATCGCATTTGCCATTTTTTCAACGGCGATCGCTAAAAATCCCGCTGCTACCTCTTCCCGTGTTCGATTATCTCCAATCTCCTGAGTGAGTTGAGTAAATTTTTCTCGCACTACCTCACTATTTAACGGTAAATCACCCTTAGCACCAAATACTTTTGGGAAGAATTCCGGTTGTAATTTCCCCACCATTACATTACAATCGGTTACGGTAAGAGGGCCACCTTGAGAATAAGAAGCAGGGCCAGGATTTGCTCCCGCTGACTCTGGTCCTACCCGATATCGCCCCCCATCAAATTGCACAATCGAACCCCCACCCGCTGCAACCGTATGTATTGACATCATCGGTGTTCGTAAACGCACCCCAGCAATTTCACTTTCAAAGGTACGTTCATATTCACTGTTATAATGGGCAACATCTGTAGAAGTCCCACCCATATCAAAACTGATAATTTTATTAAATCCGGCAATTAAACTCGTTTGGACTGCCCCAACAATTCCTCCGGCTGGCCCTGATAAAATACTATCTTTCCCCTGAAAGGTTTGAGCATCCGTTAGTCCACCATTGGACTGCATGAACATTAGTTTGGTTGTTGGTTGTTGGTTGTTGGTTGTTGGTTGTTCCTCAGTCCCCCCATCCCCCTCTCCCCCACTCTCTTGCAGTGATAACTGACTACTAACCTGATCAACATAACGTCGCAAAATGGGGGATAAGTAAGCATCAACGACGGTAGTATCGCCTCGGCTGACTAATTTCATCAACGGGCTGATTTTGTGCGATACTGATATTTGGGTAAAACCAATCCTATGTGCTAAAGTGGCAATTTCTTGCTCGTGTGCCGGATAGCGATAGCCGTGGATTAACGCGATCGCACAACTGCGAATCCCAGAAGTATAGGCAGCTTGCAAATCCCGATAGGTATCTTCAAGATTAACGGGAATTAATTCTTCCCCATAGGCGCTATAGCGTTCTTCAACTTCAATCACTCGCTCGTAGAGCATTTCTGGCAAAATAATCTCACGGGCGAAGATATTGGGACGGTTTTGATACCCGATCCGAAGGGCATCTCGGAAACCTTTAGTAATCACTAAAACGGTGCGATCGCCTTTTCGTTCCAAGAGTGCATTGGTAGCTACCGTTGTCCCCATCTTGACCACTTCAATCTCGTCTGAAGGGATAGGTGCATCCGGAGTCAGTCCCATGATCTCCCGAATCCCTTGTACAGGTGCATCCGTATAACGTCCCGGATTTTCGGATAGCAACTTGTGAATCATTAACCGTCCATCCGGGCATCGCGCCACAATATCTGTAAATGTACCACCCCGATCAATCCAGAATTGCCAGCGATGATGAATTGTCATTGGTTGTTGGTTGTTGGTTGTTGGTTGTTGGTTGTTGGTTGTTGGTTGTTGGTTGTTATACCAATTTAAACAAGAAGTGGGATAGATGAGTGATTGATATTCTGGAAGAGTACTTCGTCCAAAATCTAAAATCCTTCCATCCAAGATGGTATTAGTTGTTTCTTATCTACCTCATACCGAGTTGCGTTCATACGTAGTATTTTCTCTCCCTTGTCCTCCTTGTCTCCCTTGTCTTCCTTGTCCTCTCTATCTACTCTCTTTGAAAGCAACTTAGTATCACTCCCCCACTCCCCACTCCCCACTCCCCTTATGCAAATTGCTTCTCCCATTGCAAATCAGCTCATCAAACGCAATAATATCAACTGGCAAGGGTCAGGCGATCGCACTCTCATCTTTGCCCACGGTTTCGGTTCGGATCAAACAGCTTGGCGACATCAGGTTGCTGCGTTTAAATCGCAGTATCATATTATTCTGTTTGACCATGTAGGGGCGGGAAAGTCGGATTTTTCGGCTTACAGTCCTAACCGATATAGCAGTCTCTATAGCTATGCGGAAGATTTGGTGGAGTTGTGCTACGAGTTGAAACTTAGGGATTGTATATTGGTCGGTCACTCCGTTAGTGGTATGATTAGTCTGCTAGCAGCGCTTCTTGCTCCCACATTATTTAATCGTCTCATTTTTGTTGGTGCTTCTCCGCGTTACCTTGATGATGTCGGCTACGTGGGTGGATTTTCTCAATCCGACTTAGATGCACTCTACGCGGGGATGAAGTCTAACTATTATGCTTGGGCGAGTGGATTTGCACCGCTAGCTATGGGCAATCCAGAACGTCCTGAACTTGCTGTTGAGTTTGCCAAAACCCTTTCATTGATCCGTCCGGATATTGCCTTAGCAGTGGCTAAAGTGATTTTTCAATCCGATCATCGGGCTGAGTTACCACGTCTGAGAGTACCAACTTTAATTTTACAATCAAACGAGGATATTGCTGTGCCCTTGGCAGTGGGAAAGTATATGGCAGAGCAGATTCCAAACTCTCACCTCATTAATATACCAGCACGGGGACATTTGCCGCACCTTTCTGCGCCGGATGTGGTGACAAATGCGATCGCAACCTATCTTGCCAATTGAGACTTATCGGATGTTAAACTTATTTGACTCACAATTAGGATACTGGGTCAAAAAGCTTCTACATCTAGACTCTCCTCATCCTGATCAACTCCCAACCTTTAGACTCCCTTTATTGGGACTAAGCGTTATTGTTATTGCCCTTGGGTTATTGAACAGCGGATCACTAGTATGGCGAATTGCCTCGCTGGTATTTGTATCTGGCTTGATACTACCCCTATCAACGGTACAGATAGTACTTCTGGTTAGTATCGGCTTGTTAGTTAATAGAGTCTTCTGGTTTAGTAGTCAGTTGCTCTTATTACATAGTATTACCTTCCCCAGCCTGATACTGCTAGGCAACCTAATCCGTCAATTTCTACGTTCGATTGAGTGGAAATTAGCATCTCGTAGGATATTGAGTGCAATTCTGGAAAGCGATAATAGTGCAACTCCCAGCCTGTTGCTTCGTCAAGCCCTTCTTATATTAAAAGACATTGCTCGTGCCGATGGTGCGATCGCCTTGCAGCAACTGGATGATGTAACGGCTAAAGTATTAGTAGACTTGCCTGCAAACACGTTTCCCACTCAAATTAATCCAAGTTGCTTTACTAAAGCCTTGGAACAAAATCGCCCCCTCTACTATTCGGATTACCGCTCTGCATCGGATGCAACCTCACTTTTAATTGCATTAGGAGTCAAATCCCTAATCATTTTACCCCTTCAGGAAGGCTGCAACCAATACGGTGCAATTTTACTAATTTGGTATCACCGAACCTCCCTTCAGCCAGAGTTGCGACGATTCTGTGAGTCGTTGGTAGCAGGGTTGCGGACTTTATTACGATTTGAGCATACCAATGTTTCTCTAGAAAAGCTCCAAGCACGTTACAGCGCTATTCTGGAAACCATCCCCCAAGGTGTGATATTTTTAGATGAAAGTGGCGAACAAGGTTGGGTGAATCAAGCCGCCGCGAGGGAACTGAATTTGAAGCCGGGGGCGGTCGTACCGGAAGTCTTGGCATTAGCTATGGCACAATTACGGGCTAGTGTCAATAATCCTGAACAAATTACCCGACAAGCCGGAGAGTTTTTTTCCCAGCCGGATGCTGAAATTCGAGACTGGTTATGGACATTTAACGGTTCTCCGCCTAAAGTTCTTAGCCTTTCGAGTACGCCGACACGAATGCGAGATGTACCGGGACGGCTTTGGTTATTAGAAGATATTAGTGAACGCAAGTTAGCTGAATTGGCGTTACAACACTCATCAGCGCAGTTAAAAGAACAAACGATTAAGCTTGAATTTGCCCTAAAAGAACTCCAACACACTCAAGTTCAGCTTATCCAAACTGAAAAAATGTCTAGTCTTGGTCAAATGGTAGCTGGAATTGCTCACGAAATTAATAATCCTGTTAATTTTATTTCGGCAAATTTGCAATATGCGAATAAATCGATTCAAGAATTACTTTATTTAGTCCAGCTTTACCAACAGTCCTATCATCACCCGAATCCCAGTATTAAAGCCTGGATTGAAGAGATTGATCTGGAATTTTTAGCGGCTGATTTGCCTCACATGATTTGTTCGATGGAAATGGGGGCGGAACGAATTAAGCAGCTAGTTTTATCATTACGTAACTTCTCCCGTCTGGATGAAGCGGCGGTGAAACAGATTAATTTACATGAAGGGATTGATAATACATTGTTACTTTTGAATCACCGTTTGATTAAAGGAATTACTGTCAGTAAACAGTATGGCGATTTGCCGTTATTGCAGTGCTATCCGGCACAACTCAATCAAGTCTTTATGAATATTCTGAGTAATGCCATTGATGCACTTTTTGAACAAACTGAACAACGAGATAAGCGAATTGTGATTCAAACGGAACGGTTAACAGAGAATCAGGTTAGTGTGAGAATTCAGGATAATGGATCAGGTATTCCAGCCAAGATTAAAGATAAAATATTTGACCCTTTTTTTACAACCAAAGAAGTGGGGAAAGGAACTGGATTAGGTCTTTCGATTTGTTATAAGATTATTGAAAAGCATGGGGGAAAGATTGTCGTAAATTCTGATATTGGAAAGGGGACGGAGTTTGTAATTACATTATTAGTACATCTGGATGGAAAGGGTTAGATAAGCTGTCCCACACCTAGTGGTTCATCCCATTAATTGTGATGAATGATATCCAGTAGAGACGTTGCAATGCAACGTCTCTACACCCCCATAATTAATGACATGAACCACTAGTTTTCAGTATTGGTATTGTTAAAATACAGCTTATTCTCCAGCCCTAAAAACTTGGTTAGCAGTCAAATCTAATTCTGGAAAAGTTGGGGACTCGATCCGATCCAAACCTCTAAATTGCCTTACCTGATACTCCCCCTCAACGAGTTCATAGACACTGAACGTAGGTTGCTTTGGAGAACCGATATAGCGCCGACCTCCTAGTCCTAAATAATCCACAATCCAGTACTCAGAAATACCCATAGTTTCGTAATCTTCCAGCTTTCGGGCGTAATCATTTTCCCAATTCGTACTAACAACTTCCACAACTAAAGGAATAGACGAACCTTGAGTAAGGGTAGCAGCTTTTTCCCATAATGGTTCAGTCTTGAGAGCATTACGCTTTACTACGATAATATCTGGAAGATACCCAGTTTCCCAACTCGGTGCTTTGACTAAGGCGCGTCTGGGAAAACGATAAAGGTTTTGGCGTTGTCTACTTAGAATAGTTAAATTCTCTACTAAAAATTCAGTAACATCTTCATGTTGACCTGTTGGCTGCATTTCAAAAACTTTTCCATCAATAAGTTCGTATCGTCCGTCCTCTGGATACCATTCCAGGAATTGATCAAAGGTTAGAGTTTCAGGGAAGGTCTGAATCGTTTTTGAGTTACTCATATATAGCAGTTCTCATAGTTATGAGTTATATGATGTTCGGCAAATCACCCATAATAAAAAGTCTCCCTCTCTCCCCCTCTCCCTCTCTCCCCCTCACTCTTTTTTAGGGTTATTCAACCGGAAATGATATTACAAATGCTTGGGATGAAAGGGAGTGGGGAAGAAAATTAAATGTACCATCAGCATCTGAGAAACGCGATAATCTAGTTTAAATCATTCGTGAAATGGTAATCTTTTAAAGCCCTGCAAACCATTCGTACCCTTGATCTTCCCAATAACCGCGATAGGGTAGTAATTCCTTCACTAACATCATCCGAGTCACCCACTTACTCTGTTTATAACCAAGTTTAATCGGGGAAGCTAAACGTAGAGGCGCACCGTTATCAATAGATAGAGGTTGTCCATTTTTTTGATAAGCCATTAGGGTTTGAGGATGTAAAGCAGAAGCCATATCCCAACTTTCGTAATACCCATCAGCAGATTCAAAGTAAATATAACGTACATTCGATTTGGGTTGAGCAAGGGCTACTAAGTCTCGTAATCTTACCCCACCCCATTGTACAATTGCCGCCCACCCTTCAACACAAACATGGCGAATAATCATTGAAGTTAGGGGTAGTTGTTGAATATCTATCATACTGAGACTAACCGGATTATTCACCTCACCATTAATCTTTAGACGAAAGGTAACAGGATCAAGTTCTGGAGTATCTCCGAAGGTATTAATCAGTAAAGCTTCGGGTTGAATCGCACTAGCTGGAAATTCGGGTATGAGTTTTTGAGGGTTAAAAATTAAGGTTTCGACGCGTTGATTAAGGGGTTCAAACGTTTTGCCAACCTTATCCTCAAATAAGCTTAATCCACAACCTCCTAAAAGTAAGCCGATACTCGATAATCCTGAAACTTGTAAAAACTGGCGGCGCAGCAGACGTTGATTATAATTCATATATTTACGATTTACCAAAAGATTGATTTTATCATACGTATGCCACCAATCTTGAAACCCCATTCAGTATGAATTCTAGTAAAGAGTAAGACTGTTGGAACTATTAAAAAATGGACAATCCGCAGTCCTTGCCAACCGCAAAATAAATCCACAATCCAATGAAATTGAGCAGGTTTATACAGTCCCAATCCACTCAGTATCGCTAGTAATAATACAGGAATAATCGCTGTATAAGATAAGCGATGCCAAGCATAAATCCGGCGTTTTTGATTTTGACTAACTTGCAGTGCTTTAATATCATTACTATGGACAAACCGATGTTGCCAACGCCGGGTAATCAGAATATAAATACCATACCAAAATAAATTAATTGCAAATAGCCACATGGCAGCAAAATGCCAATGTCTCCCTCCAGCTAACCAACCTCCTAAAGTAAATATAGCGGGAGCAAAGGGGCCATTCCGTCCGCCAAAAACGGCATTAGCATTGTAAATTTGTAAGCCACTGGTAATCATTAATAGTAGGCTAATAATATTGAGCCAGTGGAAGAATTTGGCTGGGATAGGTTGGTTTGGTTTGGGAATAGATTTAGAACGTTGGGAGGAATTCGATAATGTCATGTTATAATTAAGCGATAATCCAAAATCCAAAATTTAATTAGGCGATCGCCTCTTCAGCCTGAGTTAATGCCTGGTATTGCTCCTGATTAATTCGACCCGCTTGATAAAGGGTTTCGGTAATTTCAGAAATCGTTAATACGGCATGAGGCTGATAACCATTTGCTCTTAGTTTATCTTTCACCCCTTGTCCATGATCGATAAATACCACAATATCATGAACGTTCAATCCGGCTGATTTTATCTTTTGGGCCCCTTCCATCACACTTTTCCCGCTAATCAGAATATCATCAACAACCACAACCGTTTCTCCCGGTTCAAAATTCCCCTCAATTAACCGCCGTGTCCCGTGGGCTTTTACTTCTTTACGGGGAAAAATCATTGGGTGATTCATCCGTAATGATAAGCCAGTTGCTGTTGGTAAAGAACCATAGGGAATGCCAGCAATACGATCAAAATTAAGGTCTTTTAGAATATCAGCATAGGCGCTGATCATTTGATGGAAAAGTTGCGGGTTGGAAATGACTTTACGTAAGTCGATGTAGTAAGGAAAGGTTGCCCCGGATGCTTGAACAAATTCACCAAATAGAATACAATCAAGATCATAGAGTTGTAAGATTAAATCTTGATGTGGATGTTTTTCCAGTAAACAAATATCCGGCATCCACAAATCGCAGGTAGAACCTTCACGAAGAATTTCGTGTCTGACTTGATTAATTTGCTCACGCAACGGTTCAATAACAGCAGCAGGTTCTTCACTGGATAACATATCTTGAGGAATGGGAACAAGTAATCCATCCCCACTGGCATTTAAACCCGCTGCTAGAATTTGTTTTAAATTACCACCTCCCTCTGCCCAAATACTCCGAACTAAGATAATTCGTTCAGGGGCAACAGCGCGAATTCGTGCCAGAATATCGGGAGAAGTTGTTCCTACTTCTAATGCCAATTCTTCAGGTGTTCCCCAGGTTTTAGCTTCTTTAACGACTTGTAAATAAAAGGGGGATTCAGGAGTTGGATAATGCTGCAAGGCAACCGCCGCCGGATTAGAAGTCGAACACAGAACAAATACCGCCTTCCCCGGATAAATCAAAAACGGTGCTATATGGTCTTGACCCGAATAAGGAGTTAAGGTGACAGCATCTACTTGCCACTCTTCAAAAACAGTTTGAGCAAAGATACTGCTAGTATTAAGGTCGCCGTGTTTCGCGTCTAAAATAATGGGTAAGTGAGGGGGAATAGCGGTTAATGTCCGCTGCAACAGTTCCATTCCAGGAACACCCAAGGCTTTATAAAATCCGAATGTGGGTTTATAGGCACAAACTAAATTAGCGGTTTGGTCAATAATCAATTGCAACCAGTTCCACAAACCCTCAATGTTAGTTTTTTGCCCTTGTGTGTCGTAACAACTGGGCATCATTTCAGGATTGGGATCGAGTCCCACAACCAATAAGCTTTGATTTTGGGAAATAGCCCGATTTAATTTTTCAAAGAAATTCACTTCATAATTCATAATTGATAATTCTTACAAACATAGTTCAATAACCCCTCACAAGCATCAAGGAGTAAATCAATTACATGATTAAATCCTTCCACACCACCATAGTAAGGATCAGGAACTTCTCGTTCCGGATAATGGGACGCAAAATCACACATTAACCGTACTTTATCCTGATACTTTCCAGCCGGATCAAGCGATAGAATATCCCGATAATTTGCCCGATCCATTGCTAAAATTAGATCAAACTCTTCAAAGTCAGACTTACGAAACTGCCGTGCTTGACCCTTAAGGATGATACCTCGGCGTTTTGCCGCTGCGGTCATCCGTTGATCGGGACAAGAACCAATGTGATAACTACTCGTTCCCGCCGAATCACAAATAATACTCTTACTCAGACCCGCTTGTTCGACCAAATGCTTCATAATGTTCTCTGCGGAGGGAGAACGGCAAATATTACCAAGGCAAACAAAGAGTAACTTGCACGACATAGGTATAATATTTAACTCTGTATGCAGTTGGAGCAACACCGCTGCTGCATGAAAGCCAAGACGCTTCAGGCGAGAGGGACGCTACCCACTCTTAAGCGGAATGTCAACGTGCCAGAAGGATACCTCCCGATTGTATTGTGATTTGAGGAAAAGATTTAATGTTCAAGTCGCGCCGTAGCACTTATCGAAAGCGCCACCAACCTTTGCCACTGCTAGCGATCGCAATTGTCCTGGCTATTCCCCTAGTCTTGATTATCCTAGAAGTGTTGGCTTCGTTTTTAGTAGGCGTTACGGGTAAAAGCGCCGAGTTAGCCACCTATGACAGTAATGTTAACGTTTACCGTCTCAAGTTCCTAAACAAAAACAAACAGCCCTATGATGGTTTATCAGACCGTGGGCAGTTAGCGGCTCAAAGCAGTTTAGCAGTCGGCTATCGCTTAGTGGGGAATCAGAAAAGTAATTTTTGGCAGATTAATGAACAGGGGTTTCGGGATGACGAACCCGTTCCTCTCACTAAACCGAAAAATGAAATTCGGATTTTTATCTTAGGGGGTTCTACCGCGTTTGGTCAATGGAACTCCAATAATCAAGCGACAATAGCTAATAAGTTGGAAACTCGTCTCAACCAACGAGTAGCCCAGCAGCGACGTTCTCCAGAGAAATACCGTCCCGCCGACTTACCCTTTTATAAACCAGACCTCGCCAAAGCACTCGCCTTACCGCCTAAAATTCGAGATGGTCAGTATCGGGTGATTAATGCCGCCGTACCAGGCTATGCTTCGGGTAATCAACTCGCTCTGTTAGGTCTTCAGATTTTATCCTACAGTCCAGATGCGATCATCGTTTTGGATGGATACCAAGACTTACTCCTACCCAGCGATCAATGGGCAACCGATATTCCTAATGTGGAAGACTTCCTAAGTAATTCGATGGGGCATTTTTGGACTCACCTTACCCAGCAGTTAAAGTATGCCATCACCGATACCTCTTTAGTCAAAGCAACTCAATACTGGATTTTGCGTCCGCAGCTTTCCGTAAGTCGGCAAACTTTAATCGCAACTGATCCGGAAGCATCACTCGATCACTATCTCCCTGCTGATCCAGGGGAACTTAAACGTCGGGTCAGTCGTTATCGGGATTTCCACGTTTCCATGCTTCGCCTAACCAAAGGAGCAGGGATTCCTTTTATTATCGCTGTTCAGCCAGAAATTACGGGTCGCGGCACAAAGAAGATTTCTGCTAGTGAACAGAAAATATTAGATGAATTAGGAGCCGTTTACCAGCAAAAGGTGCAAATGGGTTATCAGGAATTGGCACAAGCGACTCAGAACCTCCAGAAAGCCTTTCCCCAAAATGTAAAAACCCTCAATTTATACCGAATCTATGACGGTTCTTCCAAGCCAGCATTCATAGACGCGATTCACTTAACCGAGGAAGGGAATACCGTGCTATCAGACCGCTTTTACCAAACTCTCACCAGTCTACCCAAACTTCAAGTTCCTCCGTCAAGGCCGTTACCTTAAGGCTACTTTAAGGATACTGCTAGCGAATAGGGGGCTGGGGGAGTGGGGGAAATTATCAGCAAGGAATCTATTGTACCGGAGCTATCCAGTTTGAGGGGTTTGTCTAATTTATCGCAATTAGCCTGATATAGCCAGTCTAAATGA
>DNGI01000500.1 GCA_003486645.1 Cyanobacteria bacterium UBA11370 | reverse complement strand
GGCGAAGATGTCCACGCCCAGTTCCCCTCCCTCTCCCCACTTAAAATTTGTACTCTGACAATTTTTGTGCATTACTTTTGTTAGGGAGTGAGGGGAAAGGTGATTTTAACAGCCACACCCTTGTTGCCTCAAATTAGGGCAAAGTACTTTAACTGATAATGTTGTACACAGACTGTCTCTCAGGCGTTGCATTTGATCCAAAGTTGCTGCTTAATGAACCTAATCGGTTTGCCCTTGGAGAGTTCTACCCTTACTTGTCCCCATTGTGGATTTGTGATCCTCTGGATGAAGAGCCATGAGTGAAGCTGACACCCCGAATAACCAGCCCCTCCCTAACCCTACTGCATCAACGGATGACAGTATCACTCCGTTGCAGGATGCAACCGAGACTTCAGAAGAACCCAAGGTAATCAACCTTTTCCAGCTACCTCCAGCAAAGGATATTGAGCAACGGGAGAGTCTAGAGGAAACTATCGACTCAGAGAGTGTCACAATTCTAGAGGAAGAGGATAGGGGTACTGAAATCGTTGATACCTCGGAGCAAGAGCGAAATAAAGATGCGGATTGGTTTGCATTAGCACAAAAGATGCGTCAGCGCAACCGTCGCTTGCTCGATCAAGTCAATGAACTCAAACAGGCATTAAAGGAGAAACAAGAGGCGTTAAACACAGAGTTAGTGCGATCGCACGATCGGGATCTCCTACTCACTAGGCAGGCAGAGGAACTGCATACACTCCAAGGGCAACTAACCCGTCTGTTCCATACCCTAGAATCATCTCATCAAGCTGCCCAGCGCCAGCAAATTTTGATTGACACCCTATCAGAACAACTGCAAAGTTCTCAGGAACGAGTCGCTCAACTGGAACGGGAATGTGCCCTCACCCAGCAACGCTATAATGAACAATCCCACCAGCTTATGCAAGCGGCGAATACCTGTCGAGAACTGAGAACCCGCCTGCATCGACAACAGCAACAAACCCTGCAATTTAAAATGGCTCTAGAAAAATGTCTAGAAATGCCTGCCAGTAGCCTTTTAGAGCAACAACAATCTCGTTACCAGCGAGATACCAAAAACTCAGCGATCGCCCCTAAAACTCAGCCGATCCAACCTTGGTCAGCCCAATTTGATCAACTTGAAGAACAAGCCGATATTAATAGCTTGTGGAATCGTCCGATCCAGCTTGAACCTCTCTCAAATTTATCATCATCAGAAGCAGAACAGATTCAGAATAGACCGATTGAAGACACTGATCGGCTTTCAATCGCAGAAACGACTACCCCCATTCAAACACCCATCCAAGCTTCCCAGGATACTATAGCCACAGAACTCGAAGCCGATGAGCAGTTATTGGCTGAAATGAAGTCACTAGCTGAAGCATCAGGTTTATCAGAGTCAGTCTCCGATTTAGCTGAATCTTCTACGGAGTTGATGTCAGAATCAGAAAGAAACTTAGTAGTATCTGATGAATCGACTATTTCGTTTTGGGATAGTGAAGAACATCCCTTATTAGAAGATCAAGAAGAGGTTAATCGTCAAGATGAGGTATTGTGGGAAGATACGGGCAATCGTGAGTTAAATTCAACAGATGAGGTCATTTTACCTCAATCAAATTGGCCGTCACCCGTCCTTTATCCGTTACGTCGTCCCAGAAAGATTAAGTCTTTAGCTGCAATTGAGTTACCCAGTTTTCCCCGTTATCGCTCAACTTAAAAAGGGGAGAATAGGGATTTAGAACGCGAAGGTAGAGTTTGAGGGAAAGGGGGAGAAGGTGTTAGCGTAGCGGAACGCAGTTCGGGGGTTAAATTATATCATGTCCGGCTAATTACCCTGACTAAAATTTCTTCCCCCTCTCCCCCTCTCCCTCTCTCCCTCTCACTCTTTTTTAGGGTTATTCAACCGGACATGATATTAGTCCTGTTGTGCCGTAATTGTGGTACTCTTGAATGAATGCCCATTGATTTTCGCAATACCAACACGGTTTGGGCTTCCATCCTAGCCACAACTTTACAGCGCTTAGGATTGACCACAGCCGTTATCTGTCCAGGTTCTCGTTCCACTCCTTTGACAGTCGCCTTTGCTCAACAGTCCCAAGCCATTTCAGAGAAGCCAATAGACGCTATTCCAATTTTAGATGAACGCTCTGCCGCTTTCTTTGCCTTGGGAATTGCCCGAAAAACGAAATTGCCTGTGGTACTGATTTGTACATCGGGTACAGCAGGTGCTAACTTCTACCCAGCAGTCATTGAAGCCAGAGAAAGTAGAGTCCCGCTATTAATTTTAACGGCTGACCGTCCCCCGGAACTGCGAGACTGCCACTCCGGGCAAACCATTGACCAAGTAAAACTATATGGCAATTACCCCAACTGGCAAACCGAGCTAGCTGTGCCTTCTGTAGAGATGGGGATGCTAAGATATTTACGACAAACAGTCATTCATGCTTGGGAGCGATCGCTCTTTCCTCTCCCTGGTCCGGTTCACCTCAACATTCCCTTCCGCGACCCCCTTGCTCCCATTACAGATCCAGCCGTAAACTCATTAAAATCCCAACTTCAACTCCAAGATTTCTTCCCTCCTATTCCCCCCCCACTCCCCACTCCCCACTCCCCACTCCCTATCCCCTATGAACAATGGCGGCAATGTAAACAAGGTATCATCATCGCTGGTCCAGCCCAACCCCAAAATCCCAGAAACTATTGTGCTGCAATTGGTCAGTTATCTAAAACTTTAGGATGGTCAGTATTAGCGGAGGGACTCTCACCCCTGAGAAACTATGCTGAACTTAATCCTTATCTAGTTTCTACCTACGATTTAATTTTACGGAACCGACAACTTGCCCAACAACTAAAACCAGAAATAGTCATTCATATCGGTGAACTCCCGATTAGCAAGGAACTCCGTATGTGGTTAGATCAGTATCAGCCGCAGCGCTGGGTTATTGATCCTAGTCATCATAACTTAGACCCTCTTCATGGAAGAACGATTCATTTGCGAATGTCAGTAGAAGAGAGGGGGAGATGGGGAGATGGGGAGATGG
>DNGI01000355.1:1300-5787 GCA_003486645.1 Cyanobacteria bacterium UBA11370 | reverse complement strand
TCACCGCCCTAGAAGGACGGTGATTCCTAAACCGTGCTACGCACCGCTGCGCTAACACGATTTAGGTTTCTGCTTCAAGGCAACTGCCTCCACCCACAAGGAGTATTGGCCTTACGTTCGCTCCACAGACTAACCCCGCTAGTCCAGCGGTTCTTATGTATCGAAATTCTCCTGAATTTCTTTGTAAGGCGTGATTCAAGGGTTGGATCTTCCCATTGCCCCATCCTCTTTTCCCGGTCTACCGATTTTTCTTCCCCGTTGCAAACTACTTGCAAACTTTGGTGTTAGGGTTTATGTCTCCATCGTCGCGGGTGGGTCATTGACCACTGAAATTATACCGTGACTCCCCGGTAAAGCCGTCCTGGAAGGACGGGGTTTTAAACCCAATTTTTCGATAAGTAACTATTTTGACATCCTCACCGCACTTTTAGGGCGGTGATTCCTAAGACTCACGACTTAGGTTTCTGCTTCTTTCCCTTTCGGGTATTTCGCAACTGCCCTTTGGACTCATGCCCATTAGGTCTTATATTCGCTCCACAGACCACTCTTAACCTCTTAATTTAAACTTGACAGACTACTAGGCGCGATCGCTATCGGGTTCAGGCTGAGGCTGACTCGCTGATATCGGTTCCGTCTATATCCAGGTCTAGCGCATCGGTAACAATATTGTCTAAGCGACCTTTTTCGAGATACCCTGGACCGATATATTTTTCCAATAGCATCAACAGCTCATTGGTACCAAAGGGTTTGGTGAGATAATCGGTTGAACCAACCATCCTGGCTCTCACTCGGTCAATAAAGCCATCCTTGCCCGTTAGCATAATAATGGGGGTCTGTCGAAAGGCTGTAGACTGTCTGAGCATTCCACAAAGCTCATACCCATCCAGTTTGGGCATCGCTAGGTCACAAAGGATTAAATCGGGTTGGATTTGAAAAACCAAACTCAGGGCTTTTAAGGGATTCTGAATGGCTTTGACTTCATAGCCATGAGTTTGCAGCATATACTCTACCGTTTTACCAATCGCTGCATCGTCATCAATACACACAACCCGAGGAGTTTGGGGAACACTAGCCAACTCCCAGGGTTGTTTCAGAGCTGGTGTTTCTTGTACAGTTAAATTGAGTAATTGTATCCAGCCCTGTTGGACGTAAGGATAAATTGCCTTAGCTACTGTTAGAAGGTCACGATTGAGATAGCGAGCCATCTGGCGCAGAGACGTTTTGCCATCTGCCCAGCGGTCTAGAGTTCTTAACGCATTTTCAGGTAGGGTTGCTCGTAATTGGGCTTCATGGGTGACGATGGGGCATTGATGGGGAGATTGAATATGGGGATGAAATTGCTTCCACTCCTGGACTTGCTTCATGATCTTGGTCACAAGTGGGGCAATTTCTAAGGTCATCAGTTGGGGCGCTAAGGCTGGACTGATCTCGAAGACAAAATAGCCATTATGAAGGCTAAGGAGGTCAAATAGGGTTTCATACACCATACTTTGCAAGATGCTGCGCCCTTGGGCGGGTGTGATCAGATGTTTTTCCAGCAACGCCCAAAGATAGCCATATTCCGGTGCATTCGTAGAGGCGATCGATGGACGTTCCAGTTCATCTAAAGCCGTCTCTATCTTGTAGCGGCGCAGATAATCGCGCAAACGGGACAAACTACTATCACTGTTCGCTGCATAGGCAATTTGCCCATTGAGGAAGAAGACAAACCAAAATGGTCCTGGCTTGCGTGGTTTGGCTTCCTGATGGAGGCGATTAAAGGTGAAGCTCTTATTCGTGATATCGCCGCCTGTGGTATTGGTATGGGAGCCATATGCTTCAACCAACAGTTCCCCTGTTCGCTGACCGAGTTCAATCAGTTGCAGGATGCTGCGGATATCAATTTCATTTAAGGTTCCCTGCATTTAACGAAAATATACTCCTAAAATTAATTTGAGTATTTGGCTACCCCTTTAGTTAAAAAAAATCAACAGCGATATACCGATACATTTAGTATAATTTAGGATTTAACTTGCGGATAATATCCGGTTGATTCTGCCCTGTGTCGTCTGAAGTACACTAGATACTCTCTGTAGTGAACAACGGATGAACAGGTTAAGATGAACGAGAGAGCTTCTCCAGATAGTGGCAACAGTATCCGTTATCCAAGAAGTCAGATAGACTCTAGCAACTAGATCGGGAAACTGGTATCCGTCCAAGCCCAAGAATTATAATTTTTTTGTAGCAAATTATAATTAATCGTAATACTGCCAAAGTTGTGAATCTAGATGACTTTTGGAATTGCTCTAGTCCAAAACCCCAAGACGCTTCTGATGCTTACCGGGCATGGGAAGCTCTTCAATTAGACCTCTTGCAAAAGTTTCTTTAGCAAAAGGTGAGAAAACGTTAAAGGGACTTGGAAAAGGGAAAAATACAAGCCCTTTACCCCTTCGCCTGTCCCCTTTACCCGACTTCTGCAAGAAGTCTATTGTAGACAACACTGCTCGGTCTACAGATTAGGGTTAGTCACACTCACACAGGAGCAGTGGCATGAGACTGACTACGCTCTAGTTCTATGAGTTGAGTCAAGGATTGGGCACAAGACACGTAAAGAGGACGATCGGTGTGCTTTATCTAGCAGAAGTAAAGAAGCAGAAAACAGGCCCTTTTGGCAGTAAGACCGAACTAAAATTGCTTGCTTGCCAGCGAAGTGACCAGAGTTGGAATGCCTTGCCTGGTGAGGAAGTCCTTCCTGGTGAGGAAGCGAGTAGCTTTGGTGATGGAGCCTTGGTCATACTTAACCTGGGTAATAACCGTCAACTCCAGGGAAACATTGAGGCAGCGGCAGGACAGCTCATCCGAGAGTTGCAAAATTTCTCGAAACAGATCGAGAAATGGAAAAGCGGTGAAGAAGAAATTGAACAGTGGAAACAGTCTTTGACCTATCAAAGTCAAGAACTGAACCGCCGTGAAATGGAACTAGAAGCCCGCTCAGAGCAGCTTCAAGCCATGCAGGACGAGGTTGAACAGCTAGAGCGCCAGCGTCAAGAACTTGAGCGTAGTAGCGAGGAAGCGGCAAGGCTCAAAGAAGAGTTTGAACGTAACCGTCTGGAGTTAGAAGGAGCTTGGGAACACCTACGAGGTGAGCAGCGGCGCTTTGAAGAGCAACGCTCGGAGTATCAGTATGCCGGGGGCTTGGATCAAGAGCAAGCGGCGACGATTCAAGACTTGCTGGATCGCCTATCTGGAGCAGTGGTTCCCACGGAAGCTGTACGGCAAGAATTAAATCTGGCTTTTGAACTGGTGAGTCAGCAGCAGGCTTTACTCGATCAGGAGTGGCAGCAACTCGAACAACAACGACAAGAAGCCCAGCAGCGACAAACAGAGGTTGATGCTCAAGGAGAAGAGATTCAAACTCGCAAGCAGGAGTTACAGCAGGCTCAGAGCGCATTTGAACAGGCAAAAGCCGAGTTGAAGGTTCAGCAACATTCTCTAGAGATCAAGCAAGAATCTGTGCATATGATGACCCTGCAACTGCAAACCCAGCAGGAGTTACATCAGCAACTGGCTCGTCTGGCAACGACATCAGCCGATGTTAAGATTAGCCAGCAAGTTGACCTTGAAGCGCTAGAAAATATGCCGCTGGGTGAGTTACAGGATGTTGTTCAAAACTTGCAACAGGATTTGGAAAAAGTCAAGCGTTTTGTTAATGATCAAGAAGAGGAGCTAACCTTCCAACGCCAAACGATTGACGAAGTACAAGAGAAAATTAACACCGCTAGTGAATACGACCGGATTAGTCTAGAGACTGAGCTAGCAGAAGAGCAAGATCGCTACCAATTGCTGGATGAATCCTTGGTGGGTTCACGTCGGAACCTGCGAGAGCGGGAAGAAATTCTGAATCAGCACT
Source organism: Cyanobacteria bacterium UBA11370 (assembly GCA_003486645.1). GTDB lineage: Bacteria > Cyanobacteriota > Cyanobacteriia > Cyanobacteriales > Coleofasciculaceae > UBA11370. The sequence continues at coordinate 1,898 of DNGI01000355.1, read as the reverse complement.
GCCGTGTATTGCGCCGTCGGCAAGGCGTTTCGGATAGCAATAGCCCAGATAGCCAGAAAATTGATTTAGGACCTGTTTTAAGCCAACTCGAAGCCCAACGGCAACAACAAGAAGCTCAACTGCAAAAACTGGAAAGCCAGGTTGAACAGATGCGGCAGAGTATCACCCAAGCCGAGGGGATGATTGTTCAACAAGAAGGAGAACAGGAGGCAAAACGAGCAGAGTTGGAAAGTTTGGAAGAGAACTGGCACTCAATGAAGGTGACGCTCGCTCAACTGTGGGCTAAGGTGAGTATCTCTGAAGAACTCTTGCAGCCAAAGCAGGAAACTCTGAGTGAAATGTGGCAAAAACTGGAGGCGATCGCAGCCGTTTTGAATCAAATTCAGGAAATTGGCGATTATCAACTTCAGGCTATTGCTGAAATGCAGCAAACACTTGGTAGCTTGATTCAGTCGCCAGAGTTAGCAGCGTCTTGATTTGTTGTTGGTTGTTAGTTGTTAGTTGTTGGTTGTTAGTTGTTAGTTGTTAGTTTTTAGTTGTTAGTCATTAGTTAGTGTTTTTTTCCAACAACAATTAACCAACAACAATCAACCAACAA
>DNGI01000355.1:0-1027 GCA_003486645.1 Cyanobacteria bacterium UBA11370 | reverse complement strand
CAACAACAATCAACCAACAACAACTAACGAAAGGTAATCCAGTGTCCTTCAACTTGGGCGATCGCTCCTCCTGGAAAGGATGAGGTGCGGGAACGGTTGGGAGCAGTAATTAAGTGGGTAATGGCTTCGATTTGTTCAAAGCTGGGAGCGGTTGCTTGGGCAATCACTAGGAATTGTCGGATAACGCGGCGTTGTAGGGCTAATGGAGCCTGTTGTAATACTAAGCGATTGAGTTTTAAAGGTGTGTTGGGTTCATCGTCGCTAAGGGATGCCATGGCTTGCTGGCGTAGCTCGTTGGCAGCATTTTCAAGATAATCTACATCAGCTCGCAAAAGTTCCGCCGTTTGGGCTAAAGCGGTTTCAACTTGGGGGTTGAAATGAGTTTGTAAGTAGGGTAATAATTCCTGGCGAATGCGGTTGCGAGCGTAGTTTAAGTCTTGATTGTAGGCATCCTCCCAAATGGGTAGATGGTGTTCTTGGCAGAATTGTAAGGTTTGAGTACGGGTGACTTCTAGTAAGGGGCGCACGAGTTGTATATCAGTGGTTAGGGGACGTTGCCAAGTCAGAGATTGTAAGCCATCCGCACCCGTCCCCCGAATGAGGTTGTAGAGAATCGTTTCAGCGCGATCGCTCTTAGTATGACCCGTCACTACGTCTTGGTAGCCGTGGGTTAGGGCAATCTCGCTCAGGGATTGATAGCGCCATTGGCGTGCGGCGGCTTCCGTTTCGGTAATATCAAGGGCTGTTTTTAGATAAAAGGGAATTGCCCAGTTTTGAGCAATTTGTTGGACGTGAGCCGCCATTCCTATATCTTTAGACCAACGATGATCACAGTGAGCGATCGCAAGTTGCCATTTCCACTTAGGTTGTAAATCAAGCAGCAGTTTTGTCAGACAGAGGGAATCTTGTCCGCCTGATACTGCAATTAATATACGCCGATGTTGCCCCAACAGACGCTTTTGCCGTAGCGTTTGATGGAGTTGGGCGTGAAGAGGAGTCCAATGGTTGGTTGTCAGTTGTTGGTTGT
>DNGI01000168.1 GCA_003486645.1 Cyanobacteria bacterium UBA11370 | reverse complement strand
TCTTCCCCCTACACCCCACACCCCACACCCCACACCCCGTTTTTGGTCAAAACTCCTCATTTCCTGGGTTAAAATTGTAAAAAATTACTATTTATTTTAGTTTCAACCACCATTGAGTCTCACACTGGAAACCTGACTTTCGCCAAACTTTCAGATCGACATCAGTAAGCGGGGTTACATGAGAACAGGGAGGTTGGATTGCCTGACTCAAGAATGCCCAAATTGCGCTACGAGTCAAATCTAATCCCGTCTTTACCCATGATTCTTGATTGCCAGGAATGCCTCTTTCCTTAACCGCATCCACGTCTACCCAAATCCCATTTGCTCCCAGAAGAATCTGTGCCATCCACTTAGCACGAGGTAGATGAGTAGGAGAGGTAATTAACTTAACTTTACGAACTCCCCACTGCTTTAAAATTGGAATATTAAAGAAAAAATTACCAAACGTAGAATCCGCACATTTTTCCAGCCAAACTTGGCGGATAGGGGCTTCATACTTTTGAAAAATTAGCAAGATACAGGGATCTTTGGAACCCTGAGAAATCAAAATCCGGGTTTCCGGGTACTGTTTAGCCAACTCAGCAACATAAACTTCCCGACGAATGCTCCCCCCTAGGACAAAAAAGGCATCAACGGGTGCTGACTCCATTCTCAGCAATTTTAGGGTATTCATCAGTAAAGAAATACTAAGGATGAACCCTACTATCGACAGCCCTAAACCAATTAGCCGCCGCTCTCGCTTTCTAGGAATCCACCTCTTGAAACGAATCCAGGTGCGTCGAATGAACTTACCTATTGTGTATCCCACCCAACGATTGTAATGTGTTCAAAGCAGAAGTATAGATTATAGTGTGGAAGACAATAGAGCCTGTACCGACAGGACACTCTCGTAAAGTGGCACAAAATTTATGGAGCTTTGCGAGGAAATACGAGTATAGTAGCACTAGACCCGTTTTACACAGAGTCAGCAGTAGACTAAATTTTAAAGACGAAGCTGATTATATACTCCGCCTGCTGGGTGCCTCTTCAATTGCCCGCTCTCGATAGAGAAACCCAAAACCCCATTCAACGTACTCTCCATGAACCAATACCCCAAACCCTTCCCCTGGCTCAAAGGCATCCTCTTCACCGGAGCGATCGCAACCACCGCAACGTTGTCCTTGTTAACCCCAATGGGCGGTCGTTCTGTCTTTGCTGCCCTCCAGGATAGTCCCAAAAATGTCGTTGATGAGGTCTGGCAAATTGTTAATCGAGAATATGTCGATCACACGTTCAACCAGGTAGATTGGCAAGCCACCCGCCAACAGCTTCTCAGCAAGAACTACTCTACTCAAGAGCAGGCGTATGAGGCAATTCGCAACGCCTTAGAACCCTTGGGCGATCCCTACACTCGCTTTTTAGACCCCGAACAATTCCAAGCCCTTACTAGTCAAACCTCCGGAGAGCTTTCTGGGGTGGGGATTCGCATGGGAGTGGATGAAACCACCAAGCGCCTACTCGTTGTTGAACCGATTGAGAATTCTCCAGCCTTCAAAGCCCAAATTAAAGCTGGGGATCAAATTGTGGCAATTGATGGCAAATCCACCGATGGGATGAGTCCAGAAGACGCTTCAGCACTGATTCGGGGGGAAGTGGGAACATCGATAACCTTGCAACTGTCTCGACCAGGACGGGGCATTTTTGACGTAACCCTAACCCGCGCTCAGATCGAACTCCCTGCCGTCCATTACCGGGTCAAAGAAGAAGGTGAAATGCGGGTCGGCTATATTAGCTTAGATGAATTTAGCTCCCATGCTGCCGAACAAATGGAACGGGCGATCGATAATCTTAACGGGCAGAATATAAATGCTTACGTGTTAGATCTACGGGGGAATCCAGGGGGATTGCTTCATTCGAGTATTGAAATTGCCCGAATGTGGATGGAAAACGGTGTCATTGTGCGTACCGTGGATCGTAAAGGCGGTAAACAGGAATTTTCCGCTAATCGAAAAGCCTTGACGCAGTTACCGTTAGTGGTTTTAGTGGATGGGAATTCAGCCAGTGCTAGTGAGATTCTCACGGGTGCGCTCAAAGATAACAAACGCGCTACTGTAGTCGGTTCTCGCACCTTTGGGAAAGCGGTGGTGCAGTCGGTTCATTCCTTATCCGATGGTTCAGGGTTGGCAGTTACTATTTCTCGGTACTATCCGCCCAGCGGGACGGATATTAACCATAAAGGGATTGTGCCCGATATTAACCTTGATTTGACGCGGGAACAACAGCAACGTCTTGCTAGTGAACCGGATTTACGAGCAACTAACAATGACCCTCAATATCAACGGGCAGTCAGTTTTTTAGAAACGAATGTACTCGCTCGACCCAATTTAAGTCAACCTGTTAAGCCGATTAGTATTCGGTGAAAATCAGAAATAAACATCATGAAAAACACTGACGGCACTTAAAAGTGCCAACGCCACATCCCACCCTTAAAAGAGGTGGGCTTTGCTTATTGTTCTGTAAGGTTAGGTAGAGTAAGGTGGGCAGTGCCCACCCTAATTCCCCAATCCAAAGACAGACTTTTGAACAATTAGCAATTAGCAATTAGCAATTAGCAATTAGCAAGCCTTTCGTTGATAACCAGCAACTTACGTTATTAGCCGAGTGACAAATTTTTTCCGGCGACAACGCGATCGCCTCCCTCGGCTTTTGCTTGGTAAAGGGCTTGATCTGCTGCGGCTACTAGTATTCTGGGTGAGGACTTCAGATGGGGAATCGTGCTAGCCACTCCAAAGCTGAGTGTGACGTAACGATTTACCGGAGACTTAACATGATCAATCTTAAGTCGTTTGATGATACCGCGCATTTTCTGGGCGATCCAAACTCCAGCGTTGGCGTTTGTACGAGGTAACAGAATCGCAAACTCTTCCCCACCATAGCGAGCCACTAAATGGGTGGGACGGTAAATGGATTGGCAGATTGCAGAGGTGACGTGTCGTAAACAATTATCCCCAGCTTGACGACCGTAGGTATCATTAAAACTTTTAAAAAAATCAATATCAGCCAAAATTAAACATAGGGGAACTTGTTCTGAGGCTAGCTTTTTCCACTCCTCTTCTAGACATTCATCAAAGCACGTTCGACTGGTTAGTTGGGTTAAGGGATCGATAGCCGCCAGGTTTTGCAATTTTTGATTAACGAGCTGGAGTTCGTCAAAAAGTCCTGTCTGGTGCATGGCAATACTTAAGTGTATTGCTATTTGTTGGAGCAACTCAATCTGCCACTGTTGCCATTGATGAGGTGCGGTGCGATCATAGCAAATGAACAGTCCCCACAACTTTTCTGCTCTGACCAAGGGAATAGCTAACTCTGACCTAATTCCGAAGAATTCTAGAAACTGACGTTGTTTGCTGTCCTTTGTGATCGTTTGGATATCTGCGATCGCTCGAATTTGATTATGCTGGTCAAGATCACGGTAGTTTGGCTCTGCAATCCAAGGGTCGTACCCCTCCCATCCTAACATTGGTGTCAGACCTTCTGCGAGAGATTCTACCACCACTGAACCTGTTTTATCCCAGTTGAACCGATAAATAATTACTCGGTCGATTTCAAATAGCTGGCGTACCTCATTGACTGTAGTATTAAAAATACTATCTAAATCAAAGGATTGGGAGATAGAGTTGCCGAGCCTTTCTACTAACTTTTTCCCTTGAGCTGAGTATTTTTCTCGCTTATGTCGGCTGAGGGCAATTTCAATCGCGGTATGTAAATCTCTCTCTTGAAAGGGTTTGATCAGATAACCATAGGGATTAGTATTGATCGCTCGCTGCAAGGTGTATTCATCAGCATGAGCAGTCAGATAAATTACGGGGATATTAAAGCGATCGCGGATCTGTTGCGCTGCGGCGATGCCATCCATTTCATCTTCTAGTACAATATCCATCAACACGAGATCGATTTGAATCGCAGAGAGAATTTGAATAGCTTCTGCTCCAGAAGTCACGCTGGCTACCACTTTATATTCTAATTTTTCGAGCGTTTCTTGCAAATCCCAAGCAACAACCGTTTCATCTTCAACAATTAATAATCTAGGCATGAACTCACAAAGGACTTTTATCAGAGAAGTTTAATCATTTTTACATATTAGTTAAATTTTCCCTTTTTTGATTAGTTAAGTTAATAATTGTAATCTCATTCCATCGTTTTTGAAAATTTTAAAATTGATTAAGAAAGTGTTGTGAGGGAGAGGGAGAGGGGGAGAGAGGGAGAGAGGGAGAGAGGGAGAGAGAGTTTAACGGGAAAGTTATAGAATTTAAAAAATAAATGTTGCACATAAGTTACTGAAATTCTAACAGAGTGCGTCTTCTCCAATCCTTGCATTCTTGATCCGCAATCAAAAATGCAAGGATTGGAGAAGACGC
>DNGI01000497.1 GCA_003486645.1 Cyanobacteria bacterium UBA11370 | reverse complement strand
TGGGGTGTGGGGTGTGGGGGGAAGGAGAGTTTTATTCATTTGTTGTGAGGGATAGTGTAGGGGTGTTTAGTTGGAAAATAGAGGGGGTTGTTGGAAACCACGATGGTAGGTGTGATTGAGTAGAGTTAGATCCAAAGGCGGTTTGGAGGTTTTTGAGGTTCTGGCGCATGATGGTGAAGTAGTAATCGGGTTCTATCCCTTCCGGTTTACTTGTCTCCATGGGATCAAAGTTGCTGACCTGTATGTTTAGGTCTTTGGCTAATGCCTCAAAGGGATTTCCTGCTACTTGGGGTTCGGTTAAAAGTGTTTTGAGGTCGGAGTTTTTCGTTGTATCAATGACCCGTTTTACATCCAACGGGGAGGGATTTTCTTCGGGTACTCCTACTAAAAATTCGGCTTTTAGGTTATAACGTTGGGCAAAGTAAGTGGCAAAGTCGTGATAGGTAACAAAGGTTTTATCTGCATAGGGTTTGAGTGCGATCGCTATTTCCCCATCTAGGGCTTTGAGTTTGTTAATATAAGCGGCAGCGTTTGCTGTATAGGTTTCTTTCCCTTGGGGATTCGCCGCAATTAAACCATCCCGGATGTTTTCAACTTGCTGGATTGCGCGTTGTGGATCAAGCCAAATATGAGGATTAAATTCTCGTTCATGTTCGTGTAATTCACTATTTTCTGCGGATTTTTCTTCACTATGGTTGTGAGTTTCAGTCTGCTCGTTAGCAATAATTTCAATATCTTTACTTGTATCAATAACTGTTAGGTTTGGGTTATTGGCATTAGCGATTAAGCGATCAAGATACTCTTCCATTCCCAAACCATTTTTAACTAACACGTTAGCTTGAGCTAGGGTACGTGCATCCTCTGGTTTTGCTTGGTACTCGTGGGGGCTAATATTGGTTGGAAGTAGGTAGGTGACTTCTGCTTGGTTTCCTGCTACTGCCTTTGTGAAATTTGTAATGGGTAGTGTGGCGGTGACTATTTTCAACTCAGCGTTTGTCGCTGGAGTTGTTTGATTCGGTGGCGAGGTAGAACGTCTGGGTTCCGTTTGGCTTGGGGTGCAACTACCCAGTCCAATAGCAGATATTATACCTAAAGTCAATAGGTAGAGAATTTTGGAGTGGGGAGTGGGGGAAGACTGACCGTACATAGTCTTAGGGTGGGAGGGGAGGAAAGCGATCGCAGATGTTGACTTAAGGCTTAGTGCTTTAATTTGTTTAGGACTTACGCAACTGGCACATATAGTAGGGTGCGTCAGACCATCAAACCCTGATTATCTCGATAAATATCTTGGTCTGACGCACCCTACAAGTTGATTTTATTGTGACACTTGCGTAAGTCCTGTTGTTCAGAACATTCTCACAACGTTTGTTCAACAAGAATGATAATTGTTCTCATACAAAAAGTCAACTTGCAGAACTTAAACCCATTGCAACCCTAAATAAGCTAAGACGCATTTAAATTGGACATTGAAATTTTTGAAAAGGGTGTGGGATGTGGGGTGTGAGGATATACAAATTAAATGCATGACAGCTTAAGACCCAAGCTCACTTTATACCCGCTCCAATGCCATGCTGAGAGTAATCAATATTACTACCAATCAAAAGAGCGATCGCTTCCCTCACTGAATCGGAGTATGAGTCTGAATCAAAACACCATCGGCTGAATAGAGTTCCAACGGAATTGCCGCATTATTACTAATCACTTTCAGGGCTTTTTCTAACGTTAAAATATGATTAACAATACCCGCATGAACCTGTGACTCTCCCTTGGCTTGAGCGCTATTTGCCCGTTGTCTAATCGTTTGGACATAAGCAGGTGTCAGCCGGACTTTAATCACTTTTTTGTCAATCGTATAGCTACAAACTTGGATTTTCCCCGAACAGGTTTGATTAAGATCGCTACGAGCTTGTTGTACTTTAACCGCTATTTGTAACTGGGATTGAGCTTGTCTGAGTGCATCTTGATAGGGCTTAACCAGTGCTTGTGCCTTGCCGTAATAATAAGTATTACTGGGAACCTGCTTTGCATAGGTTAACGCATTGCGCCAGTGAACTAAAGCCGCTGACCATTGATTCTCGGCTTGAGCATCTGTAGCGAGTTGAGCCAGACGTACTCCTTGATTGTAGGCATTAGCGGCAATTTGCTCTTGGGTTTTGCGATCGCGGGCTTTGGCGAGTTTAGGTAGATACAGCGCGGATAACTGCTGTGCTTCTTGGTAGGCGGTTGTGCCTTGGGGAATCTCCCTTAAACGTTTCATTGCCGTTTGCCAAGTGGCATGAGCAATTTGCCAGTCTGGGAGGGATTGGGCGATTCCTTGACGTGCTTCCGCCATTTGAGCGGCTTGTTTAGCCGCTTCGAGACTTCCTTGGGACTGTCGCTCTTTGAGCAGTCGCTGATTAATTTCGGCTAAATTTGTTTTATACGCTTTAATTTTTTGTTGAGCGAGGGGATGGAACTTGCTATCGGTGGGTAACTGTTCAAGTTGGGCGATCGCTTCTCGCCACAACGCTTGAATTTCAATCCACTCGGACACTGAATGAGGCGGATTTTGACTTTCATACCCCGCTCTTGCTGCCGTCTTCAAGGCGTTGACAATCTCATCAACGGTTTCTGCTTGAGCTTGATAGGTTTGTATCAGTTCTTGAGCTTGAGTGCGATGGCTCGACCAAGGCGGAATGGTTTCGAGTAATCCTATTGCCTGTTGTAACTCCGCTTGTGCCTCTAGAACGGCTTTGCCCGATTCCGGCTTTTGCAGGGTTTGCGTTGACTTTTGAGTTAATTTCTCAGCTTCAGGAATGATGCTACATTTACCAATAACACAAGGGCGGGTTAGAAAGTATAGAGTACTACAGAAAACAACCACACCTAACCCTGTCGCTGCTACCAGCAAGGGTAATAGAGAGGCTTTCCATTGGGTTTTCGGCGGTGCTGGCTTCTCCTCAAAGGAATCTTCCGGTGTTACCTCTGACTCAGGAATTGGCTGATCCCAAGGGTGAGACGAATCTTCCTCAGTAGCTGAGGACTCAGAGATTGGGGTAGACTCTGTATCTACCGACTTGCTCTCAGTAGGTTCTGCTGTTAGAGAGTCGGGTGGACTGGGAGTATCCGAATCGCGCTCAACCGGAGTAGCCGTTGCCATGGTTTTCATCTGACCAGAGGTTGAAGGAATTCAAAATTTAAAATGGGCTACGCCCCGCTACGCTAACAGAATTCAAAATTATAAACTCCAATAGTATCAGGTTCTTTGAAGAACTTCTCAAATTTAGAGAGTTTTGAGTTTTAAGAGCTGAATTTTCCGTGAGAGAGTATGAGGTTTACTTAAAAGCCTATTCATGCAGACACTCTTTATAGTAATTCAAAACCCCTAGGGGGCGCGTCTCCTTATTCGGAAAAGGTTCCGAATACCGACACGCTCAAAACTCAAAACTCTCAAAAACTATCAGTTCCCCATCCTGGGGCTTTTTGGGCGGCTCTAAGTACAAATGCGGCTAACTTTTCGATTTGCTCTTGAGGCATCCATGTTTCTGGGACTTGACGACACCAATAGCTTTCTTCCGTACCGTCGTAAGTCATGGGTTGCCTTAAGAAGGTGACTAAACCATTGACTGTATCGCGGGGAGGTGTTGCACCCGCTAATGTCTCTAACGCTAAAGACTCGGTTGGGTTAGGTAAAGTTGCTCCGCCAACATGGCAATTTAAACAATGGGTTTCAAATAGTTCCTTTCCTGCCGAGAGATCCTCAGCGGAGAATTCCTTGGTATTACCTTGCTTATCCAACTCAAGAGCAACGGGTTCCGTTACCTTAAGATAACGCCTGACATAACTATCGATCGCGGCATAAGCAGGTGAACTGATCGTAAAGGTGATTAGGCAGACGAGAGCAACTGCCCACAAACCACGAATTGAGAAAAATCGACGTACCATTTAGTATTTTTTAATGATTATCAACGAGAAGGGGCATAGCAGGGAGTTTATCAATTAACACGATGAACCTCGATTGCTAACAAAAAAACCCTCTACTCCTGCCCCTTTACTATAGATAAGCTCTAAAGGGTCTGGTCTTGTAGCCAAATCCGTTGCTAGACATCAGGAGTGTTTAGCGCGTAGATTTACCACCGCCCCATTGTTCGCCCAGAACTTTAGGTTGAAGGAGAATATGACCTGCGATTACTTCCAAGTCATCGTCAGTGAGATTCCGCATCTCGGTGAAAATATCAGCACTCTTCGTGCTAGGGTGGAGTTCACTAATTTCAGTTTCTCCGTCATAGGTCGTGGGATTTTTCATATAATCCACTAGAGCCACAATATTGTCCCGTGGGGGTGTTGCCCCGGCTAGGTCATTTGGGCCAAGACCGACATTAAAATCCGTCTTCGTTACACCCCCAGCATGACATTGAGCGCAGGCAAATTGAAAAAGTTTTTTGCCTTCTGCGACTTGTTTAAGGCTAAGGGTAACGGTATCCCCTGCTTCATTAGCTTTCACCGTGCGGGTGGCGGCATCAAGTTCAAGTGCTGTTGCACCTCCAACTGCCATTTGAAAGACAAATAATAGGCTGGCTACAACAAGCAAGATCAATCGCTTCATTCTTAGTTCTGCTCCATAAAACGTGATTAAACCCGTTAAAACTGTGGCATAAACCGACTAGCTCTATGCGTTGCCACTGCATAGTAGGAGTGGGTATCTTCAAAAAGGGTTTGATAACTTTACCCACAAATCTTTAACTCTCTTTCACCTCCCCTACTCTGGTAGAGCTGCACCCTGTCTTTCGGGCAAAATTTTAGAAATAATTGCCTTAGCATCCTCTAGAACCCAACGAGTTTAGTGAGTTTTGCCAAGAATTCCCAACCTCAATGGAAAGGTCATACTTAGCGGCAATTTCTGCTATCGACAGGTCTGCAAACCCCATAATGATTAGCTGGCTGCTCTAGTTCGAGTCGCTCCAATATGAATATCATGCCACTGAGCGACACCACATTTGTGATTTGTTGGTTGGTGGTTGGTGGTT
>DNGI01000448.1 GCA_003486645.1 Cyanobacteria bacterium UBA11370 | reverse complement strand
ACCCCTGCGGCGTTGCCGAGGGGTCCGACCTCATCACCGCCCAGGAGTGCCGCCCCGCGCCCAGGAGCACCCGCAGCGACTCAAGCGATGCCGTCCCCGACTCAAGCGATGCCCTCCCAAACCCTGCCAATGCCAGGAAAAGCCGCTCAAACCGCTCCCATCGCACCCCCGCCCAATGCGGCTAAGGCACCGCCCAGCGCCCCCCCAGCAGGCAAACCCCGGATGTCAGCACCGAGTCCAGGTCTTGCACCGGGGCAGCCGACGTTAAATCATTTGATCCGTGAAGCGTATGATAAGGGATTTTCCGACATTCATGTTGGTGTCGGTGAGACTCCCCGGATGCGTAACCGAGGTGAAATTGAGCTGACTGAGTATCCCATAACCGACCAGGCCACCTTTATGAGTTGGCTGCGGGAAGTACTCACTGATGAGGAAATTAGACGTTTTCACGAGAAGCTGGAATTTGATGGAGCAGCTCAGTATGACTTTGCACGGGTACGGATTAATATCTTTGACTCGCTCAATGGTCCGGCGATGGTTATGCGATTGATTCCGGTCACAATCTTAACCATGGAGCAACTCCGGTTGCCTCCGGTACTCCGCGATGTCTGTCATTATCACAAGGGTCTAATTTTGGTAACGGGACCAACGGGTTCCGGTAAGTCAACCACGATGGCGGCAATGGTTGACTACATCAACAAGGAGATGCCAAAGCATATCATCACGATTGAAGACCCGATTGAATTTGTCCACAAAAGCCGCAAGGCGCTGATTAAACAACGGGAAGTGGGAATGCACACCCTGAAGTTTGATAATGCTTTAAAAGCCGCGTTGCGGGAAGATCCAGATCTGATTCTGGTTGGGGAAATGCGGGATAAGGAGACGGTGAATACGGCTCTGAAAGCGGCTCAAACGGGTCACTTAGTGATGGGAACTCTACATACCAATAGTGCTGTTAAAACCCTGGAGCGGATTCTCAATCTGTACGATGCCGATGAGCAGCACGCGATGCGGGTAGCACTGGCTGAATCGTTGGTGGCTATTATTGCTCAAGGACTATGCCGAACGACGGATGGTAAACGGGCTGCGTTTCATGACATTCTGATTAATACGGAAACGGTCAAAGATTATGTCCGCAAGGCTCAGTATGATGAAATTCTGGAACTCATGGCGAACAACGAGTTTGACGGCATGATTACCATGAATAAATCCTTGTTTAATCTCTATCAAGAAGGACGGATTACTGAAGAAACCGCTCTAGAAATGTCGCCAACTCAAAATGAGATGGCAATGATGTTGCGCGGTCGGATCTAGCTCAATTGCTGTAACTTTGTAAGAATTCAGGAGTTGACAGTTAAATATAATCTATAAGGAATAGCTCGCAATTCCTCTATAATTCCTGAATTCTTACGGAACTTTGAAAGGCGTGTTAGCTTAGTAGTAAGCGGCTTTTTATATAATTTTATACAAAACCTTCTTCAATTCTACAGAAGAGTATTTTTGATTTCGTTCCTTAAAGGCAATACCATCGCCAGAAATCTAGCGAGTTGCCAGAATTGTCCAGGTTTTCGATCCTAGTCATTAATCCCCCTTGAAATCCGACCAACCACTTTTCCCCCACCTATTTAAAGGTATTGCCATGTTTACACCAGGAGGGGATTTAATTTATGGCATTGATCCAACTAAGCAGGATCATTGGCATCTACATTTATGTGTTGGTCTACAAGAGATCTTAGGCTTATCTGAACCACCTCATTTTTTAGTACCAGGATACACAGGTACAATTGATCGGTGGATCGATCCTCAAACCCAACAACTCCGAACATCAGCAGAAATTTATCGCCCCATACAACATCATCAAGCTTTACTAAATGCCGTATTTGGCATCAGTAATTTGGTCTGGCAAGTAGCACCCTGGAAGGAAGAGTCATGTGATCCCATGGTGCTTTTAACCTATCGCGATCGCTTTCCTCAACTCTGGGAAAATCATGACTTAATTGTACGCTTTGATCGCACGGCTCCCTTTTCGTATTCCTACAGTCATGAAGAACACTACCCCACCCTGACTCAACGTCTACAGGAAACTAATTTTGCTAGGGAATACACAAACCCAGAACATTTTATTCATACCAATGCTTGGCAATGGTCAATTAACCCCATACCTGTGTCTAAAAACTCCTATGGAGTAGCGCCGAAAACTCTAATTGCTTCAGACAATAATTCAACACAAATGGATGCTTACTCTCACCCCAAATCTACCCATAGTTATGTTTTACGTTTGTTTGTTTCTGGAAATAGCGCCGCAACTGAACAGACTCTAAAGAAACTACATCACTTATTAGAAAATTCCCTTCATTATCCTTACACCCTAAAAGTCATTGATGTTTTTAAGCATCCCGAGCAAGCTGAAGCCAATCATATATCAGCTACACCAACACTTCTCAGAGTTTGGCCTCAACCTGTCCGGCGCATTGTTGGTGACTTAAATGATGTTGAAAATATATTGCGGGTAATTATAGCTCCACAAGATTAGAGGAGTTAACTTTATTGAACAGAATTCAACTCAACACTCTTAATTAGCTTCTGATTAAGGTTCTAAAGGTTGGGGAAAAGGTGTTTCGATAATTTCCGGTAGAGTTGGTGGTAAACCAGAGTTAGGAGCGGCTGGCTCTGGAGTAGAAATTTGAGAATCATTTAAAACATCTTCAGATTTGGCTGTTTCAGATTCTAACGATTTAAGAGCAGGTGCTTCATCTACAGGTATTGATTTTTCTTCGGATGTTAGGGATTGATTTGGGATTGCTGAGGCTTTTGCTTCTTCAGGAATAACAACAGGTGTAGGGGAGGGAGTGGGTAGTTCCTCTTGTAATTCAGGTTCTGGCTGAGGAGCAACGTCTGAACTGCGGAAAATTCCTAATATTTTCTGAGAGAAGCGATTAAAAATACCCTCCAATTCTAGTTTATTGGTTTGTGTCGCTTCACTGGATACTGGTTCAGCCGATGGAGTGACTGTTTTTTCTGGAGTTTCCTTTTGAGCAGTTGGGGTTTCTGCTGGTGTTGCGGGTTCAACTACTGGGGTGAGTATTTCTTCAGGACTTTCTAATTCCGCAGTTGGCTTTTCTTCAACGGGAGGAACAACAGAAGGTATGGGTGTTGGCTCTGGTGTTGGGGATACTGTAGGAGATGGGAGCGGAGTTGGTGCTACCTCTGGAGAGGGTGTTGGGATTGGCTCTGGCTTGTAGTTGGGATCTATAATTCCACGGGCAGCTTTAGCAGAAAGTTCACCCCGCACTAATCGCGCCAGGGTATCTTTGCCATTCGGTTCGTAGCTAATTAGGCGGACGGTGTTATTGAAAACATTCTTAACCGGATTTCCCTGTTCATCAAGAAACTCTAACTTCACCCAATTTTTGCCCGGTTGAAACCCTTGAAGATAAACTGGCTGCCAGCGATCAATTACAAAACTTTGACCGTTAGCCGTAACCCGAATTCGCCAATCAGCAATATCGTCTTCAGCATTTTCCTGAGCGACTAGGTGAAGTGGAGCGTTGCTTAAGTAGAAATCGAGCATGATCGGTTCAGCACCGTAGCTCCCTTGGGGACGACTATAAGTCAACAGGGGTAAGTTGGGACTGGGATTGTTTTCGGCACTCTTTGTAAAGAGGTGAAACGTTGTCTGAGCGTAGGCTCCTTCATTTTTAAAGCTCTCGTGCCAGGGACGGGAGGCGAAAACACGAAGGGTATGGGTTCCAGGAGCTAAATCTTCAAAGATTAAGGGTTTTTCTAAGTCATAAACCGGGATGTAGGGCTGATTATCCAAAATAACGTGGAGGTGGGGACCCATCCCTAAATCTGAATTTTTAAATATTGGTAAGTCTTGAACCTGAAATCGGGCGGATACAGTAGTGTCTTGGAGAATTTGATCCGGACTAGGACTGAGAATTTTGACTTGAGGTTGATAAGCTTCTAAGTCTTGATTGAGTTGTTGAATAACGACTGGGGGAGCGACCTCTGAGAGTCGTCCGGCTGACTCAGTTGTAGATAAGGCTTCATTGTCCAAGGTTTGGGGTGTCTCGATCCGGTCATTACAAGCCACCAGACCCCAGGCTAAAACCATGGCGATTAGAACTGAAAAAATTACTCTTACCGTTTTTGACTGGGGATTGCTAGCCAACACGCCATCTCCTTGTTACCACCGACTTTTGATTTTAACGAAACCTGTCCATAGGAACTATACCGAAATTAGGGTTCTGCTTCTGCGATCCTGAGACGAATGGGACGATATATTGCGTTTTGTGAATTTTAGGTCTGTCCCTCTTGACTTTTTTCTGCGTGCTTTCGCTGTACAAGCCCAATTAGAACTTGATTTGCTGAAGTTTGAATTTTTGTTAATTGGTACCGAAGAGTTCGCAAAGCAAGACCTATCATCTAACAACAGAAGGTATTCCCTTTGAATTATTCAAACTGGGGATGTTTCCCAGGGAAAGTAGCGCCATGAGCAATGCTTTCCCCTCATTAGTAAAAACCAAACTTCCCTTAGGGGATTTCTCGTTCCTTGTCTAGAGAGGAGATTCCTCATGATAGCTCCGGCTCCTGAGCCAGAGGCGAAAGTAAGGGTCGTCGTCGATAAAGACCCGGTTCCTACTTCCTTCGAGAAGTGGGGTCAACCCGGTCACTTTGACCGTACCCTTGCTAGAGGGCCAAAAACCACCACTTGGATTTGGAACCTCCACGCCAATGCTCACGATTTTGATAGTCATACCAGTGACTTAGAAGATGTTTCACGAAAAATATTTAGTGCTCACTTCGGTCACTTAGCGGTTGTTTTTGTCTGGTTGAGCGGCATGTATTTTCATGGCGCTCGGTTTTCTAACTATGAAGCTTGGTTAAGCGATCCGCTCCACATCAAGCCCAGCGCTCAAGTTGTTTGGCCCATTGTGGGTCAAGGAATCTTGAATGGGGATGTTGGTGGAGGGTTCCACGGCATTCAAATTACGTCGGGTTTCTTCCAGATCTGGCGTGCTTCTGGTATTACCAATGAGTTCCAGCTCTACTGCACAGCAATTGGCGGTCTAGTGATGGCTGCCCTGATGCTGTTTGCCGGCTGGTTCCACTACCATAAGCGGGCACCTAAACTGGAATGGTTCCAGAATGTGGAATCGGCGATGAACCACCACCTAGCTGGGTTGCTCGGTTGCGGTTCTCTGGGTTGGGCGGGACACCAGATTCACGTTTCTCTGCCCATCAACAAGCTATTGGATGCTGGGGTGGCTCCGAAGGACATTCCCTTGCCTCATGAGTTCATTCTCAACAAGAGCTTGATGGCAGAACTGTATCCCAGTTTTGAACAAGGGTTGAAGCCCTTCTTCACCTTGAATTGGGGAGTCTATTCGGACTTCTTGACCTTCAAAGGTGGATTGAACCCGGTAACAGGTGGCTTATGGTTGTCAGATACAGCACACCATCACTTGGCGATCGCTGTGTTGTTTATCATCGCCGGTCACTTCTACCGGACGAACTGGGGCATTGGTCACAGCTTTAAAGAAGTTCTGGAAGCTCATAAAGGTCCCTTCACAGGCGAAGGCCACAAAGGGATGTATGAAGTCTTCACCACCTCCTGGCACGCCCAGTTATCGTGGAACCTCGCCCTGTTAGGTTCGCTGACCATCATCGTGGCTCACCACATGTACGCGATGCCTCCGTATCCGTACCTGGCCACAGACTATGGCACACAGCTATCGATCTTTACCCACCATATGTGGATTGGTGCCTTCTGTATTGTGGGAGGCGCTGCCCATGCTGCCATCTTCATGGTGCGGGACTATGATCCAGCGGTTCACCAAAATAACCTACTCGATCGAGTCCTTCGCCACCGGGATGCCATCATCTCTCACCTGAACTGGGTCTGTATCTTCCTCGGCTTCCATAGCTTCGGTCTGTACGTTCATAACGACACGATGCGGGCGTTTGGTCGTCCCCAAGATATGTTCTCCGATACAGGCATTCAACTTCAGCCTGTATTTGCCCAGTGGGTACAAAATATCCATGCTCTAGCGCCGGGAGGAACAGCTCCCAATGCCCTAGAACCCGTTAGCTATGCCTTTGGCGGCGGTATTGTCGCAGTCGGCGGCAAAGTGGCAATGATGCCCATTGCTCTCGGTACGGCAGACTTCTTGGTACACCATATCCATGCGTTTACCATCCACGTCACCGTATTGATTCTGCTCAAAGGCGTGTTATTTGCCCGTAGCTCTCGTCTGATTTCAGACAAAGCTAACTTAGGCTTCCGCTTCCCGTGTGACGGCCCCGGTCGTGGTGGTACCTGCCAGGTATCTGGTTGGGATCACGTTTTCCTCGGTCTGTTCTGGATGTACAACTCCATCTCGGTTGTAATTTTCCACTTTAGCTGGAAGATGCAATCGGATGTTTGGGGAACAGTAGCTGCTGATGGGTCTGTGTCTCATATCACAGGTGGCAACTTTGCCGCAAGTGCCCTGACGATTAATGGCTGGCTGCGTGACTTCCTGTGGGCGCAAGCGTCTCAGGTGATTACCTCCTACGGCTCTGCCCTTTCGGCTTACGGCATTCTGTTCCTAGGCGGTCACTTCATCTTTGCCTTCAGCCTGATGTTCCTGTTCAGTGGTCGTGGCTACTGGCAAGAACTGATCGAATCCATTGTTTGGGCACATAATAAACTGAAAGTAGCCCCAGCAATTCAGCCTCGCGCTCTGAGCATTATTCAGGGTCGGGCTGTGGGGGTAGCGCACTACCTCCTAGGAGGAATTGTCACCACGTGGGCGTTCTTCCTGGCGCGAATCCTATCAGTCGGATAACGACTGTTTGAATTGATACCAACCTAGAAGGTGAGACACCACCCATGTGTCTTACCTGTTGAGACCCAAACTAACCTGGAATCATCAGGTTCCAGGGGGTCGCTCAGACAGAACATGAGCTGCTCAACAGCATAAGTCTCATCATTCAGCGAGTAGGATTTCCTAAGAGAGATGGCAACAAAATTTCCAAAATTTAGCCAAGACCTCGCTCAAGATCCAACAACACGTCGGATCTGGTACGGAATTGCCACGGCTCACGACTTTGAAAGCCACGATGGCATGACGGAGGAGAATCTTTATCAAAAGATTTTTGCTTCTCACTTCGGTCATCTCGCAATCATTTTCTTGTGGGTCTCCGGCCTCCTGTTCCACGTAGCGTGGCAAGGTAACTTTGAAACGTGGATCAAAGATCCGCTAAATGTCCGTCCCATCGCTCACGCGATTTGGGACCCTCAATTCGGCGCACCGGCTGTCGATGCGTTTACTCAAGCGGGTGCTTCTAACCCTGTTGATATTTCCTATTCCGGTGTGTACTACTGGTGGTACACCCAAGGGATGCGGACGAATGGCGACCTGTATCAAGGAGCAATTTTCCTGCTGATTTTATCAGCGATCTTCTTGTTCGCAGGTTGGCTGCACCTACAGCCCAAGTTCCGTCCTAGCTTGGCATGGTTTAAGAATGCTGAGTCTCGGATGAATCACCACTTGGCAGGTCTGTTTGGTGTTAGCTCGTTGGCTTGGGCAGGACACCTCATTCACGTCGCTATCCCCGAATCTCGCGGACAGCACGTTGGTTGGGATAACTTCCTGTCTGTTAAGCCTCACCCCGCAGGATTGGCTCCCTTCTTCACTGGAAATTGGGGTGTGTATGCCCAGAATCCTGATACGGCTCAACACGTATTTGGTACATCTCAAGGGGCAGGGACTGCGATTCTCACCTTCTTAGGTGGTTTCCATCCCCAGGCAGAGTGTCTCTGGCTCACGGATAGCGCCCATCACCACCTGGCCATTGCCGTACTCTTTATCATTGCTGGTCATATGTACAAGACCAATTTCGGTATTGGTCACAGCATGAAAGATATTATGGCAGCCCACAATCCCCCGAAAGGAACTCCCTTTGGTGGAATGTTGGGAGAAGGGCATAAAGGGATTTACGACACCTATAACAATTCGCTGCACTTCCAGTTGGGGTGGCACCTCGCTTGCTTAGGGGTGATCACGTCTCTGGTTGCCCAGCATATGTATTCGCTGCCGCCTTACGCATTTATGGCGAAGGATTTCACCACTCAGGCAGCTCTTTACACCCACCACCAGTACATTGCTGGCTTCTTAATGGTTGGTGCGTTTGCCCACGGAGCAATCTTCTTGGTGCGCGACTACGACCCGGAAGCGAATAAGAACAACGTATTGGCGCGGGTATTGGCTCACAAGGAAGCCATCATTTCCCACTTGAGCTGGGTGTCCTTATTCTTGGGCTTCCACACGTTGGGTCTCTATGTCCACAATGACGTAGTGGTTGCCTTTGGCACTCCCGAAAAGCAGATTCTGATCGAGCCTGTTTTTGCTCAGTGGATTCAAGCCGCTCACGGTAAGCTGCTCTATGGATTTGATACCTTGTTGTCGAATCCTGACAGTATCGCTACTACGGCTTGGCCGAACTACGGTAACGTTTGGTTGCCTGGTTGGCTGGATGCCATCAATAGTGGTACAAACTCTCTCTTCTTAACCATTGGCCCTGGCGATTTCCTGGTACACCACGCGATCGCTCTCGGTTTACACACCACCACCTTGATTCTAGTCAAAGGCGCGTTGGATGCTCGTGGTTCTAAGCTGATGCCGGATAAGAAAGACTTCGGTTACAGCTTCCCCTGCGATGGCCCTGGTCGTGGCGGCACTTGCGATATCTCGGCTTGGGACGCTTTCTACCTCGCCATGTTCTGGATGCTCAACACCATTGGTTGGGTTACCTTCTACTGGCACTGGAAGCATCTGGGTATTTGGCAAGGTAACGTGGCTCAGTTCAATGAGTCTTCGACTTACCTGATGGGTTGGTTCCGCGATTACCTCTGGCTGTATTCGTCTCAGTTGATCAACGGGTACAACCCCTACGGTACGAGCAACCTGTCGGTCTGGGCTTGGATGTTCCTGTTAGGACACCTAGTTTGGGCAACGGGTTTCATGTTCCTGATTAGCTGGCGTGGTTACTGGCAAGAGTTAATCGAAACGTTGGTTTGGGCACACGAACGGACTCCGCTGGCGAATTTAGTTCGCTGGAAGGATAAGCCCGTTGCTCTATCCATCGTTCAAGCTCGCTTGGTTGGTTTAGTTCACTTCACGGTTGGCTACGTTGTAACCTATGCGGCGTTTGTGATTGCCTCTACGGCTGGTAAGTTTGGCTAGTTGCCAAGCATAGCTTTAGGTAATTAAATCAAGTCCCCTGCCTTCGGGTGGGGGATTTTTTACAATTAAGGTAGGCTAAATGGGTCTCAGCCACAAAGCTTTAGCAAACTAAAAACCTTTACATTTTGTTATATGGAATCGGTCACTTTAACAGCTAACTTAATCACCTCACTGGCTTTCCAGAGATTTAGTGAAAAACTTAGTGAAAGCCAAATTGCTAGCAGAAATCAATTGCGTCAAAAGATTTGGGATAAGTTCCGGAACAATCCTAAAGCTGAAAATGCCATAATTGCTGCTGAAAGAGATTCACAGTCGGATTTAGAGCCGATTGCTGCTTACTTACAAGTCGCAATGTACGAAGACCCCCAATTTGCTGATGAGATCCAAGCAATTGTGCAAGAATTGATTGATACTCAGGGAGAAATACCCCTAAATGCAAAAGATATTCAGGCACGCGGAAATCAGATCATTGTCTCAGCATCTGGTGGGGCTTTAATAGGAAGCCTTTTAGCTGGAGTACCTGGTGCTGTAGCTGGAGTTGCATTCGGTTCTGCCCTTGGATGGCTATCAAATAAAATTCTTGGTGGAGCTTAATAAATCTGTTCAGACAGCGAACCTACTTATCCAAAATCTCACTAAAGTCCTCAATCATCAGATTAACAAACATTATGCTAATATACCCCTCAACTAAATATGAACATAAAACTGGTTTAATCTCTAGTACAAGTTATCCTATCTCTCTCGGATAAAGAGCGCTTTTTACTCGAAGAAAAACTATTTTTTGATTCATCAAACCCTTCAACTCGTGACTTAATGCAACTGGCTCCAATCGGTGGTAAGTTCAACTTCCTGTTAGATGAACCCGATCTGTATAGCTTGGAAGATACTAATGTAATTCAAAGATAATTCTATTAAACTAGCTTATCTAGCTGAACCCTGGAGAAAAAGACAATGACACCCAAGGGTGCGATCGCGCTAGAATTGGAGTCTATAGAATGGGGGACAATTAGATGCGATCACTCAAATCAAGGGTAGCCACTCCCCTAGCCCTAATTAATTCTAGGAAATGAAAAACATCCCCACGCTAAGACAGGGGATTTTTTTATCCTTGTAATACTCACTCCGGTAACGCTGGAGCTACAAAACCAGTCCTGTACAAGGAGATTATAGACATTTATGCGTATTTTGATTTATTCCTATCACTATTATCCGGAGCAACAGGGAATCGCTCCTTTAATAACCGAACTTGCAGAAGGTTTGGTCAAAAGAGGTCATAACGTTCGGGTTGCTACTCCAATCCCCAAATTACCTCAAATGTTGGAACGATGCCGAGGGAAATGGTTCTTTACTGAACTGATCAACGGCGTTGTAGTTCAACGAAGTTATACCTGGATTCGACCCGAACCAACGGTACTGGATCGATTTTTACAAGCGATTAGCTTTACCTTTACAACGTTTATTCATACTCTCAAAGGTAAGCGTCCCGATGTAATTCTAATCATCTCACCCCCTCTCTCAGTTTCGATTCCAGCCATTCTTTTGGGATGGATATATCGTTGTCCGGTAGTTTTAAATCTGGAAGATATCTTTCCTGATAGTGCGGTTCATCTGGGTCTACTTAACAATCCAAAGCTAATTCGTCTGTATAAAAGTTTAGAAAAGTTCGTCTACCGCCGTGCTAGCAAAATTATTGTTACAACCGAGAGTTGTGTTGAGAACTTGCAACAAAAAAGAGTCCGTGAAGAGAAAATTGTGCAAATTCCCAAGTGGGTTGATGTTGAGTTTATCAAGCCTTTGCCTAAAGAACCAAACGAATTTCGGGCTGTTCATCAACTGAACGGTAAGTTTGTTGTCATGTACAGCGGTAACATCCCCTTAACAACTGGAAGAAGCACTCTCATTGAAACAGCGGTTCGTTTGCGTTACGTTCCTGACATTTCAATTGTTATTGTGGGACAAGAGAATGCTTTAATAGATTTGCAACAAGAAGAGGAAAAGAATTTAACGCATTTGCAACTCGAAATAGAACAATCCTTAGAGGAATTGCATGTAGAGAAAGAATTAACTCTGAAGCAATTGCAACTCTTTAGAGATACCTGGCAAGAGACAAACCTCAAACTGCTACCGTTTCAACCTCGTGAAAAACTGCCAGAAATGTTAGCAGCAGCAGATGTAGCGTTGGTGATCCAAAAGAGTAACATGATGGATTTTTATATGCCGTCTAAAATTCCCCTATTGATGGCAAGTGGTCGGGCAATTGTAGCATCTGTTCCTGAGACGGGTACTGCGGCTAAAGCTATAGAAAGAAGTGAGAGTGGTATTGTGGTTCCTCCGGAAAATCCCAATGCGCTAGCTGCTGCTATTTTAGAGTTATATTGCAATTCTGATCAAGTTAATATGCTGGGTGAAAAAGGTAGGCAGTATGCAGCAGAAAATTATTCCTTAGAGAAAACACTCGATCATTATGAGAGGCTATTAAACAATCTTGTTAGGATTTGATAGAGCAGTTCTCAAGTTGAGGGAGTACACAACTGAGTCTGAAACCTAGAAATAAAGTTTGCTCTACTTCTGGCTTCTGGCTTATGATACCAATTTAAAAAAGAAATACAACACATGAGTTACTCAATTCTGACAGAGTGCGTCTTTCCCAATCCAAAATCTAAAATCTAAAATCCCAAATGGTATGACTTCAATCCAATACGATCACGTGGCAGACTTATACGATTTTTACGTGCCGTATGAAATTGATATTCCGTTCTTTATCGAGGAGGCGACAGCAGTTTCTGGAAATGTTATTGAGTTAATGGCAGGCACAGGTCGAGTGTCAATACCACTGGTACAAGCAGATGTTTCCCTGACTTGCGTTGATGCTTCGGAAAAAATGCTTGCAGCACTTAATCAAAAACTTCAGAATGCTAAATTATCAGCAACAATTCTTCAGGCTGATGTGCGAAATTTTACGATAGAAAATAGTTTTGAGTTAGCAATTCTGCCCTTTCATTCCTTCTCTGAACTGATTACATCGGATGATCAACTCGCAGCACTAAACTCGATCTACAACTGTTTGACCAAAGGTGGACATTTTATTTGCACCCTGCATAATCCTGCGTTGCGACTCAAGAGTGCTGATGGTTGTCTTCGCCTGAATGGTCATTTCCAGTACGAGAATGGAACGCTATGTATCTCAGGGTTTGAAAACTATGATAAACGAAAGCACGTTGTCAATAGAATGCAGTTTTATGAACTGTATGATGACCAAGGAATCTTGCGTTCCAAGCGGTTTTTGGAGATGCAATTCTGTCCGATTGAGAAACTTGAATTTGAAACGTTGGCAAATAAAGTAGGATTCAAAACTGTTGCGTTTTATGGCGATTACTCGCGTTCTGAGTTTAAGGCAGATAGTAGTCCGTATATGATTTGGGTTTTGGAAAAGTAAAAATGAAGGGAAATAAAGGTAGGAGAATTTTTAAAGTATAAAAACTGAAAACCCGCGATCGCATTTCCACAATCGCGAGTTTCTGAAAATTGTCCTATCCAGACCTAGTTTTATGATGACTGAACCAACACTCTAGCGGCAATATTAGGGCATTGGATGGAAAAGCAGGTCAGGAAAAAAGCGGTTAAACTCAATCAAAACTCCCGCTGTAATCGTCATCCAAACTGCTAGTAATACTGGTGCGGTGGAAAGAAACTTAACCATTGAAAACTCTCCTCAAACGGGTTAGTAAGTTAATTGAGCGTGGATATGAGAAATTACTATTAAATCCCTCAATCCCGAATCTCTAATCAAAAATGACTAGCGGGGTGAGACTGGAATCTCTTCATCTTTGACAGTTAGTTTACCAGAGAGACCTTCTTGCAAAGCTGCCAAAGGCCATATGAAGCCAGTTAGCATTTTACCGATTGCCAGAGGTACATCAATGATGATTTCTTTTTCTTCTGGATTACTGCCTTTTTTAATGTCTATCAAATAGGCACGACCAACCCAACCAATCCAGCCAGCAATATACAAAAACAGAATGCTAGGAATGAGAAAGTCACCCGCTTTACTCCAGCGACCATCTGCAATCAAATGGGGTAATCCTTCAGGGCCACAAAGGGCTTCAGAATAACGAGCAAATCGATTTTTACCTGAATTGGGATCGTCAGTAGTAATCCGTGCAGATTTAGCCCGTTGCTGAAATGCTGGAGACTCACTGCAAGGGGTGAGATTTGCAAAATCAGCAAAGGCTGGGGTGACGAAGCTAAACCATATGGTTACAGCAAAAACCAGAGCAAACAATCGTCGCATAGACTTGTTTCCTTTTGTTACGAAATGACACTTTTGTAAAGAGACGAGAACCTCTTTCTCTTACCTTTTATCCCATTTTTCAAGGCATTTGGGAATACCTAAGTTTTTGATAATAATCTCTCAAAAACTTTGGGGAACTCGTGCTTTTCTATACCAAACCCAAAGCCGTTATAGTTTAGAAATCACTGATCCCCCAAACCACCTTATTTTTTATTAATGGTGGTTTTAGCCTTCAAAGGACTAAGATTCAACCTAGGTTAGGCGTCACTTTCAATGTAGATAAACAAAAGACCCATCAGTACAGCAGGCATCAGCCAACAAACGACGGGAATCAGAATCCAGGGCAAGTACGAAGCTGCGTATGAACCTGTCATATCCAACCTTCCTATGTAAATTTACAAGGTTTCCAGCGAACTATTACGAATCAATTGAACGAATGGGGACTAATTGTTGACCAAACCCCGGAAAATTGCATCCACAGTTCCAAAATTTTCGAGTAGGAAGTAGGCAACGAAAGCGCCACCCATACCACCGACAAAGAATCCACCAGCAAACTCACTCCAGCCTTCAGAGGTTTTTAGTCTATCAGTACCAGGAGGGCATTCATCAGCGCTTTTCAAAGAGACTAATCCCCAAGCTGCCATACCTGCCGTTCCGAGTAGAACTAACACCAAGGCTGAAACTAGGGCACCCAGATAACGTGCCTCTGTATAATCCCGCAACGGGCCAAATACAACCCAGGGACCAAGCAGGAAATAACCATGAGCCATGCCGATCTCCAGACCTCGCAGAACCGGAGATAGCCCTTTACGGTAGGCTGGCAAATTACCGATAAACGCTCTGGTAAAAGCTGAATCACTGATGGGAGTCGATAGATGACCCACAAATGGGTCTCCACCATAAGGTTTAACCATTTCTATATCTCTGGCATCCGCCATAGGGATATTCTCCTCCTCTTAAGTTTATGGAAACACCTGAGATAACATTTTAAGCAGGGAGGGGTGATTCAGTTACAAAATTATGGAAGAGCTTTAGAAAACTTCATTAAATACTAATTAATCTGAGCTTGGTGCAGGACGGCAAAACTTTGTAGCACCTTAAGCCATTCCCAGGTTATTCATTGAGTTGCTCAATTCGCGCCGATTTATTGAGATGTGAGTTTTGTGACGGTTTATATAGTATTTTGGGAAAAAAGGCAATCTTACGATTAAGTAAATGAGTCAGCTCTTCAATAAACTATACAAAGCACAGAAATACCTGCAACAGTTGATGCTGTCAGTGTTATTAATGGCGATCGCTAGCGGGTTAGTCGCCGCGCCAGCGAATGCGACTGGCGTTTATGAAATGCCTACTGTCAGCGCAGGCGAAGCCACTTGGGTAATTGACACATCAGACGTACTCAGCCGCGTCAGTGAAGGCAAGTTAAGCAACCGTCTAGCAGAGTTAGCCCAAAAAACGGGTAATGAGGTGAGAATGCTCACATTTCGCCGTTTAGACTACGGTGAGACTATACAAACCTTTGCCAAAGCATTATTTGAAAAATGGTATCCAACACCAGAAGCCCAAGCGAATCAAACCTTGGTCGTGATTGATACCCAGACTAATAATACTGCCGTTGTGACAGGTGAAGGCATCAAATCAATGCTGTCCGATGACATTGCTCAGAGTATCGCCTCTGAAACCATGGTGGCACCACTGCGAGAAGGGGACAAGTACAACCAGGCATTTTTGGATGGGAGCGATCGCATCATTGCACTGCTTTCTGGTGAACCTGATCCTGGTCCTCCCACTATGGAGCAAAACATTCAGGTCGAAAGTACCTTCACGAGCGCAGAAGAAACCGACACTAAGAATTCTACCATTTGGGTGGTTGTTCTCTTAGTGGTTGCTACAGTTGTACCGATGGCGACTTATTTCCTCTATGTCAAATAGTGGGGAGTGGGGAGTGGGGAATGGGGACTGGGAAGTGGGGAAATTTTTTAGAAGCCCGTGGATTGATCTGTGGGAACAATCCAAAATCTTTGCATCCAAAATCCAAAATTCAAAATTGAATAACCTTTAATCTTGAATATACTCCTGCCCCGTAATTAGAGCATTCTCAGCCCTGACAAACTCTCGTCCTAAATAAGCAGCGTGATCCAACCTAGTGACAGGAGAAGGCTGGGTTTGCTCAAAAATTATAATGGAAATTTCCTTAGCGGTTCTGCCCGTATATAAGGTACTGTGAGTCCGTTCTACTTTACCCTTTGCGGGAATCACTTTACCCGTTTCTGGATCAACGGCTAAACCGCGATCGTCAATGACATTAGTAAAATGTTTGGCACAAATTAGTCCGGCTTCTCGGTCTAGATAGATAATAAAATATCCCCCTTGATCGAGGTCAATATGACGCTTCGATAGCTGATCATCGATAGCACGTAGAGCATCCACTGTTTGATTCATATTCTTTCGTAGCAATTTTTACAGATATAATCTTAGTGTAGAAGTTGCCTCGAAAGGTGAGCGCTAACCTACTCAACTAATTTTGCCTCTAATTTTAGCTTCGGAATAGTTCGGCTTATCTGCCCAAGTGTTCCAAGTTTATTGCAAAAGTTTAATAATCCAGGACTTATCTAACTCAGACATAAGACTATTTAAAGCCGTTTCCAGTTCTATGTCCAAATCTCTATTCTGGATATCAGTAATAATCTGGTAAATCAGATCGAAACTAATTCTATCATCCTTTTCCAACAAAATAAAACGTCCGTTGACTGTATTATTCAACTTTTCTATTTCCATTCTGCCAACTTTTCCGGTAATCGCTCTAGCCCGACAATCTCGACAGAGGATAAAGTTTATATCTTTATTATTGATTACCAATTGATTGTAGTTGCCAAGTCTGGACGTAAAGGCACTACCATCAACTTGTAAAAAGCCAATAGCAAAACTTTCTATAAGCTTCTAGCTTACCCTACTAGTCCAGATGGTGTGATACCAAATCCTATTTAGATAGA
>DNGI01000449.1:10999-16736 GCA_003486645.1 Cyanobacteria bacterium UBA11370 | reverse complement strand
ACTCCCCACTCCCCACTCCCCTACCATAAGGCTAGGATGTAGCAGAAGAGGACGCGAACAGTGAAGCTATGGATCAATCCTTGATACCCGTAATTCTGGCTGGTGGCAAAGGGGAACGGTTTTGGCCTTTGAGTCGCCAGCAACGACCCAAGCAGTTTTTAAGTTTAGATGGTAGTGGTAAGAGTTTATTGCAAGCAACGAGCGATCGCCTGAGTCAATTGGCGGGTGATCCGGCAAAGGTTTGGGTGGTAACATCGACTCAACTGGCGGAGGGTGTTCGAGGACAACTCCCTCAACTTGCCTCAGAAACGATTTTGGCAGAACCGGAGGGACGGGATACCGCACCTGCTGTTGCCTGGGCTACCCTAGAAATTGCTAAACACTATGGGGAAGATGCCGTAGTTGGCTTTTTCCCGGCGGATCATTGGATTGCAGACCAAGAGGCGTTTCAACAGACGATTCATGCGGCGACGCAGCTAGCGGCTACTCAGGAGTCTATTGTTACCTTGGGAATTACTCCTGGCTATCCTTCTACGGGTTATGGCTATATTGAACAAGGAGAACCAGCCGGGACGTTTGGCGGTTTACCTGTTTACCGGGTGAGTCGGTTTACAGAAAAACCGAATCGGGAAACGGCGGAGTCTTTTCTGGCTACAGGGAAATTTAGCTGGAATAGTGGGATGTTCATTTTCCGCGTGGGAGTGGTTTTAGCGGAACTAAAGGCTCATGCCCCAGAAATTATTACTCCTTTATCTGAAAATGGAATAGCGGCGTATTCCCAATTACCGAAGAAGAGTATTGATTATGCCTTGATGGAGAAAACCCAGCTAGCTTACGTCCTTCCTGCTGCGTTTGGTTGGGATGATTTGGGGGACTGGAATGCCTTAGAACGCTTGCTGAAAGGGGATGCAGCGAATGTTGAACTCGGTAATCATATTGGTAGGGATACTAATGGAGCAGTTATTTATGCTAGTGATGAAGATGAAGTGATTGTAACTATTGGTTTAGAAGATGTGGTGATAGTACGGGATGCAGGTGCTACTCTGATTGTGAAAAAAGACCGGACGCAGGAGATTAAGCAGGTTTTGAAACTTCTACAAGATGATCCGAAGTTAAGACATTTCCTGTAATAGTTAGGCAGCGGTGGCAGCGGATTTTGTAGCGGATGTAACGGATGGGTTGTTGGTTGTTTAGAGGTTTTAGGATTTATAGATTCAGATTACTCATCCGTATTATCTCTCTTTACGGATGGGTTGTTGGTTGTTTAGAGGTTTTAGGATTTATAGATTCAGATTACTCATCCGTATTATCTCTCTTTTAGGATTAACTCTATCTCTACTTAATCAAAGTCAAGTCGGTTAAAATACTGATTTGATGTTTTTAACGTCCTTTGTCCGTATAATCCTCAAAAGCTGTTAACCTTGTGGAAAGCAATTTCCGGAATTATACGGATCACATCTGATTCTTCGGGAAATACCCTTAAGGAGGTTGCAGTAAGAGTCTAAAATCGTTGTCGTTTTTGAACTCGCTGCGATCGCTGTTTGTCCCAATCGATGTGTTTTATGGAAACTAAGATCACTCGAGCAATTTTCGTCGAGTTCAGTTTATCCCTCGTCCTATTCTTGTTAATTACCAGTCTGTTTTTCTTTTTACACCCTAACAAAACTTTCAATGATAGTTGGCAGTGGCAGACTATAAAAACCCAACCATTAGGTTAAGGAGTCTGAAACTCAGAATTTAGATCCCTGACTTCTTGAAGAAGTTGGGGATCTCGTTTTTCGTTTTTAATTTTACCGCTGTTGATTGACCCGCTCAATCTGTCGGAAGAAATAGGTTTCCTGATAGTTCAACGACTGGGCTAATTCTAGCCCTTGTTTAAATAGTTCCAAGGCTTGATTATAGTTCTTTTGCTCCAAATAAATCTGACCCATTCGGTCGTAAGTATTCATCAACCCATAGAAATCATACGATTGCTGTTCCACGACGACGAGAATCTCATAAATTTGTAAAGCGACCTCCGGCTGCTCGTTAGTATGATAAAGTGTAGCGAGTTTTTGAAGCGCCTCACTTCCATAGGCAAGTTGTTGTAATTCTAAGGCTTTTTGGTAGGCTTCTTGGTAGTTTTGGCTGGCTGCTTCCGGTTGACTGAGTGCTTCGTAATCCGTGGCGATCGCAATTTTTAAAGCTGGTAATTGCGGGTCGTTTGATGGGTAAAGTTCTACCAGTCGTTCTTTCATCTGCAAGGCATTTTTCGGATCGTTCGATTGGTCGTAAATATATGCCAATTGTTGAGTATAAACGATTTCATTAGCGCGATCGCCTTGCCGTTGAGCGATAGCGAGTAATTCTTGATAGGTTGCTGCTGCTTTGGGATAATCGAACCAAGCCATGTGCAACTGACCCATTGTTTTAAGGGTTGCTATTTCCCCTTCAATATCTTGCTGTTGACGGGTATCGGCTAAAATTTGTTCGTAGATTTTTAGGGCTTGTCCTGGTACTCGAACTTGTTGATAAGCCTGACCCAAAGCATTTAAAAGTTCTCGGTCTACAGTGCCTGTTGTCTCTGCGTTTTGCTCAATAGATTTTAAGCGTGCTGTAATTAATTGCACCTCTTTTTTAGAATTTTCTCTCCAGGCAATTTCACCAACTCTACCCAAGGTTTTTACTTCTTCAAGTTGCCCTCCTAGCACTCGTCGCAGTCGGATTTCTCGATACCATAATTCAAAGGCTTCAGATATATTTCCGGCTTGAAGTTCTGCGGTAGCTTGGTTGTTCAGTTCGTCTAAAGCTTCACTGAGTCTGAGGCGTTCTAAAGGGGTTAAGTCTCGTTCTATGGGAGGATTCGGTAGTAAAGGATCGCCAGATGTCGGAAGTTCTAACGGGTTGAGTATCGGAGGATTAGGTTGAGGTTTAGTAGTAGTATTCGGTTGTGCTAACGCTACAGAACTAAGACACAATACAAATAGAACAGTTTTACACGCTGTTGTTCCCCATGTCGAATAGTTGGGTTGTATAAGATGCCATCCTTTCTCAATCAATTTCATTCGCGTTTGAATCGTACAAAATAAGGTTAATTAATAAATCACTGTTCACTGACAACTGTTAACTGATAACTGACACACCCCCCAAGTTTATATTGTGCAGCTTTATCTGTACATCAGCTTAGTAACCAGGTTTAAGATCGGGATTTAAAATTACTATCGTTTTCTCATCCTCAAAACCCAATTGACGTTTAAATTCAAGCTAGGGTTTCTGCTTAAGGTTATACTCACTCCAGGTTCCCATATACACCAACACTCTATGACTCAGTTACTCAAGCCGAACTCCTCAAGGTTACGAATATCTCGCACTTTATTTTCCCTGGTATTGGTTTTAGCGATCGCATTCTTTAATGTCCTCACTACGGGTTGTACTCCTTCCGAAGCTAGAACAGCAGAACAACGGACGTTTCTCGACCTTTCCCTAAAGTTCCTAGGAGAGTACCAATTACCCAAGATAACGTTTAAGGATACACCCGTTGGGGGATTGTCTGCACTGACCTATGACCGACAAAGGGGTCGTTTTTTGGCTCTTTCTGATGACCGCTCTAATTTAGCTCCTGCTCGGTTTTATACTATAAAATTGGCGATCGCTCCCCAGGATACAGGGGAAACGGGGATTAAAACAGTTGAGGTCGAAGATGTTACCTTTCTTAAGGATGAGAATGGCGAAACCTATGCTAAAGGGAGTATTGATCCGGAAGGTATCGCCTTATCTCCAAAAGGAACGGTATTTATTTCGAGTGAAGGAGTGACTAATCAGGGAATTCCTGCATTCATTCGAGAATGCGATCGCCAAACTGGACAACCCCTGCAACGTTTAAGAATTCCAGATCGCTTTCTTCCTAGGGAAGGGGAAGTGGGGGAAATAGAAAACACGACCACGGGTTCTGAAAGTACTGAAGAGGAACAAGCGCCTCGTGGGATTCAAGATAATTTAGGTTTTGAAGCATTAACTCTGGAACCGAATAGTTTAGCTGTTGCTAGTGGCGATCCGTTTCGCTTGTTTACAGCTACTGAATCCGCTTTGTTTCAAGATAGCTTACCTCCGAATTCTGAAGACCCGAATCGGATTCGATTGCTGCATTATTTAATTGGAAATATTGCATCGCCAATGCTCGTCGCCGAACACCTTTACCTTCTTGATACTCCTCCAAATGGTACAATTGGTCATGGTTTGACCGAATTATTAGCCTTAGATACCCAGGGTCACTTTCTCAGTTTAGAACGTGCCTATGGGTTATTTGGCTTTAGTATTAAAGTTTATCAGATTGCCCTAGGAGGAGCAACGGATACCTCAAATATTGTTAGCCTTAATGGCGATATTTCACGAATTGATCCTGTGAAGAAAAAGTTGCTTTTGGATTTGAATGAATTGGAAATTGACCTAGATAATCTGGAGGGAATGACTCTTGGTCCTCGTCTTCCAGATGGTAGCCAGAGTTTAATTTTAGTGAGTGATGATAATTTTAGTGAGGCGCAGGTGACTCAGTTTTTGTTATTTAGTCTCAAAAGTGGAGAGCACGCTTAATAACGTAAGTTGTTAGTTATAAACTGAGGAATTGCTCATTGCTCATTGCTCATTGGTTTTCCGTATAAATATCCATAAGCCAGAACGTAAACCAGAACGTCTGAACTGTTTTTTTACACGCCTACCCAACTATTTCATTGTTTGCTCAAATGACCACTCAACTGAAGCTGTCACAAGAACCGTTCTCCAAGCTACCCGTCACAATTGCGATTATTTCATTATCTATTGGCTTATTTGCTATATCTTTTGCTGCTATCTTCATCAAATTAAGTGAAAATGAAATTAGCCCTAATGCGACCATTTTTAATCGTCTCTGGATTGCTACAATTGTCTTTGGGCTGTTGAATGGGATTAATGGGATACGCCAACGATATTCCTGCAATCAATCTGCCCAAAAGCTACCCTACACCAATCATAATTGGTTATTATTAATAGGATTTGGGGCTTTTTTCGCTGCCTCTCAACTATCCTGGGCTTGGTCACTGACTCAAACTAATGTTGGTACTTCTACTCTCCTCCATAATCTCATTCCGCTCTTTACTAGTTTAGGCGCATGGCTGTTATTTGGTCAGCACTTTGATCGAAAATTTGTCATTGGAATGGTTATTGCCGTTGGTGGAGTGACAGCGATTGGACTGCAAGATCTACAAATGGCAACAGACAAAATACAAGGGGATCTAGATGCTGTACTTTCAGCACTTTTCGCGGCTCTTTACGTGTTAATAGTAGAACAATTAAGAACAGAATTTACGGCGACAACGATTTTATTTTGGGGTTCTGCGATCGCAACTCTTGTTATCTTTCCGTGGCTTATTTTCACCGACGATAAGCTGTTTCCTTCTTCAGGAGGAGGGTGGCTTTTTGTGATTTTCTTAGCCTTAATTTGCCAAGTTTTAGGTCAGGGACTGATCGCTTATAGCCTGAACAAATTATCATCTGGATTTGTGGCTCTCACCTTTCTTCTTGATCCGGTTCTTACATCCCTTGAAGCTTGGGCAATTTTTTCAGAACGCTTAAATCTGTCGTGTTGGGGGACTTTTGCTGTCGTTTTACTGGGTATATATCTAGCAATATCTAGCCAATCCGCTGTTAAAGCAATTGAGGACTCAACACTGATAAGTGAACCGTAATGTGCTTTTTTAAAAGGGTAAGCTGTTCGTCATTTAAA
>DNGI01000449.1:5589-10750 GCA_003486645.1 Cyanobacteria bacterium UBA11370 | reverse complement strand
TCGCTACTGATACCCAATTTAAATGCGTGACAGCTTAGGAGGAGATAGAAGGATTTTTGCTGGTGAGTTATTTGTGTCGGGACGCACTAGTGTACTATAGCTATTCTTCGTTGAATGCAATATATCCTCGTCAGATAGGAAGGATGAGGGATGAATTAGTTTCCCTGGGATCAGGCTAAGTTTTACAATTATTGATGAAGTTAACTTAGGATTCAGAATTCATTAATGACTCATTCCACGGATATCACAACCTTAACTCGCTGGATGGCGGCTGACTTTAGCAACCAAGCCCAAGCCTTTGAAAATCCTCCATTCTACGCCCATATCCGCGTCTGTATGCGTCCCCTACCCCCATCCCTGTTGAATAGTCCGAGTTTGTTTCTTGAACAAGCCTATGACATTATGCTCAATGCTCCCTATCGATTACGGGTATTAAAATTAGTTGTCGCGGGCGATCGCATTGAAATTGAAAATTACAAAGTTCAAAATGAGGAATTATTTTATGGGGCTTCTCGTGACCTTGAACGACTGCAATCGTTAAAATCTGAACAGTTAGAAAAACTTTCTGGTTGTACGTTTAATGTGGAATGGACGGGCCATAGTTTTAAAGGTGCAGTTGAACCCGGTAAGGCTTGTATGGTTGTTCGTAAGGACAAAGAAACTTATCTTGATAGTACTTTTGAAATTGATGACCATAAATTTATCAGTCTAGATCGGGGGCGCGATCCCCAAACCGATGAGCATATCTGGGGTTCAATTGCTGGGCCATTTCACTTTGTTCGTGTGGCGAGTTTTGCGGATGAAGTGAAGGTTTAATATTAACAGATTGGGAAAGAAGGAAGAGAGAATAGAAAACAAAGTATCTCGATTTAAACGCAGACGAAACTGTTCTTGAGTATCGTAATAATTAGAGCGATCGCCAAGTCTCAATTCTATGCAGACAAGCGATCGCAGGTATTACATCCGGACAGTCAGCCAAAAAACGAATATCCATAATCACTTACATAATAACAACCAACAAACAACCAACAACCAACAACCAACAACCAACAACCAACAAC
The DNA here is from genome assembly GCA_003486645.1 of Cyanobacteria bacterium UBA11370. GTDB lineage: Bacteria > Cyanobacteriota > Cyanobacteriia > Cyanobacteriales > Coleofasciculaceae > UBA11370. Next base: position 9,689 of record DNGI01000449.1, on the reverse strand, counting down.
AAAAATGATTCATCCCGCATTAATCACTAAAGTTTTTCCCAATTCCATCGCTGCTGAAATTGGATTTGAACCTGGTGATGCTATTGTATCCATCAACGGCACTCATCCTCGTGATTTGATTGACTATCAGTTTTTATGTGCGGATGAAATCCTAGAACTCGAAGTGATTGATGCCAAAGGAAAAACTCACTATGTAGAAATTGAGAAAGACTACGACGATGATTTAGGATTAGAATTTGAAACCGCATTATTTGATGGTTTAATTCAGTGTAATAACCGCTGTCCGTTTTGTTTTATTGACCAACAACCCCCTGGTAAACGAGACAGTTTATATCTCAAAGATGACGATTATCGCCTCAGCTTCCTCTATGGTTCCTACCTAACTCTTACTAATATTAACCAAAAAGAATGGAACAGGATAGAACAAATGCGTCTATCTCCACTCTATGTTTCTGTTCATGCGACTGAACCCGAAATTCGTAGCCGTTTATTAAAGAATCCTCGCGCTGGACAGATTTTAGAGCAACTCAAATGGTTTCAGGAACGCCGCTTACAAATTCACGCTCAAGTTGTAGTTTGTCCAGGAATTAATGATGGTATTCACTTGGAAAGAACTTTACTCAATTTAGCCCAATTCCATCAAGGTGAAGTACCAACCGTCGCTTCCGTTGCGGTGGTTCCCGTGGGATTAACCCGTTTTCGACCTACAGAGGATGAGTTGATACCCGTTAGTCACGATAAAGCTGTAGAAACGATACATCAAATTCAGTTACTTCAGGATAAATTTCAGCAGGAATTAAGGTCTACATTTGCCTGGTTAGCTGATGAATGGTTTTTGATCGCAAGGCAAGACTTACCTCCAGAATCTCATTATGAAGATTATCCCCAAATTGGAAATGGGGTCGGTTCAATTCGCCAGTTTATCAAACAGTTTGAAGAGGTAGCTAATCGGATATTACCAACTCGATTAGAGACATTACGAAGATTAACTTGGGTAGTAGGAAATGCTGTAGAAAATGCCTTTGTGCCACTGGTACAGACGTTAAATATGGTGGAAGGATTAGAAATAAAGTTAGTAGCCTTATGTAGTAATTATTGGGGTCAGGAAATCACAGTAACAGGCTTATTAACAGGTCAAGATTTACTCGAAGGATTGCAAGGCAAAGAGTTAGGAGATGGAATTTTGTTACCTGCGGTAATGCTCAAGCATGATGATACTCGATTTTTAGATGATCTGACTGTCGAAGATGTTAGTTGTCAGTTACAAACTCAAATTTTAGTGATTAATGGGATTGAAGAGCTGCTTGAAAAATGTATTACTAGGTGATAGGATTACGCTGAAAACCCCAGCGGCAATTCTAGTTCAATCAGTCCCGGCGACAATAGCTTTATTATTTCTAGGGTTCTCTAACAGTTAAACGAGTGACCAGTTACAGCAGAATTTAGCAGTAGAACAGGGTTTGTCTCTAACTAACAAGACTCAGTGGTGTACCTAATCAAGGTTATTTAATCCTGAACTACTGAATGATCACGCTATCCTAGAGTTAGCTATTTTAAATACGTGAAGGCGTAAATTAGTTATGACTTCCACTATTAATCCACTCCCACTGCTCAAAAAACTACCCGATCATACCCAATTACCCGAATCCGATGGCACATTTGTAAAAAATTTTCAGGAGCATCCCCAAAGCATTCTCTTAACAGATTCAATCGAACCCGTACTGCAAAAACGTCATCCTGATGCACACTATTGTATCGGTCAAGATTGTGGAATTTACTGGCGATTAACTGACCCACCAGAGCGAGGTGCAGTTAGCGAAGCGGGGGCGGAAGCCACAGCGCCAGACTGGTTTTATGTCCCGAATGTACCACCCAGTTTAAATGGACAAATTCGGCGTTCCTATGTATTGTGGCAAGAGTTAATTCCACCCTTGATTGTTTTAGAGTTTGCTTCAGGAGATGGCTCAGAAGAACGGGATAAAACTCCCCTATCTCGCACTGAACAAGAGGAAGCAAAAAAGCCGGGAAAATTCTGGATTTACGAACAAGTAATTCGTCCTGCTTTTTACGGAATTTATGAAGTTAGACGTGCCAGCATTGATGTTTATTCTTTGGTGGCGGGTGAGTATCAGTTATTAACACCAAATGAGCGGGGACATTATCCGATTTCACCCTTGGGAGTTGAACTGGGAATTTGGCAAGGTCAGTATCAAAATCTAGAATTACCTTGGTTGCGCTGGTGGGACAACCAGGGGAATTTGTTGTTAACGGGTACAGAACGAGCCGAACAAGCTGAAGCAAGAGCCGATCGCTTGGCGGCGCAATTGCGAGCTGCTGGTATCGAACCGGAAGCTTAAGAAGTGTAAAGGCGAAGCGGTAAGGGGAAAGGGTCTTTTTTCCTGTATCTGTGGCTGGTTTCCAGAGGTAGTTTTACTAAATGTAACGAGATATACTGTTTTTGTAGCTACTTCATGTATTTCCATGAAATAATTTTAGTAAGAACAGTTCAAACCGACCTTGTTTCTCCCCGATAAGGAAGGAAACAAAAGATTGATTTGAACCAAATTCAAGCGCGATTTATCGCGTCTGTAACAAGCTTTGCCTAGCACAAAACATTAAAGCTTACTGCACTGGCGCTGTAGTCTGATGGTCAGATATTGTCCATCGGAAACAGATTGGAATGCGATCGCCAATCGATTTTGGATTTTGGATTTTGGATTTTGGATTTTGGATTAATAATTCATAGTTCATAATCCTCACTTACTTAATTAGGAGAAATAGTAAAATGTCTGAATCATTATTGTCTGATGCGGGTAAACGATTGCAAGCCGCAATGAAATATGTTTCTATTTCTGAAGATGCGATTGAACGGTTAAAGTATCCTAAATTCAGTTTGAATGTTTCAATTCCAGTGCGAATGGATGATGGTTCTTTAAAGATTTTTCAAGGCTATCGGGTACGATATGATGATACCAGAGGACCAGGAAAAGGCGGTGTGCGATATCATCCTAATGTTTCACTCGATGAAGTGCAATCCTTAGCCTTTTGGATGACCTTTAAATGTGCTGTTTTAAATCTACCCTTTGGTGGTGCGAAAGGGGGAATTACTCTTAATCCCAAAGCGTTATCTAAGCTGGAATTAGAACGGCTAAGTCGCGGGTATATTGATGCGATCGCTGACTTTATTGGCCCTGATGTTGATATTCTCGCGCCCGACGTTTATACTAATGCGATGGTGATGGGTTGGATGATGGATCAATACAGTATTATCCGTCGTCAAATTAGTCCAGCAGTAGTCACAGGTAAACCTCTGACAATGGGTGGAAGTGTTGGTCGTGATGGTGCTACAGCAGCGGGTGCTTATTTTGTTATTGAGTCTATTCTGCCTAAACTTGACCTGATTCCCCAACAAACTACTGTCGCTATTCAAGGATTTGGTAAAGTCGGTTCGGTGTTAGCAGAATTGCTGGCGATCGCAGGTTATAAAGTTGTAGCCGTTAGCGATTCTCAAGGCGGAATTTATGCGAAAAAAGGGTTAGATATTCCCAGCATTCGCCAATATAAAGCCTCTAGTCAAGGCATTAAAGCTGTCTACTGTGAAGGGAGTGTTTGTAACATTGTTGAGCATGAAGTATTGACCAATCAAGAGCTTTTAGCCTTAGATGTGGATATCCTGATTCCTGCTGCGCTAGAAAATCAAATTACTGAAGAAAATGTCGATAGTATCAAAGCCAAATACATCTTTGAAGTAGCAAATGGCCCCATCACATCAGCGGCTGATAAAGTCTTGGAATCTAAGGGAATTATGGTTTTCCCTGATATTTTAGCGAATGCGGGTGGTGTTACCGTTAGCTATTTTGAATGGGTGCAAAATCGCAGTGGACTGTATTGGACGTTAGAGGAAGTCAATCAACGCTTGAGACAAAAAATGGTAGAAGAATCCAAACAAATTTGGTCAATTTCTCAAGAACTTGCTATTTCGCTGCGAACAGCCGCTTATGTTCACGCCTTAAATCGGTTGGGTGAAGCACTCAGCGCTAAAGGTACAAGAGATTACTATATCAATGGTCGAGTTTCATAGTTGTTAGTTGTTGGTTGTT
>DNGI01000449.1:5187-5338 GCA_003486645.1 Cyanobacteria bacterium UBA11370 | reverse complement strand
TTGTTAGTTATTAGTTGTTGGTTATTAACTGTTAATTAAGCTAATCGGCATTTTAATTGCCGTGTCTTACACCCCACACCCCTTTCGGCTATTAGATTATGCAACTTGGATGCACATTAGCTTATTACCCAAACAACAAACAACAAACAAC
>DNGI01000449.1:4229-4969 GCA_003486645.1 Cyanobacteria bacterium UBA11370 | reverse complement strand
CAACAAACAACAAACAACAACCAACAAACAACTAACCTACCAAATTAGTATTCGCCCGACTAAAATCCGGTGGTGAATTTTTCACCTCGTAAGCATTCAACTTATTATTCAATTCTCGAATGCGGCGAGAAAGCAAACGGATAATATTAATTGCAATTCCCGGAGTCTCGTCGATCGCATCGTAAAGTTGAAGTTGAGTGAGTACTAAACACTCACAAGTTTCCGTCGTCGTTACCGAAGCTGATCGCGGTTCAGCATCAAACAACGACATCTCACCAAAACAAGTTCCCTGGCTTAGACGTGCCAAATCCCGATCGCCAATGTGTACCCGTACCAAACCGGAAACCACAATATACAGCGATCGCCCCTCTTCCCCTTGGTTGACAATGGTGTAGTCAGCCGGAAAGGATAACTCATCCATCACCGAGGCGACGCGCACTAAAAAATCGTCCCGCAACTCTTGAAAAATCGGGACAGCCCTGACAAATAATAGACGCTCAACGCTGGTTAACATGGATTAGCGATTAGCTATTGGCTATTCGGGCTTACTTACTCAACACGAATCTCAAGTTTATCCTATTGTTGGTTGTTAGTCGTTGGTTGTTGGTCGTTGGTTGTTGGTCGTTGGTTGTTGGTTGTTGGTCGTTGGTCGTTGGTTGTCTTTTGTTTATGGTTGTGGTTCGTGGTTTATAGCTGATTGCTTGTCAACTAACCCCTAATCAACAACAAACAACAAACAA
>DNGI01000449.1:0-3978 GCA_003486645.1 Cyanobacteria bacterium UBA11370 | reverse complement strand
CAACAAACAACAAACAACTAATTAGCCAAACCAAACTCTCGAATCATTTGTTGAGCTTGAGCAGCCACTAGACGATCTGAGTCATTCTTAAGCATCGGTAATATTTCGATACAAGAACGGGGTGAAGCCGCTTTCAAATAAGCCAAAACCGCTTCCCGGACAAAACTCGTCGGATGACGCAGACAGACTAGGGTTGCTTCCGGTGTCAAACTGTAGTGGGCTACCCTTGCTAAATGAAAACAACAGGCTAACGGCCAGTCTGACATAAAATGCCTTAACTCAATCAATCGGCGCAGGCGATCGCTAGGACTCATTGGTTGATAAGGCACCCACTCCACTAGGTAAGTTATCTTTTCCTCAAGGGAACGGCGATCCAAAATTCCCAAAAATGCTTGTTTTTGAGGAATGTCAATCGTATTATCCAAGATTTCCAACCCTAGCGCAATATTTGAGCGCGACTCCGACTCAAGATTATACGCGGCGGCTTGAATTGAACTCACCGGATACAGAAACTTCATCAGCCAAAAACACCGATCCAACAGATCCGTTTCCATATCCTGTAATGCCCGTCGCAGCAAATCCGCCTCTTCTCCTCCAATTTGCTCCGGTGCCAAATCCAAAAGTGCCCCATAAACCTGACCCAAACATAATAATTCTTGCTCAATTAAAGTTTCTATGCCACTGCGCCCCAACTGATCCAATACCATTTCAATCCCTTCTTCATTAGGAATCTTCAGCAAGATCCGTAAAATATTGCGGCGAGTCGTTCCCCAACTAGTGATTAACTGTTGCACAAGCTGATGCAAGGTTTCTGGCGTACCAATCTCACTTAGCGCCATCCACGCTTGCAGCCTCACCAAATCGGGTTTATGAATATCTTCCGCCAACTCTAACAACAACGGAATCGCCTCATTCCCCAAGCGTACCAGAGCAATACGAGCCGCATCACGAGTTGATTTGTAGTATAATCCCTTAACTAACGATGGATAAAACTGTTCTAAATGGGTCGCGGCAATCACCTCCAACAACGCACAACGTACCCGCAACGATTCATCTTGTAATAGATTAGGGATATAAAGCCGGAGCGCTTGCAAATACTCAGCCTCTCCTAACGCTCGTGTTGCCATCACCCGTTCACGTTCCCGTTTTGAGGTTAGCATTCGCCGTAGGGTATTCGTTGCCTCTGCTTTCTCATTGGAAGTTCCCCGACGTAACATTAAAGCGGCTGCCGTTGCTCGTACCATGGGGTCAACGGTAGGATTGAGATAAGGCTTAATCGTCTCAATATCCGGTTCTGACTGAGTGAGCCAAACATAACGCAACGCCAAGGCTAGAACTTCTGGCTGTGGATTGCGATCGATTAAAACTTGGACATCATTGAGATAAGCCGGATCAGGATGTTCCAGCATCACCTCCAAACTCTGACACTGTAACTCCTTAGACAGGCGAGGTAACAGAGGAGCAAGCACCTCCGCCACATTGGTTGGGTCAATTTGAGATAATAATTGAATACAAGAGCGTTTATCGGCTTCTGTACCCGGTTGCTCTAAGGTTTCGATCACCGTCCGTTTAAAGGCTCGTAAGTCTACATCCGAAAACCCTAAGCGTCCTTTTTCCGCCGTTTCAACGAGCAACGTAACATAGGTAGACCGCATCAACCAGGCACTCAGCAGCCAGATCAGGGAGAAAAATACGATCGCAAAGATAAACACCCCACTTTGCCATTGCTCAAAGGCGTGCGACTCGGCTGGAAATATTTGATTTAATAGCCAAATACTGGCTAACATACTAATTCCAGTAATCCCCGTCGTTATTGGTTCAGCAATCCCTTGTACCTTAGTCTGAAGGGCATTGCGAATCGTTTCAGGTATCGGTTGAAATAGAAAGGGTTCAATTCCAGCAATTAAGGTATAACGCAGGAGTTCGTCGATAAATCTCAAAAATATTAAACCAACAAATAATCCAGTAACAAACGGTGGAATCGAAATAACTTGACCAAAAAGTCCAAGCAAAAGATCCAGCAACCCACTCAACGTAATTAAGCCCATAATCGATAAGGATGCAGGCAACATCATGGCAGCCACAAAGACTCCCAGACGTTCCACTGCCCGACTCGAAATGAACCATTGAGAAGTGAGTTCAAATAGCCCAACAATTCCACTAAATAAGCCTAAGAACCCCGCAATTTCCGAAGCTTCTAGATTTTCTTCTAATTGACCGAGATATTGAAATTCTACCAACAAATACAGCGCTTCACCTAAGATAAAAAAGGCAAATAAAGGAATGATGTAGCGTTGCAGCGGGCCAGTCGTGCGACGAACCACAAATTCCTGCTCATCATCTTCCCAGTCCCGTACTGGTGAGTTAGGAAAGGCTTGTTGATAGCGCTGGGTTAAATAAAATAACGTTCCTGCGCCCAGCACCATCATCAAGGAAGCAACAACGAGAATATTATTAATATCTCCCACCACTAATTTCAGTAGCGGAAACGAAAAGCCTGAGATTACATCAGCAACTAAGAGTCCCGAAGAGACGATAGGGTAGGTGCGTCTAATTTCCCGGATATTGAATAATTGATTAGCGGCAACCTGGGAGTTCAGATCATTGAGAACTTCTACCGCATCCATCCACAAGCGCAATAGAAAAATCGTTCCCAAAGCGACTAAACCGTGGAAATAATCAACCCCTAATGTTAACCGAAAGATTAACAGAGGTATCCCGGTTAAGAGAGCGATCGCAATCAAAACCACTCTCATCGGTAGCCAACTTTGCAGCCAAGAATACAATAAACCTAATCCCGAACACATCAGGGCGCTAGCGATATAAATCCACGGCAACCCCTCCGCTTTGTATTCTTCTAAAAACAGTGCGGTAGCCGTATATTCAAACCAAAGTAGCCCCACTGAGGTAACAGTATAGAAGAGGAACATCAGTAAGGTTCGTTCCCCTTCTTCAGGACGCAAATTCACCCATTGGAGGAGTTTGCGTACCCAGTCACCCTGAGTGCGAGTACGAGTTGAAAGTTTCATTAGTCAAAGAAAGTCTGTTGTTGGTTGTTGGTTGTTAGTTGTTAGTTGTCGGTCGTTGGGTTTGGGTTGTTGGTTGTTGGTTATTTTTTGTTTTTTACTCCGAACAACTGATTAACAACTGACCACAAACAACAAACAACAAACAACAAACAACAAACCCATTGTTATTTCTTTGGCGAAAGCAGCATCATCATATTACGACCTTCTCGTTTCGGTGCTTGCTGCACTTCAGCGATCTCCTCCAAATCGTTTGCCATGCGCTTGAGTAAATCCTCAGCGAGGTCACTGTGTTGAATTTCTCGACCCCGGAAGGTGATAGTCGCTTTGACCTTATCCCCGGATTTGAGAAAGCGCTTGGCAGCATTCACGCGCACGTCATAGTCATGATCCTCAATTTTGTAGCGCATCTTGACTTCTTTGACATCCGCCGTGTGCTGCTTCTTCCTGGCTTCACGGGCTTTCTTCTCTTGTTCAAATTTATACTTCCCGTAGTCCATGATACGACACACTGGCGGATCAGCCTTGTCACTCACCAAGACGAGATCCAACTCTTTTTCCTGGGCGACCCGTAAAGCGTCTTGGGGCGTAACTATCCCCATCTGTGACCCATCGGTATCGATGACCCGAATCTTCGGAAACCGGATTCTTTCGTTAATTTGAGGTATGTCGCGTTGGCGTTTTTTATCATTCACAGGCGTTTGGTTAATTTGTAGTATCAGTTGGGTTGAATAAAGAATAGGGTGAATTTACTTGCCATTCTACTCAGTCTTATCCAGTTTCTGCTCAGGTTGTTAATGTAATTTGCAAAATGTGAGGAAACAAGCAACAGAGGACAGCAAATTTCACAATGTATTTCAACTGGCTACATTAAGTATTTTTACTCCCTACACCCTATGAAAGTAAGGATAAGGGATGAAGAATCAGAGTTCCCCCCTTGTCCCCCTTGTCC
>DNGI01000035.1 GCA_003486645.1 Cyanobacteria bacterium UBA11370 | reverse complement strand
GATATGTTCTGGCATTCCTTGTCCAATTGGAAGCATATATTTGCCGCACTCAGTTAGAAGCATATATTTGCCGAAACGGCAAACTTATGCTTCCAATGACAGATTCAAACAGTTGTAATCCGGCTGGAGAAGAATTACTGGGTTGTGGCATCCTCCAGACCGAATATTGATTATAGTCGCCCAATATACTATAACCTATCCAAGCTAAAGCTGTCAAAATATGGACAGAGTTGGCTCAATCTGGTGGAAATGTTGCTCAAAGAAGTGTTATGATAATAATGGGAAATAGTCCCTCTATAAGTTCCCGAACCCAAAAAATCTTTTTTGTGAGCTTAATTCTAATCGCTTTAGGGATATGGCTGTTATCGACTCCCTATCACCAGCCGCAGACAGCACCCTCTTCACCTGTTCTGCCGCACTGGCCTTACACACAACGAAACAAGGTCATTCTTTTCGGAAACTGAAACGAATCGAAGACTATAGATTGTACCAACTCTAAAGTCCAGGGACTCGACGTAAAATCTTTCTATCAACCAAGTAGAACCCATCCCCATTATTGTAATGGGACACTTGACCGAAGCAGATCGACTAACTCGCGATCGCTATGCAGGGGGTCTGCTATCCCAACAATATTCATCAGCAAGAAGGCTATCTGGAAAAGCCGCCATTTGGGTGGGGAAAGCTCATCGGGAGATTTGTCGGTGTCGTGAGTGAGGCGCTGACGGATGGCAGTGGCGATCGCTCGATTCGCTATCTGGAACGCTTCGAGGATTTGAGGGTCATCGAGTGCCTGCAATCCGGCTTCAATGCGTTGGTTAGCGATCGCGGCTCGATCCAGAAGACTTTGTGCCACTTTTGCCCGTTGGGGAGAATCAGTGGGCGCTTGGGTTCTCTGCTCGGCTATCCAACGGGTATAAGCGGTGACGATGCCACCGAGCATATTGCGTACCGTTACGGCATCGGGAGCAGCGGCGGTAGCGATGTGTTGTAGATGAGTCTTAGCTAGACCAAGGTAACGACAATGTCGAAGCCCAAAGGCACCGACAGCTTGAGAGATGGTGCCTTCTACTCCAGCCCGCGCAAGCATAGCGCCGCTTGAAGTCGGTAGTAGTTTGGCGTTCCCGTGCTGCCGTGAGAGCTAGATGTTGAGCCATTGGTCGTAGAGTCAAAACAGTGCTATTTGAGCTGTTTGAGTTGGGATAATTGTCCAATCACTAGGCTGAAGAGTCATCGCTTGAGTCCAAGATCATATCCGTAGGTCACAATTTTTCATTTTCTCGGCTGCGGCTCTCAATTGCACTCAGATGAAGCTGTGCGAAACTCTCTGCTGGGGGGAGGGGTCAAACCCCTCGTTAATTGACCAACAGCTTCATGGAATTCGCCAAGCTTGGTTCTCTCCCATCTTCTTAATCCCACCAGGCATATAATTTTTGAGAACTAATCTCCATTTCATCACAACCCCAAACAAATCGCACGAATTCACCCGCAAAATCTAAGTCTTTTACGCCGATAACTGTTATCGCATCAACCACTAAATTGGGAGATTCTCTGTCGGCAAATGCTATTCCATCAAACGTTGCTGTTACTCCGTTGCTCTGGCATCGCTGCCCAAATTCGATAAATGAACCCACTGATGGAGCGGCATTAAAATTTGCCGATCGCGTGGTGTATCCTTCTTCAATAATCTGTTGTAATGTTTCTAAGGACAAGCCCCGAAACTTGATGGCGTTTGGGGTATATTCAGTAATTGTAGTACCGAGTATTTCCTCTATGCGTTGAACCATAACGTTATCCAGATTTGACCATCCACACCAAAAAACTCAGAATTTGTTCGATAGGAGGAAGCGTTTGTCCTTCCAGTTTGAGAAATCGCCACTGTGTTCCACTACTAACACACCCGTAAACGGCTGTAATAGGTTGCTCTTTGGCTTGATTAAATCGCTGTGCTGCTACCATTTCCGCCATGCATTGTCCGAGTCCGGATTTTAAGTCTGATTTTTTGGCTTCAACAATGACAATTGTCGGGGCTTCTACTGTTAATTGTTCAGCGATAAAGCTCTTTGAGCAATATTTGACAACTTTTTTTCAGCCGAGAGAACCTTCTGGAAATCGAGAAATAAACAGAACCTCTGCTCATACTGCCTATGCCAAGCCACATGCACTGTAACTTTGCACAATAGCGTGACTGCGATTGAGGCGATCGCAATCGCTCATTTGAGAAACCTCTTTTATTGAGCGCAAGAAAGAGGCTGAAATTTTGTTGTGGTAATTTTCTCTCGCTCAGTTACCCCTTGAATCTTGAATCTTGAGTGTTGAGCGAGAGTTTTTTTTAGCCCATTATAAACAGCGCTTTTTGTCAACCTCTTTTACTGGACTGGCGCTCTAGAAGGACAAAGATTCTTTAGAAGAAGAAAAGACTCCATAGTCAATTCTTGAACCCTACTTACCCCCATTGTTTTCACCATTTAAACGGTCAAGTATTTATGCAATACGGTGTCACCAATTCAACAGTTAGACGAGAGTTTTCTGCATCAAGGCTGTGCCAATTGCCTCTAGAATCTCAGGATTTCTCCGTTGAGCTTACCTATATTTACACACCCCCTAGAAGTTTTACCCAGCCTAGGTTTAAAGACTGGAACCCCCTACTTCTATTCCATTGTCTAGGTTCGTTTTGTAGCTTCCTTGGCAAGCGTTTGTTTCAGACCCAAGGAGTTTCGATGACCACTCAACGGAGAGTCCATGCCGGACAGAAATATATTCCTGCCGAAGTGGGCGCAAGGCTATCTGAGCGTATGAGTAGTCCCCAGTTAACCGAACGCGAACGGCAAGTCCTTCTGCTGATGACCGAAGGCAAAAATAATCAAGAAATTACCACAGCTCTCAACATCAGCGAAGGTACAATCAAGTTCCATGTCAATGGCATTCTCAGGAAGCTGAGTGTGAGCGATCGCACTCAAGCGGTCTTAGTCGCGCTCAAACGAGGCATTGCTAATCTCTAATCTTCCAACATCGACCTATTGTTGTGACACAGTCCTATTGGCTGTAAGTGATACCGATTTCTTGCCAAACCTTGACTAGAACCTCTACCTCTTGAGTGGAAAGCCGACCGAGGAAGCGATCGTTAATCACTTGGCAATGGGTTGCATTTGCCGCCTGAAATAGCGACATCCCAGCTTCCGTTAGAGCAACTTCTGTTACCCGTGCATCTGCTGTACTCTGTCGGCGAATGACAAGCCCACGTTGATGCAGTCCATCCACCACGCGAGACACTCGACTAGGACTTAATAGAACTTCTTTAGCGAGATTAGAAACGGAGAGAAAAGTATTCTCTGTGGATTGAGCATCACAAGCTGCTAACCGTAGCAACACCTCAAACCAGGACAAAGGCAGTTCATGCTGAGAAACGAGTGCCTTATCTACCGCCTCAACCAGAGAGTCACGGGCATAGAGAAGACCAAACCATGCCTTCAGCCCGACCTGTCCATGCTGTAAATCGTAATTCAAGTGTTTTTTAGTCATAGTTCTAGATTAGAGCTTGCGTGCGCGGGCATACAAGGCTAGAATAAATGCGTGCGCGGGCATATAAATGTCCAGGCATTATTTCTGAAACAGACTAAAACACATACAGGCAGGAGATAGATGCTAACATACCGCCAGAAAACAGCCTTGATTACAGGTGCCTCGTCTGGGATTGGTGCAAGCTTTGCCCGCGAACTCGCTCATCGTGGCATGAATCTAATTTTAGTCGCCCGCTCTGAGTCAAAGTTGCAAACACTAGCAACCGAATTAAGTAGACATGACTGCCGGATTGAGGTAGTTGTGTGCGACCTCAGCCAGCCAGGAGCGGCTCAGCATATTTACAATGTGATTCAGCATCGGCAGCTTCAAGTGGATTTGTTGATTAATAATGCTGGCTTCGGCACATACGGCCTGTTTGAGCAACTTGAGCCGGAGCGCGAACAGGAAGAGATTAGGCTGAACGTTGCGGCTGTGGTAGATTTAAGCCGCGCTTTTATCCCAGATATGCTGAAGCAGGGGAGTGGTGCCATTATCAACGTTGCTTCTACCGCTGGACATCAGCCTGTTCCTTATATGGCAGTTTATGGTGCCACTAAAGCGTTTGTACTCTCTTTCAGCGAAGCACTCTGGGCAGAGTATCGCGATCGCGGCATCCGTGTCCTAGCGCTGTGTCCGGGTCCAACTGAAACGCCGTTCCATGCGATCGCCCAAGAGCGGCAAGTTGGACAAATGACTAGCCCAGAAACAGTTGTTTCTGTTGGATTGAAAGCATTAGAGCAAGGACGCAGTTATGTCATACCGGGACGAATGAATGCATTTCTCTCGGTGCTGTTACCCCGACTCCTGCCGCGTGCTTTAGTCGCTTTAATTGCTAAGCAGATGACTCAGCCAATCCCTAACTCGTCTGTGCAATTGCAAGAACCGTAGCTAAGCTGTTGATCAACTGGTTGCGTTGCAAATGCCGCTTATCGTTGTGGATACAGAACTAGAGGAGATTGTGCAATGGATAAACTAACTGAATATCCAAAGCTATTGAAGCGTATTTTGGCTGAGTATATTGAGTTGTGTAATCGCAGTCCTAATCCTGAGTTAGAGACTTTTCTAATTGAGGATGAACCCAAAGGGCATTACATTTGGATGAATCTTGGTTGGCAGAATGGGGAGCGGGTTACGGGAATGACGGTTTACGTCCGTATTCGTGATGGAAAGTTTTGGATCGAAGAGGATTGGACGGAAGAAGGAATAGCAACTCAGTTAGTACGTGCTGGTGTTCCTAAAGAAGACATTGTGTTGGCATTCCATGACCCTAAAACTCGACAGTACACTGATTTTGCCGTAGCCTGAGTCGTTGCCAATAGATTGCGAATAGAAGTCTTGTTGGGTTTACTCATGTCAACCCAAACTACAGCGATGAGCGATCGCGCTGTGTACGATCCCTCTACTTTGCTGGATAAAGTAAGTGATCTGGATCTAACCAAACAATATAGAAAACCTCATCAATGAAAAAACCATGCACCCTACCATGTTCATTCGAGGAAAGGGAAAACTGATAGGGAATATCAACTAATTGCTCCTCATTTGGCAACCCAAATCCATTCTCGCTGGTATCCTCCCATTTGATGGGATGACCAAAAAAACTGGGTCTCA
>DNGI01000036.1:12099-19575 GCA_003486645.1 Cyanobacteria bacterium UBA11370 | reverse complement strand
GATTTGCAAATACGGGATGCTCCCAATGGCTAATGGCTAATGGCTAAAAAGACTCAAGGCTTTAAATGCTAAGGCTTTGGGTTTTTATTTTAATAAATAGAATTCAGAAAAATTGTGTGAAAATAACTCTGATAAATTTATAAAAGTTTTGCCAACTCTTCATAAATGTCAAGATCAATTTGAATTCATAAATGAAATAATGAATTATACCAATTTATTATCGAGTTAAACTCTATCTAAATCGATGACTCTTGATGCTCAACGAACTAAGAAAGTAAGTCCAAAAGCTGAACTAATAGCAGGATTGTTATTTTTGATACTTTTAGTTTTAGGATGTGCCTATCGACTGGGACAACCTTTGACTTGCCAGCAAGCGAAAGAGGCTTGGCAAAAAAACGAGTTGAATTATAGTAGCGATCGCAACCCTCACTTGTTAAATCCAGCGCTTGTCAACCGAGACACAATTCATCTGTGTCGGTAAAGGCGATTGGATGCAAGGATTTTAGATTAAGGGAACAAAAAACTTATTGGATGATTGGATCTTCAATTAGCCATTAGCCATTAGCCATTAGCCATTAGCCATTAGCCATTAGCCATTAGCCACCCTGATCAGATAACTAGTAACTTAGGTTACTAGAAGTTTTTCAGAAATTTACACAAACTCATATCCCTCATTTGTAAAGGGTTGATAAAGTTTTCTGTGAAGACTTTATGAAATTTTGCTTGCCTTTATTGATAATAGTCACTACTCAGAGTTATATTCACATTATGTAATACAAAAAATTCCAAGTATTACGAGTCAAAACATCTCACAGAGTAAAAGCCTTTGAGTACTAAGTGTAGTCCTCTTATTCAACTGTCCTACAGATTGAATACATTCGGCTGAAGTGGATCAATAAGTAAGTAAGCAGGACTAAATGGAACTCAGTTACAAAACGTAAACAGGATAGAAACCCTTAGCACTGACAACTACCAACTACCAACCAACACCTACCAAAGCTTCACATTTTTCGCCAGGGGAACTAAAGGACATTAACGTATGAAAGACACTCAGGGCAACTCTACCTCCTGTTTGAGAACATTGTTCTGGATCTTCTTAAAAATTGGCAGCACCGCATGGGGAGGCTTCATGCCGCTTATTGCTGTGATCCAAAACTACCTCAAAAAGAACAATTTACTTGAGGAACAAGACATTCTTGACACCATATTTTTGGCATCTATCCTACCAGGACCAATGGCATTTAATGTCGTCGTTGGTGTCGGCTATCGTTTACGGGGACTTAAGGGAGCGCTTGTCTGCGGACTTGGCGCTATATTGCCAACATTTGTGTTAGTTTTAGGTCTAAGTGTTGCCTATTTTCAATGGGGTCAAATTCCGGTCGTTGATCGCCTCTTTATGGGCTTTACTCCAGCCATGATTGCCATTGTAATTTCAGCCGCTTGGAGCATGGCACGTAAAGCAATTAAAGGCGTATCAGAAATTATCATTTGCCTTGCCGCGTGCGCTATCTTATTGGGAATTGGAGGATTTTATAGCACTCTAATCATAGTATTAGTATCGGGATTAGTTGGATGGTTACTGTTTAGTAATACTACTATTAAACAATTACACAAACAAAATACTCAGCCTTCAGTGCTGTCTAATTCTAAACCTCAAGGGTCAAATAAATTACTCTCCGTATTACCACTCCCTGCCCTATGGCTGCTAACAGTTCAACCCTCACTCGTTGTCGAACTATTTACCACCTTTGCCGCAATGAGTGTCACCTTATTTGGGAGTGGCTATGTCTTCATTCCCATCATTCAAGATATCGTCGTTAATGGTCAAGGATGGGTGACGAATAAAGAGTTTATTGATGGTCTGGCAATTAGTCAGATTACACCAGGTCCAATCTTAGTAACTTCAGCCTTTATCGGCTACAAAGTTGCTGGATTTTTGGGTGCTTTTTCGGCTACAGTTGGAATGTTTCTGCCACCTGCTTTACTCATGGTAGTGGGTACATATTTTCTCGATAGCATCAAAAAATCCCCTGTCGTTCAAGCTGCACTATGCGGTGTCAGACCTGCAGTTGTCGGGATGCTAATTGCGGCGGCTTTTGTAGTAGGTAGCACAGCACCTCAACATTGGGCTTCAGGAGTCATCGTTGTTGCTGCCTTAATTGCCATTATTCGCTTCCGTGTAGAAGTCGCCTTGATTATACCCATCGCTGGTCTTGCTGGTCTGGCGCTTTATTAGTACTAAGTCAAAATTGACGATGAGGATATAAAGAGGTGAAAGGGAAAGAACGATTTACCTTTACCCTCTTTTCCAAATGAGTAACTTACTTTTTCACAAGTCCAAAACGGATTACCACTTCAAAAACGCCGCATCAGATCCCTGTTCTCGCCGAATCTTTCCATCCTTCTCAAACCAATCAATCACCTGTTGATGCGTCAATTCCTCAACCGCAATACCCAGATCTTCAGCAATATGCTTCAACAATCGCAGCGAAGAAATCGTTAACCGAGTCAAAAACTTCTCATGAGTAGATAACAGCGCTTTATCTACATCCACTGATTCTTCCGCACTTAAAAATTGTACCGTTGGTTGTTGAGAGTCAGACATGATGGGGGAGTAAGGATTTATTATCAATTTTAATCATTACCCATTAATCACAAACCATTAACACATCCGTTACATCCGTTACCAAATCCGTTGCCAAAGCCGTTGCCAAATTACCGTGCCTTAATCAAATAACCGCACTCATGCTCACCATTATTAATCCAGTGAGTCCGTTCCACAATACAATCCGGTAAAACCGCCGCAAACATTTCCAACTCATGCCCACACACACTCGGAAACGATTCCGCTACATTAGAAATAGCGCAGTTATGCTCTTTCAACATAAACTGCTCACTAACACCATTCGTTAAATTACTCGATTCTACAGCATACCACTCTGCCATATACCCCTCACTTTGACGAAGTTCGACCAACTTAGCCACCCGTTCTTTTACAGAACCCCTCCCCACACGCTGGCGATATTCCATCGCCTTACGTTCCCACTGTTTTTGTAAGATTGTGCTAACTTGTTCCTTACCCACCGTTTCTGTCAACGTATCGAGCAGAGAAACTGCAAACTCACCATAATGATTGGGGAAGCGATCGCGCCCTTTGCGACTAAGCTGATAAACGTGTTGCGGACGACCCATTCCCACCGACACCGATTGATACTCAATCAGTTCTTCCGTCTCCAAATCCTTCAGGTGACGGCGAATGGCTTGTGGACTAATCTCAAGGGCTTCGGCTAACGCCTGGGCTGTTGCGTGATCCTGTTTGAGTAAATGTTGCAAGATGTCTTGCTTGGTGGAAGGAGACGGGTGCTGAGTGGTTGTCATCGGCTTAGGGGTGAAAATGGGGTGTAGGGTGTGGGGAATGAGAAAAATTTAACTTGACTTTGACAACATCCTAGTTGTTAATATAACTTACAATAGAGTTAAACAACAAATCTGTTGTTTTAATCACGAACAGCCTGTAGCCCAACCACATGATAGGAGAGGGATCAGGAAAAGGCGAAGAAACTTGGACTTCAATCCTTAACCCCTTCCCCTTAACCCCTTCTCGGTCAAGCCGCAAGCCTCCACCTACCTCCGATCCTGAGAGATTCAGTAAGAACACGAAAGAACACTTGAACTAATGACTGCTACCGTCAAGAAATTAGTCAACCAGCCCTATAAGTACGGCTTTATCACCGATATTGAGACTGATACCATTCCACGCGGTCTTAATGAAGATGTGATTCGCCTAATCTCAGCCAAAAAGAACGAACCAGAGTTCATGTTGGAGTTTCGCCTCAAAGCCTATCGACAATGGCAAAAGATGGCAGAACCCACTTGGGCGCACGTTAACTATCCGCCCATTGACTATCAAAATATCATCTACTATTCTGCACCCAAAATTAACAAAGAAAAGCTCAATAGTCTAGATGAAGTTGACCCCGCTTTATTAGAAACCTTCGAGAAGCTAGGAATTCCTCTTTCGGAACAGAAGCGGCTATCTAACGTGGCGGTGGATGCCATTTTTGATAGTGTTTCAATCGCTACTACGTTTAAAGAAAAGTTAGCGAAAGAAGGGGTTATTTTTTGCTCCATTTCAGAAGCCCTACAAGAACATCCCGAACTCGTCCAAAAGTACCTGGGTAGCGTTGTTCCTGTGGGAGACAATTACTTTGCGGCGCTGAATTCTGCCGTATTCAGTGATGGTTCCTTTGTCTTCATTCCCAAAGGCGTTAAATGCCCCATGGAACTATCCACCTACTTCCGCATTAATAACGGTGAAACGGGACAGTTTGAGCGGACTTTAATTGTAGCTGAAGAAGGGAGCCAGGTCAGCTATTTAGAAGGATGTACAGCACCAATGTATGATAGCAACCAGCTTCATGCTGCGGTTGTAGAACTGGTGGCGCTTGATAATGCCGAGATTAAATATTCTACGGTACAGAATTGGTACGCAGGTGATGAAAATGGCAAAGGCGGAATCTATAACTTTGTCACCAAACGCGGTTTGTGTAAGGGCGTTAATTCCAAAATTTCCTGGACTCAGGTAGAAACGGGTTCAGCTATTACTTGGAAATACCCTAGTTGCGTGTTAGTTGGCGACAATTCCGTCGGTGAATTTTACTCTGTTGCACTAACGAATAATAAGCAGCAAGCTGATACTGGCACAAAAATGGTACATATCGGCAAAAACACCCGCAGTACGATTATTTCTAAAGGTATTTCTGCTGGAAAATCCCAAAATAGTTACCGGGGACAGGTAAAAATTGGGTCGAAAGCCGAAGGCGCAAGAAACTACTCTCAGTGTGATTCAATGCTGATTGGAGATACGGCTCAAGCCAATACCTTCCCATACATTCAAGTCGAAAACAATACCGCCAAAGTAGAACACGAAGCCTCTACCTCTAAGATTGGGGAAGATCAGTTATTCTATTTTGCTCAACGGGGTATTTCCGAAGAAGATGCGATCTCGATGATGGTGAGTGGATTCTGTAAAGATGTCTTCAACGAACTGCCCATGGAGTTTGCCGCTGAAGCAGATAAGTTATTAAGTCTGAAGTTAGAAGGTACAGTGGGTTAGTGGTTAATTGCTAAGGGTTAATGGTTAATTCCTCTATTTCAATTAGCCATTAATCATCAAATTAAGAGGTAAGGAATGATTGTAGAAAATAGTGAAGTAATCTTATCGGTTCGCAATTTAACCGCGAATGTTGATGGAAATCCAATTCTTAAAGGGTTGAATTTGGAAGTAAAGGCGGGAGAAATTCACGCCATCATGGGGCAAAATGGTTCGGGTAAAAGTACCTTTTCTAAAGTTTTAGCAGGTCATCCGGCGTATGAGGTGACAGGCGGTGAGGTAATTTATAAGGGGCAAAATTTATTGGAAATGGAACCGGAAGAACGGGCATTAGCTGGCGTTTTTCTAGCGTTCCAATACCCCTTAGAAATTCCAGGGGTAAGTAATTTGGATTTCTTGCGCGTAGCGTATAATTCTCGCCGCAAGCATTTGGGATTAGAGGAACTGGATACGTTTGATTTTGAAGATTTAGTTCAGGAAAAGCTAGAAGTGGTTAAGATGAATCCAAGTTTCCTGGAACGGAGTTTAAATGAGGGGTTCTCTGGGGGTGAGAAGAAGCGAAATGAGATTCTCCAAATGGCACTTCTAGAACCAAAATTAGCAATTCTAGATGAGACGGATTCGGGTTTGGATATCGATGCGTTGAGAATTGTGGCGGATGGGGTAAATCAGCTTACTAGCCCAGAGAATGCCACAATTTTGATTACTCACTACCAGCGTTTGCTTAATTATATTGAACCAGATTATGTTCATGTAATGGCAGCAGGTCGTATTCTGAGAACAGGAGGTAAGGAATTAGCATTAGAATTAGAATCCCGTGGCTATGATTGGGTGTTAGAAGAAGAAGCGGCTGATACCATTCGGGTTTAGATTGGCAACACTTGAATTTCTGCAACTTCACTATGAGTAATACGTCCAAAATCTATTAGCGCAGCGGCGCGTAGTGCAATCTAAAATCTAAAATGGTATGAGGTGAGTGCTTAATGAGTATGCAAGTTTCTGTAAAGCCAGAGGTTTCTTATTTGACGGCGCTTCTACAACAATGTCGTCACAAGAAGATAGAGACACAAAATTTGGGCTTTGTACAACAATTGCGCGATCGCGCAGCGGCTATTGTTGAAGAATTAGCAATCCCGACGCGGAGGGATGAAGAGTGGCGCTTTACTGATTTATCAGATCTGTTGCAGGTAGAATTTCAGGTAGAGAGATACCAAAGTACATCTCTAAAATTCGATATTTCACCCTTAATTCTACCAGAAGCCATTGATAGTCGATTAGTATTTGTTAATGGTATTTATGCACCGGAACTTTCATCGGTTAGGAGTTTACCAGAGGGAATTTTTGTCGGAAATTTAGCCCAATTCCCCTCGCAGCATCACCCGGCGATCGCAAACTATTTGGCAAAGCAACAAGGCGGATCAGAAGTCTTTACTGCCCTCAATACCGCTGGACTAACTGATGTAGCTATAGTTTGGGTATCAAAAAATACGAGAGTAGAGGCACCCATTCATCTACTCTTTATAACCACGACTGATGAAGCACCTGTTATTTATCAACCCCGCGTTTTAGTAGTGGCTGAAGCGGGTTCTCAATTAACTCTCATTGAACATTATGCGGCCAATGTAGAAGGGTGTGCGGATATTCCTGTCAATCACCCCTATTTAAACAATCAAGTCACAGAAATTTGGCTTGAAGAAAATGCCCAAATTAACCATACCCGAAATCAACGGGAAGCCGGGAATGGCTTTCACATTGGTAAAACTGCCGTTACTCAAGCTCGAAATAGTCGTTATACTAACAACGCCATCAGTTTGGGAGCAAAACTTTCTCGACATAATTTAGAAATTTTTCAGATGGGTGAGGGAACGGAAACCATCCTCAATGGTTTAACAATGGTGAGTGGTAAACAGTTAGCAGATACTCACAGCATCGTCGCCCTTAATTATCCCAATGGCATCAGTAATCAACTGCATAAATGTATTGTAGATGACCGCGCTCATGCCGTATTTAATGGTAAAGTTTTTGTCCCTCAAACAGCTCAATTTACAAATGCAAATCAGTTGAATCGAAACTTGCTGTTATCTCCTAAAGCCCGTGTTGATACTAAACCTCAATTGGAAATTACAGCCGATCAAGTAAAATGTTCCCACGGTGCTACTGTTAGCCAACTCGATCCAGAAGAAGTCTTTTATTTGCAAAGTCGGGGACTCAATGAAGCTAGCGCCCGTAATCTGTTGATTGATGCCTTTGTTGCTGATATTCTAAACCGCATTCCGGTAACTTCAGTACGTCAAAGACTTTCTCAATGTGCTACTTGTAGAACGGCTTAGTTTTTGGTTGTTTGTTGTTAGTTGTTTGTTTTT
>DNGI01000036.1:0-11927 GCA_003486645.1 Cyanobacteria bacterium UBA11370 | reverse complement strand
TTTGTTGTTAGTTGTTTGTTGTTTGTGAGGAATAAGTTATCACAAAAAAACTTAATAACTAATAACTAATAACTAATAACCAACAACCAACAACCAACAACCAACAACAAATAACCAATGACCATTACTCAAGAAAAAACTCTCGCTGCTAAGGTACGTTCCGACTTCCCAATTTTGCATCAGGAAGTTCATGGTAAGCCGCTGATTTACTTAGATAATGCCGCTACCTCACAGAAGCCAAAGGCAGTATTAGATGCCCTACGCCACTATTACGAACAGGATAATTCTAACGTGCATCGGGGCGCTCATACCCTTAGTGCTAGAGCTACTGATGCCTATGAAGCTTCTAGGGATAAAGTTGCCCACTTTATTAATGCTGCGTCGCGCCAGGAAATTGTTTTCACCCGTAATGCAAGTGAGGCAGTTAATTTAGTTGCTTATAGCTGGGGTTTAAATAATTTACAACCGGGAGATGAAATTATTCTTTCGGTGATGGAACACCATAGTAATATCGTTCCTTGGCATATTATTGCTCAGAGAACGGGTGCAGTGTTCAAATATGTACAACTGAATGAAACTGAGGAGTTTGATTTAGAGCATTTCAAATCTCTGATTTCAGATAAAACTAAATTGGTGAGTGTGGTTCATGTCTCTAATACGTTGGGTTGTATTAATCCAGTCGAAGAGGTTATTAAAATTGCTCACCAATATGGTGCTAAAGTACTGATTGATGCTTGTCAGTCTGTGCCTCATATGCCCATTGATGTGCAAGTTATGGACTGTGATTGGCTAGTTGCATCAGGTCATAAAATGTGCGCTCCTACGGGTATTGGTTTTCTCTATGGTAAACTGGATTTGCTGTTAGCAATGCCTCCGTTTATGGGGGGTGGTGAGATGATTTCTGAAGTGTTTCTTGATCACTCAACCTATGGAGATTTGCCCCACAAATTTGAAGCCGGAACACCCGCAATTGCCGAAGCGATCGCACTAGGTGTAGCGGTAGACTATTTAGCTAGTTTGGGTATGGATAAAATCCATGCTTATGAGGAAGAACTCACTGCCTATTTATTTCAGCAATTATGTGCCATTCCTAACTTAAAAATTTATGGTCCCCAACCTACACTAGAAGGGAAAGGTAGGGCAGCATTAGCATCATTTAACGTTGCAGGGATCAACGCTAGCGATTTATCTACTCTTTTGGATCAAGAAGGAGTTGCTATCCGCGCGGGGAATCATTGCACTCAGCCGTTGCATCGAGTTCTGGGTGTACCGGGTACGGCACGGGCGAGTTTGTATTTCTACAATACCAAAGAAGAGATTGATGCGTTTATTGTGGCGCTGAAAGAGACAATTGACTTTTTCAGAAGTGTCATGGATTAAGTCGAGTTCTTAACCAGTATTTTCCGTTATCGTAGTAGGGTGGGCATGACTCACCCTTTAATGTTGCAAAAGGTATTCAATGTTGAAATGATTACTATCTCAACACTCGCTGAACAACGAACCGTTTTACGGAATATTAGCTGGGAAACCTTTGAAGCTATACTGACAGAGACAGGTGAAGATCGAGGTTCACGGTTTGCGTATGACGGCAGTACTTTGGAAATTATGACTCCTCTTTTTGAACATGAAAATCCTAAAAGTAATTTGGGTAATTTTATAGTTGCTTTAGCTGAAGCACTAGACATTGAAATTAAAAGCGCTGGTTCCACGACTTTGAAGCGGAAGGTCGTCAAGCGAGGAATAGAACCCGATAATTGTTACTATATCCAGAATGAACCTGCTGTTAGAGGTCGGCAAGAATTGGATTTACAAACTGATCCACCTCCAGATCTAGCCATTGAAATTGATATTACTAGTAGTTCGGTTAACAAGTCTGGGATTTATTCAGCGCTGGGTGTTCCTGAACTTTGGAGGTATAACGGACAAGTTCTGAGATTCTATGAATTAATAGAAGGGCAATATGTTGAGTGTCAGTTTAGTATTGCTTTTCCTATTTTATCGGTAACTGACATGAACCGATTTATTGAACAAAGTAAAACGATGGGTGAAATTGCTCTATTAAAATCATTTCGAGCTTGGCTAAGGGATAAAATAGTTCAAAATAGAGAATAACTACTTATGAATCAACGGCGTGAATTACCCGACTGGAAACAGTTATATCGGGAAAAAGAAGTAGAAACTATGCCTTGGTTCAACCCGAATCTCGATCCGGATCTTGACCAAGCATTAACGAAATTGAACCTGCACACAGGTACACTATTAGATCTTGGTACTGGTCCCGGTACACAGGCTATGGCATTAGCAAAACAGGGTTTTACAGTAACAGGAACTGATATTTCAGATGCTGCGATTAATCGGCTGAAAGAAATAGCTAAAGAAAAGGGGTTGGATATTGACTTTAGACAGGATGATATCCTCAATAGTAATTTAAATCAAGAGTTTGATTTTATTTTTGATCGCGGTTGTTTCCACGTATTCCAGCCAGAACAAAGGCAAGATTATGTTCGCGTTGTCAGTCGTTTAATGAAGCCGAAAGGTTACTTATTTCTGAAGTGTTTTAGCCACTTGGAAACACGGGAGGAAGGACCATATCGATTTACAGCGGAAGAAATTGGGGAAATTTTTGGTAGTCAATTTAATGTCTGTTCTGTTGAAGATACAGTGTATCAAGGGACGTTAGAGCAATTTCCTAAAGCGCTATTCTGTATTTTGGAGAAAATTTGAAAGTGAAGAGGACGCGATCACTTTGTATTGTAACATGGATGATCACACCTTATATATAATAGGAATTACGCGCATTTTGACCTGATCCAATGGTTGAGAATCTTCTGAATTAGAGATTGTGCTTCTGATAAAGTCATAGGATTTTTTAAGTTTAAATCTTTAGTGTAACCATGCCGTGCATCATCACCAAGCACGTTCTCATTACACGCTGTTCGCTTAAACAATTTTATCTCTGTTTCTGTAGCCCAACCATTTTGAACAATTTGACTCATGCTACTAACATTTCCCTCAACAACTTCATACATATGGTAAAGATTATGCCAGTTGTGTTCACGGGAAACCCAGATTCTGAAAACTTTAGCAGCCCTTTCATCTTGACGAGGAATTGCCACGTAAGACTCAATGATAGAGGGTTGGGGTAATGAATTAGTGATCTCTGTTCCTCGGCAGATAGATGCACGCGCCCGCATCTTAGCTTGCGATGCCGCTCGCATCGGCGGTGGAGCGATCACAAAACTTTCACGTTGTCCCTGCTCATCAACTCGAATAACTCTCGCTATTGAAATATTGTAAGATTGTCCGGAATAAATTTCTATAGCACCCTTGATAAATGTAAGTAGCTCAGTGGCACTTCTGTACACCTCTTCTATCTCATTCGCCATGTTAAATTGTTGAGATTTTAAATAATAACTACCCTGATCTTCTGTTACACTAAAATCAGATAAACAAAATGACTCTGATAAAACCTTAAGGTCAAACTCACTTCCTTTGAGTTGAATCAACCACGCTTTTTCCATAACTAAAAAATCAACCTTTTTCATTAGTACAAGGTCGTCACGATAGCTCCGTGAGGTTTAAAGGCGATATAATTTTGATATTAAACCTTTATTATATAGCAGTCGCCACAATCATTAAAACCTTTTTCTGTTGCCTGTTCTCTTTAAAGCCCAATATAATGTCCTAAGTGATATGTCCGTTGCTATAAAAAGGGATACGAAAAATAGGGATTCGCTAACGCGATCGCTTCCCTTCACGCACAAAAAAAAGCCACCTCACTCAATAAGATGGCTTCACTCAAAACCTTAATCTAACAATCGAATCTTAGTCAAAAACCTGGCTTCAGCATCAAACACAACAACGCCAAAATCCCATTAATCAAATAAAACGACCCAACAATTTGAGTTTCTGACCAACCTGTCAGTTCCAAATGATTGTGAAAGGGTGACATTTTAAACAGACGTTTACCAATTCCATCCGGCCCTTTCGTCGCTTTATAATAAGCAACTTGAGCGATTACAGAAAGAGATTCGATAAAGAAAAGACCACTCAGAATAAATAAACACCAAAGATTCTGACTCAACAGTCCTACCGCTGCTAGCGCCCCACCCAACGCCAGAGAACCCGTATCCCCCATAAATACTGTAGCCGGGTTGCGATTATGAACTACAAAACCCAAACAACTACCACTCATACAAGCACAGAAAATCATTAAACCCGGTGAAGTTGGCGTAACCAGTGCGGCGAGTCCCAATAACGCGATCGCACAAGTCCCAGCCGCTAGTCCATCCACCCCATCCGTCAGGTTTGTCGCATTACTTTCTGCCACTAACGCAAACAGTGCTACAGGCCAAAACAGCATTCCCAACGGTAACACGACACCCAATGGTAAACTAATATTAGTAATACTCGCGGGTTGACTTGCCGCTAGCCATAAACAAAACACTAAACCCACACTCATTTGCAGTGCGAGTTTCATCCGGGGAGAAATTCCCTTATTAGAACGGCGGCGGACAATTTGCCAATCATCAATCCAACCAATGGCAGCATACGCAAGGGTCACAACCGATACCGCCAAAACCGAGATAAAATCTTGCACCCCAATCACTAATCCTGACCAGACGAGGGCAACAATAACCGCCACAGGTACAAAAAACACCCCACCCATCGTTGGAGTTCCTGCTTTTTGCAAATGGGTTTGAGGGCCATCTTCCCGAATAATCTGTCCAATTTTCAGGGTTTGGAGGAGGGGTACTGCCCAGTATCCGAGTATGGCAGTTAACAATCCACAAATCCACAACGGCAAGGTCATTGAAAGCCCTGCTAACGGGAATTGTCCCACTGTCCAATCCAGAATTACTGATCCCAGGCTCAAACCCACTGCTAATAACGTCAAGAGTCTGGAACCCGTTAAATTGAACGACTGCCCAGAAGTAAATTTTGCGTCTATCACAGACCTTTCATTCCTTACGCGAACATTCCTCACACAAACAGGACGCATTGCGTCTTGACGATTCCCGTGTGACCCACGGCACTGATGGGAATCCTAACATCTCTGGGGGGCTTTGAATCAATCCCTTAAGCAAATTTACCTTGCTTTTTGAGGGATGATTAATTATAAGAGCTAGTCGTAGAGCAATTAATAAGAGTAGTTAATAGTGAAAAATTGCTCTTCCTGGTCATATCGCTGACACCCCATGGGGTTCTACAGCACGAGAAAGTTCCATTGTTTAATCAAGTATTAATCGCTGCAAACTCCAATCTGTCTTCATTGCCAGCGTATTTTAGTTTGTAAGCTGCACCGTATTACTCTGTTGGTCAAGCTACCCCAGTACCGGATGGCTTACTCTCACCCCTCACGGATCGATTTGTGGGTATTAAGCCATCTGCACTACTTCTTTCAGGGTGTATGATACTCGTTCCTGATAATTTTGAGAAAATTCTCTGTCGCAATGGTAGTGTGTGCGATCGCCCCTATTCTGAAAGGTCAGACTGTCAACGTTCTGGATCGTCATCCTTGCCTCCTGTAGCAGGTAAAGAAAAATGAATGGCCTGCTTTTATTTCAATGAAGGCAGAAAAATCGTTCATCTTCCTTACGTTTGAGCTACGTTAGTGTAAGAAGGGGATTCGTTTAGCCTTCTCCGTAGGAGTAGTCAAGGAAGCTTGTACGGTAAGCTGTTTAGAGTTTTTCAACGGGTTCAACTGGATAGTTATTTCCGCCACGCTGCACCCCATTTTCAATATAAATGGCTGGCAAACTGTTCCAAGGACTCCACAGCAAGCGCTACCTCGACCAAATCCTCCAGTTGATTGACATCAAGGGCTTGCAAATTTTGCTCCAAATCCGGTGGAACTGTCCCAAAGCGTAAGGTAAGTACACGTAACAACTGGCGAATTGCACCTTGTTGAAAACCTTGTTGAAGACCTTGCTGAAGACCTTGTTGTTCGGCTGCTTCCTCTGGTAAGGGGACAAGATTACCCGCCTGGTCATAAAATCGTAGCCATACGGCTGGATCTCGATAGAGTGTTCCTGACCATGTTCCTAACCATAAGCCTAATGTCTCACTCCAAAGCCAACCTTGGTCATTAGGTGTCAAGGGTTGATAGTGGTCAGCCGCATCCAAACTCCAACCTTGTAACGAATCGGGGTCAAAGGGATTAAAAACAAAGTAGTCCCTGGTTCTAAAAACTTGCTCGTAAAGGTCTTTTTTCTTGCCTGTATCAATATTGGCCGTTGAAGGAGACATCAGTTCGATGAGCACATCAGGGTAGCGTCCATTTTCTTCCCATACGACCCAACCTTTGCGATCGCAAGCCCCATCCACATTGAGGACAACGAAAAAATCCGGGCCTCGAAAATCTCGGTTTCTGGCTTGAGTGCTGCTGTAGTAGATGAACATATTACCCCCCGCAAAGAAATCAGTGCGGTCAGAGTACGCCTGATAAATTGAATGAATCAGGACGTTCATCCCGTTACGGTGGCGATTTGTTTCCAACGGTTCACCATCATCGAAAATTAAATCTGTAGGCGGCATGGGCACGTCCCAGCCTGCGATCGCTTCACTTACCATTACGCCAACCCCCACAGGTTAACTACCCTTATTATTATCTTTGTTATCTAAGGTTCGGGGACTTGGGGCAGAAGATGGGTGTCATTTAAACCCACATCAGCTTATTCAACCGATGGAATAATCGTTAACTCGGTAATTGGCTGACGTGTTAAGCAATGCCAGTGACAGGTAAATAGATCCGGGTTTTGCACGCCTAAACTGGCGATCGCAGGTGCATCTGGAAACGGCAACACTCGATCAAACACAATATCTCGCCCTTCAAACCCGAACTGTACCAAGTAAACGGCTGGCGGTGCGGATAAAAATTGCAGCAGTTGATACGCCAAATGATAAAGCGGCTGACGCTGGTCATCGGGTAAATCTACAGGTTGATGATAAGTAGTGTTTAGTCCCCCCATCTCCCCATCTCCCCATCTCCTTATCTCCCCATCTATCCCAATAACTTCTCCATACAGTGGCCCTTTGGCTGTCAGTACGACGGGTAAATAGAGGGATTGACTCTCACCTGTTGCATATCCCAACTCCTGCTTCACCCATTGGCGTAACAAACTCACATTACTACAGGTTTTAAAAAGGTCTTGATCAGGAAACTCGATTGTGTGGGGTATCCAAGTTAAAGGACACCAAATCGTATCACCAGTCATAAACGTGCTGGCTGTATTGGGAAGCGATAAGAAATCTTGTAACTGCAAGAGTGTGAGTACTTCTACAGTTGCTGAGGCTATGGGAGCAAGAGCGATCGCCTCCTTGAGAGCCGACACCATCGTTTCCCTAACCGTCCTCAAGGAGACTTCTACACCCTCATCCTGCTCATTGATGCCGTCATCGATAACAATTAGAACCCTACTAGAGCGCGGCGGAAATTGAGCTACCATTCAAAATCACTCAAATGATTGCTAGTAAGAATTTTGAATTCCAAGGGAGCAGTACTAGGCATTACCAAAGGTGGGAATTGGCCCCCCCGTGGGGCGATCAAAACTGGGCAAATCCACCCGTGTAATATTACGGCTTCTCACTGCTAGTCGATAGCTAACACTTTGCAATTCAGCGTGGAGTTGGCGATTTTCTCGTTGCAACATTGCCACTTTTTCCCGCACCGGAGCCATGCGCTCGGAGAACTTCTGGCGATAAATTAGCGGTAACTCTTGTACCACCTGTTCCAGCATCCGGGAACGATCCGTTAATTCCTGCACGGATTGCCGCAATTGATAAATTTCCTCATCACGAGCCGCGATCTGATTTTGATAAAAACTCACCTGCTGTTCAACATCTTGCAATTGTTCCCGCAAGACTCGCATTTGAGCTTGGTGACGCTCAGAAACTTCCGGGGGAGGGGTGAAATTAGCATTGCCTTTAACAAGACGGAATAATTCTTGAGAGAGTTGCTGCACAAGCTGATCTCTAAGGTGCAACTCTTCCCGCACACGAGAAACTTCAGATTGAAGCGTTTGTAGGGTTAGGGTTTCAGTCTGGCTCACGATGGCTTACAGCTCCGATACTACGGTACTCCCGATGGTACAAGATGACGGGCAGCGTCGAGGGCTGATCAAATTGCCAAGCAGGAGGATTATATCACTATATATCTTCCGTCCTCAGAATCGTAGTGGCAAGTTTCCGTGTCTGTGACTTTTTAGTCTGCACTCATACACTCAGAGGGATAGATACATAAATAGGTTTTTTTGTCAAATTGGTTGATTGGCGGGTTGAAAAAACTCGTTATTCGAGGGAAAGTTTGTAATATTTGTAATTTCTATCGCGTCATGAGTTAAACGACGAATATGATTAGGTTTCAAGGCAAGTCAGGAACTATTGTCTTAACGTAGGTAATAAAATCCCAATTTATCAGTATTCAACGTAATTTAAAATTGTACTACAAAGCCCAAACCACGCCAATACGTGCTTGCCAAGACCTTAACGTTACTTAACTTTAGTAGGATGAATTCTATTGCCTTGACGAATTTAAAATTTAAAACTGAGAATTACAAGTTTTACTTATAATATTAAGTTAAATTGAGATACAAAGTAGCCCACATGAGTGCAGTAAACAGCGCAACCAAAATTAAATTCGGCACCGATGGCTGGCGGGGAATTATCGCGGATGATTTTACGTTTGCCAATGTATGTAAAGTCACCCGTGCGATCGCCAGTTATCTCGAAACCGCCTATCCTAAAGACCGTCCCGTTTTAGTGGGTTACGATCCCCGCTTTCTGGCTGACCAGTTTTCCTACACGGCAGCTCAAATTCTGGCAGATTTGGGTTGGACAGTGAAAATTGTGGATCGGGATTGTCCTACACCCGTGATTGCTTACAATGCCCGTTTGCTGAATTCAGCGGGTGCATTGATGTTTACCGCCTCTCACAACCCTGCTCCCTATTGCGGAATTAAATATATCCCGGATTATGCAGGACCAGCAACACCAGAAATTACAGATACCATTGTTGCCAATATTGAAGGGGCTGATGATGCGCCGCCGACTGGTAAAAATAAGGATAAAATTTCCACATTTGATCCTAAACCCGACTATTTGAAATTCATCTACACTCTACTCGATGTTGAACGAATTCGGAGTGCCCAGCTTAAGGTTAAATATGACGCTTTGTATTCAACCTCTCGCGGCTATTTAGATGTCGTTCTCGAACATTGCGGTTGTCAGACGGAAACGTTTAATGCCACCCGTGATGTGTTATTTGGTGGGGGAATGCCGGAACCGAAAAAAGAACAATTAGTAAAACTGGTAGAAGCCGTTAAACAAGATAACGCGGATTTGGGTTTAGCGACGGATGGGGATAGCGATCGCTTCGGGATTGTTGATGAACAAGGAAATGTTCTCACGCCGAATACAGTATTGTTATTACTTGCTCGTCATCTAATCAAAAATAAAGGCAAAACGGGAGCGATTGTTCGCACCGTTGCCACAACTCATCTGTTAGATAATTTTGCAGCTAAGTACGGCTTACAAATTTATGAAACGGCTGTAGGGTTTAAGTACATTGGTGAGAAAATGCGCGAAACTGATGTATTAATTGGGGGTGAAGAATCGGGAGGTTTAAGTATCATTGGGCATATTCCTGAAAAAGATGGCATCTTAGCGGATATGTTAGTTGCTGAAGCCATTGCTTATGAAGGAAAGCCTTTGAGTCAGCTTGTGGAAGAAGCGATCGCCGAAGCGGATGGCCCTCTCTACAACAAACGCCTCGATTTACATCTCAATGATGCTCATAAAGCTGCTGTCCTTGACGCTTGCACTACCAATCCTCCTACCGAAGTAGCTGGAATTAAAGTTAAAGAAGTGGGTCGTAAAGATGGCATCAAACTCTATTTAGAAGAGGGTAGCTGGGTGTTGCTGCGTCCGTCAGGAACTGAACCGCTGATGCGTGTCTATATGGAAACGAATTCCCCAGAAAAGGAAACGCAAATTGCTACCGCGATGGAACAGATGATTAATAAGATGGAACCTGTAGCGGTTTAATTGGGTTGGTTGTTGGTTGTTAGTCGTTTGTTGTTTGTTGTTTGTTTCGTAGTTTATTAGTTTGTTATTTTTTGAGAACTCAATTAGACTTATTATAAAAGTGAGCTTTTAGCAGTTTATATGCTCTGGAAGAGACTTTTGTAATAGGTATAGGGATTGAAAAATAAATAATAAACAACAAGAAACCAATAACCAACAACCAACAACCAACAACCAACAACAAATCCATGAAATTCTACTACAATCGCCTTTCCCTAAACGTCCGTCGAGTCTGGGTAACACTGCTAGAAAAACAGATTCCCTTCGAGCCGACTTTGATGAAATTAGATGGGGATCAGCTTGAGCCTGAATTTACAGCGCTCAACCCATTTCAACATATTCCTGTGATCGTAGATGATGGATTTCGAGTCGTAGAATCGTTGGCGATCCTAGACTATTTAGAGGCAAAGTATCCATCTCCTAGCTTAATGCCAAAGGATGCTCAGGCGATCGCAAAAGTTCGTATGGTTGAAATGGTGACAGTTAATGAGCTTTTACCTGCGACGGTTCCACTCCTCAAACAAATGGTAAAGTTAGACGTTAAGTCTACCCAATTAGAAGCAGCACAGCATAAAATTGCGACGGTCTTGCAGTTCTATGAAAGTTTGTTAGGAGATTGTCCCTATTTTGCCGGAGAAGAGTTTACGCTAGCCGAAGTTGTAGCCGGAACATTAGTCCCTTCTTTGCCGTTGTTTGGCATATCTTTGGATGAGTATTCTAAGTTAAAAGTATGGTCAGAAAAACTCCAAGCACGAGATAGCTGGAAAGAAACTGCCCCTTCACAGGATGAGATTGAAGCCGCAATGCCGACGATCAGGAAAAACTTAGAAAAGCGATAATGGTTTTGAGGTTAGAGGCGCGGTTGTGCCCATGAAAACAATTGCTAATTTAGTGACTTCTTTAATTGTGGCGAGTTGGATTGGAGCGATCGCCATCCTTTCTGTGCAAAACTATACCTTAGTCTCCTTAAAGTTTCTTGGCTTTGAGTCGATTGAGTTACCTGTCGGGATTGTA
The DNA here is from genome assembly GCA_003486645.1 of Cyanobacteria bacterium UBA11370. Classification (GTDB taxonomy): domain Bacteria; phylum Cyanobacteriota; class Cyanobacteriia; order Cyanobacteriales; family Coleofasciculaceae; genus UBA11370. The sequence goes on along the minus strand of DNGI01000036.1, from coordinate 830 downwards.
TTGGCATTTAGTGTTGGGGTTGGAGTCATCGGAGGCGAGATCGCACCTCCATTGTGGCAACTGGGTGGTTCTGAACCCCAAGAGCAGTATGAAGAAGAAGAATAGACAGAATGTAACTTTTGATACAAATTCAGGTCGATAGGGAGATCAGAGAATAAAATTGAAGGTCTGCTTGCCAATTCCTATTGAAGTTTGCTAATTTAGTTAAGCGCTGAAATTACTAAGCCGGGATAGCTCAGTTGGTAGAGCAGGGGACTGAAAATCCCCGTGTCGGCGGTTCAAATCCGCCTCCTGGCATTTAACGGTCATCAAAAATCTATCTACAAATGAAGATAGGGGAATAGAGAGAGGGGGAGAGGGGGAGAGAGGAAGAATGAGAAGGCGGTCAGGAGAAATTGTCGTCCTTAATACCTAACAATGCTGACTGTCGTTGTCGTCATCAACCTGCTTATATCGGTATTTTGTCTCTATGTCGCTTGGCAAGTCTGGAAGCTACGGCAGGGACTCGCGGCAGCGGCTGATAGTGTAGATGCGGCTGAACGGAGTACTTATGCCGTATTGCATGATGCCCCGAAGGGAATTTATCAAACCCAGTTGGGTGTTAGTGAACTCAAAGATCGTTATCAGCAACTAGAGATTCAGTGGCAACGAGTTGAACAAGTATTGAGGATTTTAGTTTGGTTACAACGAGTTTGGCGATTATCCTTTCGTCGAACCCCTAAGCGATCGCCCTCAAGACGACGGTCAAGGTATCCAGAACCCCGCCGCTAGGAATGTTAGTTTCTACGGTATAACTTAGACTGGGTTGAGGGGGAGACGTATTATTATCG
>DNGI01000454.1:7925-8986 GCA_003486645.1 Cyanobacteria bacterium UBA11370 | reverse complement strand
AACGGATAAGTTATCTGTAGAAAAAAAAGTCCTGAAACCAACCAATAACCCATCCGTTACATCCGCTACTTCATCCGCTGCCACCTATTTGATGTTTGAAGTTTCTGACACAGGTGCCGGCATTGCTCCTGATGAATTAGACAGCTTATTTGAAGCCTTTGTCCAGACTAAAACGGGTAAAGAATCCCAGGAAGGAACAGGCTTAGGATTGCCCATTAGTCGTAAGTTTGTGCAACTGATGGGTGGTGAAATGAGCGTTACTAGTGAGGTAGGTAAAGGCACTACGTTTAAATTTAATATTAAAGTCAACATCATTGATGCCAGTGATATTGAAACCAAACAACCGACGCGCCGAATTATTGCCCTAGAACCTAACCAACCTCGCTATCGAATTTTGATTGCCGATGACAGATATGACAATCGCCAATTGTTAATTAAATTGTTGAATCCTTTCGGCTTTGAACTCAAAGAAGCTAGCAATGGTCAAGAGGCTATTGAAATTTGGGACTCTTGGGAGCCACACTTAATTTGGATGGATATGCGAATGCCCGTGATGGATGGATATGAAGCGACTAAACAGATTAAATCTACCACCAAAGGGCAAGCCACGGCTGTGATTGCCCTAACGGCTAGTAGCTTCGAGGAGGAACGATCTGTGGTGCTATCGGCTGGGTGCGATGACTTTTTACGCAAGCCTTTCCGCGAAGATGATATCTTTACGATTATGCACAAACATATCGGAGTGCGTTATGTTTATGAGAACCTGAATCAAAAAGATTTATTAATAACAGAAGATGAAGAACAAAACCTACTTACCGCCGAAGTATTTACTACGCTACCTCAAGAATGGGTAGCCTCCCTCAAACAAGCGATACTGAGTATTGACTTGGAATTAAGTGATACGTTGATTGAGCAAATTCGTCCCGAGAATAATGCCCTAGCTAATGCCCTCAAGACTTGTCTTGATCACTTTGAGTATAAAAAGATTTTGAATTTAATTTCTGAAAGTGAGAATGGCTAATGGTCATACACGATAAACATATAGCTAGTCTATTTGATTC
>DNGI01000454.1:2624-7638 GCA_003486645.1 Cyanobacteria bacterium UBA11370 | reverse complement strand
AATCATTTAGACTGGCTATAAAAAATGAGCAATCAACCAACAACCAACAACAACAACCAACAACAAAAGGTCAAAGCGTTTCTCACTAGATATCTAAAAACTGGGAAACCGATTGTCCGAGAACGCTTGCTTCCGTAACCAGTCTTCACCCAACTGAATCGTTACATCTGAGTTGAGGGCACCTGTGCTTTCAACCCGGACTTCTCCAAAACCCAACTCAGCACGAATGGAAGCAGCACCGTTGTCATCTCCCTGTTGGGCAACAATGCGTGTCACTCGTAAGGGTTCTCGCCAAGACTCGTCTACAAAAACATTACGGTAGCCAGCCTCTTGGAGGGTGCTGATCAGAGATTGAACGGCATCAGGTTCTCCAGTACTATCTTGAATGGCTACCCGCAGCGAACTGGGGTCAACATCACTCGCATCGGTATAACCTTGGTCGAAGTATTGAGCCATCATTTGTCGGATCTGGCGAGTATTCGGCAACCAGTAACTCACTTCATGCTGACCCGTACCGCTAAATCGACCTGGAACCATCAGCATTTGTACATCTGAACGTTTGGTCTGAACTCCAAAACCCACCAAGGCAACCAACTCTTCTACACTCAAATTGGTGTCAATATGAGACTGAATCACGGAAAGAATTTTCGGCAATCGGGCTAGAGTAGTTGGATTGAGCGCCTGTTCCATCAGCGCCCTCATCAAGACTTGCTGCCGTTGTACCCGACCCACATCCCCATACTTATCGTAGCGAAACCGCAAAAATTGCATCGCTTGATCCCCATTCAGGTGTTGTTTCCCTTCCTTGAGGTCAATATAGAGGTGTTGGGAGTCGTCTTTATATTTCATATCCTTGGGGACATACACCGTCACACCCCCCAAGGCATCCACTAATTTTTCTACCCCTTGAACATTCACCCGAATATAACGGTCAATCCCGACCCCTTCCAGGAGATCGCTGGTTGCCTTTGCGGTTAGGGCGGGTCCCCCGTAGGAATTAGCGGCATTAATCTTAGTAACACCATACCCTTCGACATAGGTTTGCGTATCACGAGGAATCGAGAGAACCCTTAACTTTTGATTCTCTGGGTCAAACCGCAGCAGGAGCATTGTATCGGATAGACCATCAAAGGAGTTGACCAGGGCGTGATATCCTAGGTTTTCGTCTTGGGGTTGGTCTAGATCAGAAGTCAGAACTTTTGTACCTAATACTAAAATATTGACAGGTCGCGTAAGTTCTGGTAGGCGCAGACTGCTACGGGCAATACTTCCACCTTTACCAAATATTGCTGCTTCATCTGGGCTAAGTTGGCTTTGTAGTAACGGCATACTCGATAGCGATACCGCCAGCATCGCTCCCGCTGTTGCTGACAACATTGCCACACCAGTAAAACCCATCCAAAGCCAGAGCCAATGCCCTTGCTTTCCCTTGACAGGTTTTTTCCTCACTGGCTGAGTTTTTTTCTGTCCCGAACGGGGCTGTTCATAGGTTTTTCGAGCTGGCACTTGGCTTCCTCACACACTTGTAATAGGGATTGGGATTGGGAGAATTCATAATACCATTTGGATTTTAGATTTTGGATTTTAGATTTTGGATTGGAAGAGTCTCATAAGAGCCTCGTTTGGGAATTTCCAAATCTGACACCAATAAAACCAAATGGTATAACTCGCGTTCCACAGAAATGCTTAACCTTGAATCTGAAGGTGTTTAACAAGAACATTCATATCAATTTTCTATCCCTCTGCGGTAAAACCAGGGAAATACCGGATCAAGATTTGATCAATCCATCCAGTCCAGACAAGCACCTACTACCTTAAGGAGTCAGGCAGAAATAACTTAGGATAAATGTTTCCGCACTGTTCCTTCCGCAATCTGACTAATCCAGGGAAGTCGGGGTGACTTCCGCTGCCACAAACGTACCATTAAGCCAATACTCACTAAAAAATAACTTGATGTGAGCATCGTATTGATAAATAATAGGCGTAAACTCCAGAATTCTGAGAGCTGCGCTCCTGACAATAATAAAATGTAGCCCAGTAACCAACCAAAAGCCAAGGTAACAGACAGGCGACTGGCAACCTGTTGTTCCCGTGTCCCTTGACGACGGTACAGTGTCCAGAGTGCTGGGAAAAAACCAATAACAGGTAGTAGGTAGAGTAATAGCTGTAAGTGGTGTAGTTCTGGATTTTCTAGGCGATCGAGTTGTTTCATTTTAAGAGGGAGTGGGGAGTGGGGAGACCGGGAGTGGGAGGCTGTTTAGGAGTACGGTGGGCAATGCCTACCCTACATATACGGTTTTGTGTAAGTCCTAGAACTTTAACTCAACAATTCAAAACTCAAAACGGACTATTGTCCTGTTACTCCTTGGCGAGAACGCTGCGGGAACGCTAACGAAACTCAACACTTAAAAGTCCCACACTCCCTAGCATAGCGAAGTCCTTAACGAGGCTTCTCAGTTTAAGCCTAGAGCTTTCCAGGTTCTCTGCCCCACGACTCCATCGGGTTCTAAACCATTAGCTTTTTGAAAGGCTCGGACGGCGGCTTTTGTACCTAAACCATAGACACCATCGATACTACCAGGGTTATGCCCTTTATCTTTTAAGGCTTGCTGAAGTCGTTTGACTAAGGGACCGCTGGAACCTTCTTTTAAGAGGGTAAGGGTGGCTTGGGGAGCAGCAGCATCCTCACGTTTGATTAGCTCATCTCCTGGAATTATGGTTGCATAGAAGACGTAATCTCGATTGGCTTGGTAGCGCTGGTCTTGTTTAATCAGTTTCATGAATTGCCGATGACCTTCACGGGAGCGCCCAACTAAGCAACCTGCGCTCGCATAATAGACGTTATTTTGAGGTAAGTCATAACCCCAGTGCTGATTAATGCCAAAGTACCCGGTATCCAATTTGTCATTGGTGCGCTTAAAGTCTTTGTTAAAGTCTCGGTGTACTATCACTGGGCCACCTGTTTGTACGAGTGCTTCATGACGATCTTTTCCATGCGCTCCAACCCGCCAGGCTTTGTATTGACCAAACTTGATTCGAGCCGCTCCTACAGAAGGGTTCATGGGACGATAGGTGTAATGGAAACCGGGTTCGGTTGTGGCTTCCCAATTGCCGATGATAGCGGGAGTGCCATCGATAATCTGGAGTACTAGGCGGCGGTCATTAAAAGAGTTGGGTTGATCGCTGTTTAAGGTGGCATCGGCGTTCATGCCTTCAACATAGACAATGTTATACTGTCTGATTCCCTGAAAAATCTGATAGCCTTTAGTTTGCATGTGCTTGACGATCAGACTGGCTAAGTCATTACCCAGTTTGAGGGGAGGAGTTGGTAACTCTTCGGGTTTGGTTTCAATCAGTTCTTTTGCTGTGACAGGGCCAAGATATTCTGGCTCGTTACATTTCATTAAGGTCTGAAATTGTTTCAGTGCTGCGATTGAAACTGGACCGAAGGAGCCATCTGCGGGTGGGTCTAAAAGCTTTAGATTGATCAGCAGCATCTGGATCTGGGTGGCAAGTTCCTTGTCATCTGCGATCATGTCCATACCATATTTCAGGTCATTCTTCAGAATATCTTGCAGCTTCATAAGGTTATGGCAGTTAAGTTTGTATGGGCACTTATTTTAGTATTTCAATAGTCTATTCTGGAAGTTGCCCCTAAGAAAGGGGAGTGGGGAGACCAGGAGTGGGGAGTGGGAATTTTTCCCTAGGGTCTATCTCCTTGTGCCTAATCAGAACTTATACCAAGTTGCAGCTCATATTAGTAGATAGGAGAGATTTGGGGGGACTCTTGAGGAGTCTTGTCGAATCCCGGTAAAGTAAGAGTTTAGACTTCAAGCAATACAGGGATGTTTATGGGCACTCAGGTAAACTTTATTCTTAAAGTCTTAATTCTTTCGATGGGGATTTCTGTTTTAATCCGGTACGGAGGGTCAAGTTTACCTGTTACGCCAACTTCTGTTAATGTGCTGATTGCTATTCTTGCGCCAAGTTTCATCCTAGCGATCGCGCTTTTGTGGCGTGCTTGGAACTATCCACAGAAGGATTAAGGATTCTCGTTATAGCGGTTCTCATACTCATAGGGAGTGGGGAGTGGGGAAAAAAATGCAACTGTACCTCACCCATTTGAAAAATGCCCTATTCAATTTTTACACTCTCTTCATGTGCCGATTTGCATAAAGTTAGGTTGGTCCTCAATTTCCAAAGTATTAGATTTCAGTGGCTTAAATTATTTTCTAAAGACGAAGGCAGCCACTATTTTTATGTTCTATTACGGCAGTAGTAATCTTGCCATCTCAGAATCAACCCTAAAGAAAGAAATTTTACTATACTCATTTCAATCATATGAGTGACGATAGAAATCTTTAACCTTGATAAGTTGAAACAAGATACTTCAATAATCAAGGTTAATTCACTCATGGGTATGTCATCATCTGTAATCAATTTCGAGCATTATTACAAAAAGCTGGAGTTGACAAAAGAGGCTTCATTAGAAGAAATTAAGACGGCTTACCGTAGGTTAGCTCGTCGATATCATCCCGATCTTAATCCAGAAAATCAAGAAGCAGAGGAACGTTTTAAAGAGATTAATACGGCTCATGAAATCCTCTGTAAACACTATGGTCATCGACAACGTAGATCAGTCAATAGGACAGCAAGAAAATTTAATAATAATAGGACATGCGATCATTTTGCTTATGCTATTTTTGGTCATACTCTTTACGAGAACTGCGGTTGAGGTTGATGTGACGCAATCGTTTCAAGTGTGTACTTAGAAAGGTGGAATTGTCCACCTTTTTGGATGCAAGGATTTGGGATTGGAGAAGATATGCTCTGTTAGAGTTTGAGTAATATCAATTCAAAATTCAAAATTCAAAATTAAGAAAGTAAGATTATACCGGGGTTTCCAGGTTTGTATCTGTTGCTTGATTTTGAAGAATTGGTATAATATCATGTCCGGCTAATCACTCCTAATAAAATTTCTCCCCCTCTCTCCCTCTCCCCCTCTCCCTCTCTC
>DNGI01000454.1:0-2381 GCA_003486645.1 Cyanobacteria bacterium UBA11370 | reverse complement strand
CCCTCAATCTTTTTTAGGGTTATTTAACCGGACATGATATAACTCATGGATACCATTTCTTTTTTTATGTAGAATAGTTTATTATTTTTGCTCAAAGTAAAATGTTATAACTAAACGGTTCATTGAGGTGACTGTGGCTTAAAATAGCAACACTGAGTAATGATAATTCCCGATGAACCCTATACATAAAACCCTTAAAATCGTAGCGATCGCCACTCTACTCGCTTTCTTAACTCTGGTTTACGGTATTCAGCCAAAAGCGGCTTTTGCAGCTAACACGTCTGAGGTGGCTGAAGCAATTATCCTCAGTACTTCCGATCCGTCTCAAGTCCTGGGTAAAGTTAGCTTTTCTCAAACCTCAGATGGAATGCAAATTGCCACAGAAATTCAGAATGCACCCCCTGGAAAACATGGTTTTCACATCCATGAGTTTGGCAGTTGTGAGGACGCAGGTAATGCGGCTGGAGGTCATTTTAATCCAGATGGTGTCAAACATGGTAATCTGATCAGTGAGGGTTTTAGAAATGCTCATGCCGGAGATTTAGGAAACCTAACTATTTTCTCAGATGGTACGGCTCAAAAGAACGTTACTATTTCTAGACTTACCCTTAAAGGAGAGAAGTACGCGATCGCAGGTCGAGCTATTATTATTCATGCTCAAGAAGATAATTTCAGCCAACCGACGGGTAATGCTGGGGGACGTATTGGCTGTGGTGCGATCGCAAAATTGTGAGTTTTGAATTATACCAATTGGGTTTAAACCTTCACCTGTTCCAGCATCAGTTTAGAACGTTTCAAAAGTTCGGGTACAGCAACAGGATAATCCCCAGTAAAACAGGCAGAACAGAAACTATTCGGATCTTCACGAGTGGCGATCATCATTCCTTCCCAGCTTAGATAAGCTAGAGAATCTACCTCAATCTGATTACAAATCTCACTTACAGATTTGGTTGCTGCAATTAAATGATCTTGGCTATCCGTATCAATTCCATAGAAACAAGGGTGAGTTACTGGTGGTGAAGAAACTCGCATATGAACTTCAGTTGCACCCGCATCCCGTAGAGTTTTAACAATTTTACGGCTGGTTGTTCCTCGGACAATTGAGTCATCTACCAGTACAACTCGTTTCCCATTTAACACATCTTTTAAGGGATTAAGTTTCATCCGAATCCCTGATTCTCGCATCGCTTGAGTGGGTTGAATAAAAGTACGACCTACATAGCGATTTTTAATCAAACCTTCTGCATAAGGAATGCCAGATTCTTGAGAAAAACCAATAGCCGCTGGCACACCAGAATCAGGTACGGCAATGACAATATCCGCCTCAACTTTGGTCTCTTTCGCAAGCTGACGACCCAACCGCAACCGATAGGTATATAATGTTTCATCGTGCATGACACTATCAGGTCGGGCAAAGTAAATCATTTCAAAAATACAAAGCTTTCGCTCTGGTTTTCGACTCCAATGAAACGATGCCATTCCTGCTTCGGTGATCCAAACTAATTCCCCTGGTTCCACATCCCGCAGATATTCTGCACCAATAATATCTAATCCACACGTTTCGGAGGCTAATACATAGCGCATGGGATTGTTTCCTAACGTACCAATCACTAAGGGACGAATGCCATTGGGATCACGAACACCCATTAAACCAACCGGAGTACCAATGGTTAAACTATACGCTCCTTGACAGCGATTAAACGCACTAATCGCCGCGTCTAACCAATCTTTGCCACTATCGACTTCTGAGGCGATCGCAATGGCAATCATCTCTGAATCGGTCGTACTTACAAACTTACAATTTCGCTCCTCTAAGTGCTGCCGCAATTGAGTCGTATTGACTAAGTTACCATTATGCGCTAAAGCTAGAGAACCTAAGCGAGTTTTCACCAGTGCGGGTTGAGCATTGACGACGCGGCTAGAACCCGTGGTTGAGTAACGAGTATGACCCACTGCCATCGTCCCTGGCATTTGGCTTAAGATATCTTCATTAAAAACTTGGGAGACTAAGCCCATATTTTTATGGAGATGTATCCGTTCTCCTTCAAAGGTAGCAATCCCGGCAGATTCTTGACCCCGATGCTGAAGGGCAAACAGACCAAAATAAGTCAGCTTGGCAACATCTTCCCCTGGTGCATAAATGCCAAAAACGCCACAAGCTTCCTCTGGCTTATCGGGGGGTTGTGCATACCCATGATGCAGTTGAGCAGGATACTGGTCAGAGGAAAAGGATGGCTGAAGTATCATAGGTAAACGCTTGCTCCTGGTAGCGGCAGTAAGTCAATAAGACTCTGGTGTTAAAGGGAATGGGTCGAGTTCGTTAACTAAACTTAACGATGTCTTAACGATACCATTAATAGCTGTTTGTTGTTTGTTGTTTG
>DNGI01000526.1 GCA_003486645.1 Cyanobacteria bacterium UBA11370 | reverse complement strand
CAGCTTGTTTGTCACCCCTTCAGTCCTAGGATAGAAACATCAGCTTAAAGTAAAAAAGGAAGCCATGTTTGAGCGTATTACATTCAATCCGCAGATTATGGGAGGACGAGCTTGTATTCGCGGGATGCGGATTACAGTGTCTTTAGTACTGAGTTTACTGGCAAATGGGATGAGTGTAGATGAAATGCTGGAAGAATATCCAGATTTGGAAGCAGAAGATATTAGTGCTTGTTTGCGGTATGCTGTATTTTTAGCCAATGAAGAAATTCAAAGGGTGATTAACTCCCGCAAGGTTATGTTTTCTGCCTGAATTGTTTGAACCATTATTCTTGTTCTTGTTAATTTAAGTTAAAGTCACCATCACTCCTAAGCTTTCATTATTGTTAATTTAAGTTAAAGTAACCATAACTCCTAAGCTTTCATTCGCTAAACGATCAACTGCACAAATAGCATAACTTCCCGGTGCTAATTCTATTTCTATCGTCCAAAATGGTAACACTTTATAGAGCTTCCAACTATCTCCTTGTTGCTGATAAATCGTCCAAGAATAAATATCTTGAATCGCCGTCGTAGTCCAACTTAACTTATTGCCAATTGCTCTTACTTGAGTCGGAATTGCTGGCTTAACCGAACCCATCCACTGCATAGTAGGAACTAAGGCGGGTTCAGGATAAACCGATTGTTGGAAACGTTCAACTACCCCCAACCGATTTTCATTAAAAACCTTCATATTATAAAAAATATTGCCTAACGAAAGTTGAGGGGCAAGGTTTCGAGTAATATCAATCTGCCGTTCATATTCAGAAATCGGCCAATCTTTATCATCTAACATACTTAACCGATTGCCGGGATAAATATGTCGGCGCTGAGGATTATTTTCTGTCCACCATTGCAACAAAACCGGATAACTTTGAGCAGGTGGATCGATGCGCCAATAGAGTTGCGGGGCGATATAATCAACCCAACCCTCTGCTAACCATTTTTTCGGGTCAGCATAAAGCGCTTCATACTGATCCATTCCTTTAATTTGTGCAGGTTGTCCAGGACGATAAATCCCAAACGGACTAATCCCAAACTTAACATGGCGCTTAGTATTACGAATTCCTGTGGATAAACGCTGAATCATTTGATTCACATTATCCCTACGCCAGTCTCCCAAACTAAGTGTTCCCCCACCCGTTTTATAAGCAGCATAGGTTTTACCATCAGGGAAAGTTTGACCGGATATGGGATAGGGATAAAAATAATCATCTAAATGAATTCCATCCACATCATAGCGCTGTACCACATCAAGAATAACCTCATACGTTCGATCTTGAATAACCTTAACTCCAGGGTCCATCCACTGTTGATTGCCGTATTGATAAACGTATTCTGGATGGGTGACAGTAATGTGAGGAGAAACATTTGGAGACGCTTGAGATGATGTTTTTGCGCGGTACGGATTGAACCAAGCATGAAGTTCAATATTGCGTTTATGACATTCCGCGATCGCAAATTCTAACGGATCATAAAAGGGTTCGGGTGCTTTCCCTTGAGTCCCGGTTAACCATTCACTCCAAGGTTCTAATTGAGAGGCATATAATGCATCAGCGGTTGGTCGAACTTGTAAAATTAACGCATTAAAATTTAGCGCCTGTATTCGGTCAAGAATTCGGAGGAGTTCGCTTTTTTGCTCTTCAACCGATAATCCTCGTTTAGAAGGCCAATCAATATTCCAAACTGTTGTCACCCAGGTTCCTCGAAACTCCCGCTGATGACTTACCGCGATAGTTTTTTGACGAAGAACAATATAATCAGAACCAATTGCAGGCATTTGGCGTAAATTAACTAAAGCCTGGTAAACAAATGCGGCTACATCAGCACGAGTGGCTACCTCTAGCGGTTTTAATAGTTTTAAATTGGGGAAATTTACCACCATCCCCGCCTCAGTTGCTAAGGCAATCCGATCCATCGCATAGGCAGGAACTTGTGCTAAATCTTGATAGAAGTCTGGTAAGTCAGATTTAATTTCTGACAGATTATTCGAGGTAATTTCCAACCCCGCGATCAGAGAAACCAAGACTTCCACTCTAGCAATACTAGCGTCAGGGCGAAAGCGGTTGCCGGGATACCCGGACATAAATCCCCGTTCATAAGCACTGCGAATAGCTGCATTTGCCCAATGTTTAGGGGGAACATCCACAAAAGGCACATTCGGGCGCTTTATTGCTTTAGAAAACGCTTTTTGCAATACCGCCGCAAATTGAGCGCGACTCATGGGTTGATTAGGGCGAAAATTTCCATCCGGAAACCCACTAATGATACCCTGTCCAGCTAACCCTTCAATAAACGAGCGTGCCCAATGAGTCTCAATATCAGGGAAGCGAGGAGGGGATGCAACCATAGTTCTGCGAATTTAGCTATCTATTGAATTGTAGCTTGTAAGGGCAGAGTGCGGGGCTTGTTAGAATTTTTATACAAGAGAACTTTATGCGAAAAAATCATGGTGATATCAACGTTTGCCCGATTTCCTAAACCCCTCAATCAATCCCTATCACTCTGCCTTATAGCTCTCTTATCTATCATCACCCTGAGATGGCTGCAACTCCCTCAGCTTAATCAACTTAAACGAGGAAGCCAAGATACTTCAACAGCCCAGCTTCAACAAGAAATCGAAGCTGAAAAGGTGCGCCTCAACCTACTCCAGAAATTTCCAACATTTGGTTTTAATAATTTACTAGCCGATTGGGTTTTCTTGAATTTCTTACAGTATTTTGGTGATGATGAAGTTCGTGCAAAAACAGGCTATCAACTCAGCCCAGACTATTTTGAAGTCATTATAGACCGAGATCCTAAATTCTTGCAGGCCTATTTTTTCCTATCTGGCAGTACCTCGATATACGCTGGAATCCCCCAACGCTCTGTAGCCCTAATGGAAAAAGGATTACAATTCCTTAAACCCAAAGCTCCACCTCAATCCTATTACGTTTGGCGCTATAAAGGAATTGATGAATTATTGTTTTTAGGAGATGGTAAAGCCGCACAACACTCCTTTGAAATGGCAGCCGAATGGGCAAGTTATTATAATGATGCAGAAAGTAAAAGTGTAGCAGCTATTTCTCGCCGAACGGCTCAATTTTTGGAAAGAAAACCCGATAGTCGGATCGCTCAAGCCAATGCTTGGTCAATGGTTTTATCCAATGCCATTAAATCCAATGACAAAGGATCAGCTCAACTTGCTATCAATCGCATTGAGGCTTTAGGGGGTCAAGTTTCTATTTCAGAGGAAGGAGCGGTTAGGGTATTTTTACCAAAGGAAGACTAAGCAAGATTAGTAACGATATCTGCTCCAATAAATCGGATCTCACTGAAAGTGTCGAGTTGGTAAGATGGAATTCCTTCAGCTCCTAGTTGTGCGATCGCCTCTGTATTTTCGTATTCCAGCCTTATTCTAGCGTCGATGCGAGGTAGAAGAGCTTCCCACTGTATTACCCCCAGTTTCCCTACGGGAGAAATTTCTAGCCCCTCACCAAGATTTAAATCTTCTTGCATAAAAAGATTCAGAGCTACGCTGGATAAAAGAAGAGTTGCATCTTCATCTGCGATATCAGTTGTATCCACAAGTAGTGTAATCTGACGGTGATCCGGATGAAGCGCGATCGCCTTGAGCATTTGTTCTAAATCTGAGATTAGTAACTCTTCTGGTTGACACCAATCTGGAAAAATAATCAAATTAGTTTCTTTGAGGTTTAACCGCAGAAGAGTTGCTTCAATCAATGCAGAACTAACTATTCTCGCCATTTTTGACCATGAGAACTTTTTTGCTTGTTTCAGTCCTGCTTCAATTAATGATTTACGAAGTTCAGGCTTTTGGACATCACAAAGGGCATTAGCAAGTCCATTAACATCCTCATCATTTACGTATAAAACGCTTTCTCCTCCTACTTCTGGAATAGAAGCATTAGGGCAAGTAATAACGGGACAACCACAAGCCATTGCTTCCAGAATAGGGAGTCCAAACCCTTCATAATTTGATGGATAAACTAAAGCTACAGCACCTGAATAAGCTAACCTCAATTCTTTATCACTGAGTTGTACCATATGAACAACAATACCTGATGTATAGGCTCTCAACTTATCATCTAATACGTAACCGTAACCACTACCTGTGCAAACAATTTCAAAACCCTGTTTACTAAAGAGTTTAGCAAAAGCCTGGAAGAAGAGAATAGAATTTTTATAACCACCTATACCTACCAAGATAAAATATGGTTTTGAAATACCATACTTAGTTTTAAACCCATTAATTTCTTCAAGATTTGCGGGTTTGAAACTATTTTTAACTCCACAATGCGCTACAGTAATGGAATCTGGAGAGATATTTGGAAAAAACTTAACCAAATCGCGGGCTGTATTTTCTGAAATTGCTATGTAGGCAGCAGCGTGTTCAATAGCTTGATGTTTTTTCTGCCACATCGTATGTCTCAGATCCCACCCCAAAACCTCTGGAATCATATCATACGCCATAAACACAGATGGTGTTGATAGAGGCGTTGTGTAGTAAGTTGAAATAAATAAATCTGCCCCTTCTTGATCACAGACATACTGTAAAATTTGGCGTTCATAATCACTTCCGTTATCCTTAGAAGTGAGAACCTTATGATATCGAATACCAGAAATTTTGGGAGCGGTATCATTGCGATCTAGAACAACAATATACTTATAAAAACCACTTTCTGCCCATTCTTCCAATAAGGAATGCCATAACCTAGCAATCCCAGTTTGTGACTGAGAAAAAAATATCCCATCTAGGATAATAGAGGGAGATTCTGACTGAATTTCTTTTGATTTTATTGCTTGTTCTGTGGTGCCTCTACCTAATGTACCCATACTAAATCCAGAGTCTAATATTCAAAGTTATTTTAAGTCTTTCAACCTGTGCTAAAGCCACTTTTAAGCCTTGAAAACCCTCTACATAGCTAGCAAACGGCTCTTTATAGCACACACAGAAATGCTATCGAACTATCTCACAATACAAATTCCCCCAATCCGTACCGTACATGGCTCTTCTTTACTCACCGGATCTAAATTCCGAGTACTCGCATTATAAGTATATTCTCCAGCCAGAAAAACCCGATTCGGATTCGCACAATACCGATAGGTTTGTCCCCCTTCTGGATACGATATAACAACCAAAGAACTAGTTGACGCTGGACAGGTATCTAAAACCGTCAATCCAAAATCATTTTGTAACTTTTGTTTTCTAGCATCAGTTGTTGAGTTAGCTGGAGTTTGAGAGGATGGAGTTTGAGCTGTAGGTGTTCCCGGTTTTAATTCACCACTTCTTAAATCATAAGTATATTCTCCTGCTTTAATAAAGCGATTAGGATTAGCGCAGTAAGTAAAAGTTTGACCATATTCGGGAAAATAGGCAACTACTAAAGACGTTCTCACCGCCGGACAATTATCTAAAACCGTTAAACCATACTCATTTTGTAGCAGTTGTCGCCTGGGATCGGAAGGTTGAGTTGATGGCATTTGAGCCACAGGCACTCCCGGTTTTAACTCATCCCTGGTAGCATCATAGGTGTATTCTCCTGCACGGAGTAAGCGATTAGAATTTGCACAGTAAGTATAGGTTTGATTTCCTTCCGGAAACGAGACAACAACTAAGGAATTTCTTGCAGGAGGACAGCTATCGAGTACTGTCAAACCATACTCTCTTTGCAACAGTTGTCGCCTGGGATCTGTCGCTGGCGTTGAGGGAGAGGTTGTAGGATTTTGAGCCGTTTCTGGACTCATTCCTGAAATAGAAAGACTATATCTTCCTCTGGTATTATTTTGAGCTAAAACAAGCAGTTTATATTCTCCAGTTGTAGGCACTTGATACCGTAAAGAATTCGTTTTATCATTGTAGGCGACTTGATTTCCCGTTTGTGAAGAAGTCAGAACTAAAGTTGGTAAAAGAGTGCTACCGTCCTCAACTTCAACAGAAATTTGAATCGTATCCCCTTGTCGCGCATTAAAACTATATTCCTGTCCCGCAGCCATCTGTAACGGCGCATCCCGAAGCGATTCATTTCGATAGCGGAAGGTAGGAGATGTGGTTTGGATGAACCCATTAAGGGTATCACCATTCTTCAACCGTGTGGTTGCTCCAGCCAGATCAGCAATGATTGAAAGCATCATGCCACTGATAGCAACGGTTGCAACAATTTTATTGAAAAACTTACGGCTACTCATGCACTCTAACTTTTTTAAAAGACGACGGGTTTGATAGGCTTGGACAAATTATATCGAGTGAAAGTTCCCACCGTTGTAGACCTTAAGTATTAGGCTTTATTGTAAACAATACCAAGTTGCGTTCATACGTAGTACATTCTTTCCCCTTGTCTCCCTTGTCTCCCTTGTCTCCCTTGTCTCCCTCATCTCCCTTGTCTCCCTTGTCTCCCTCATCTCCCTTGTCTAGTATCTTTGAGTAGCAACTTGGTATTAGGTGTTAGGTTTTTGGATATTGAGTTCTACAATACCCAACCCCTAACACCTCATCCCTCTATTTAGGCCCTAATCCAATTTTGCCAGCATAGACGGCGCGATCGCCAAGTTCATCCTCAATCCTCAACAAGCGGTTGTATTTAGCAACCCGTTCACTGCGACACAGAGAACCCGTTTTAATTTGCCCTGCACGAGTCGCAACGGCTAAATCGGCAATGGTTGTATCTTCCGTTTCCCCGGAACGGTGGCTAATTACAGAACGGAACCCGTTACGAGTTGCTAGATCAATTGTTTCTAGAGTTTCTGTTAACGAACCGATCTGATTGAGCTTAATCAAAATCGCATTTCCTGCGGCTAAATTAATCCCTTTTTGCAGTCTAGTCGGGTTAGTAACAAACAAGTCATCTCCAACTAATTGAATCTGCGAACCCAGCTTTTCCGTGAGTAATTTCCAATTATCCCAATCCTCCTCATGTAATCCATCTTCGATAGAAAGAATCGGGTATTGACTAACTAACCCAGCTAAATAATCAATGAACTCACCGGGAGAATGAGATGATCCATCATAGATATATTGACCCTCTTTATAAAACTCACTCGCCGCAACATCCATTGCTAAAGCGACTTGTTCCCCTGGTTTATACCCCGCCTTTTCTATCGCCGCAATCAATAATTCTAAAGCGGCTTGATTGGATTCTAAATTAGGAGCAAACCCCCCTTCATCACCCACACCCGTGAGTAACTTTTTCTCTTTCAAAACTTTAGCGAGTGCGGCAAAAACTTCAGCCCCCCAACGTAACGCTTCCCGAAAGGAATCAGCACCTACGGGTACAATCATGAACTCCTGAAAGTCCACATTATTATCCGCATGAGCGCCACCATTAATTACGTTCATTAACGGCACAGGTAAAATATTAGAAAGTGGCCCACCCAGATAGCGATAGAGGGGAAGTGCCAGTTCATTCGCCGCCGCTTTAGCGTTTGCTAGGGAAACGGCGAGGATCGCATTTGCACCCAATTCCTTTTTATTGGCGGAACCGTCCCGATAAATCATTTTTCCGTCAATGGTTGCCTGATCCAGGGCATCCATATTTAATAGTTCTGGAGTAATTTTCTCCTTAATATTCCGGACGGCTTTGAGTACTCCTTTGCCCCCGTAGCGATGGGAGTCATCATCTCGCAACTCGTGCGCTTCAAATGTCCCTGTAGACGCACCGCTAGGGACTTGCGCTAATCCCACTGCACCACTAATCAGGCGTACTTCAGCTTCTACAGTAGGGCGACCCCGTGAGTCGAGAATCTCTCTGGCATCAATGGCTTCAATGGGAGCTTCTGGCTTGTCTAGCATATCGTTATCCTCCAATTTGCAGCAATCAGGGTTCAGGATACTTCTGAAGCGGTTGGCACGCAAGTTTATTTAAGGATGTCTTTTACTCTGCGTCAGGATCTCCGGACAATTGCCGAATTCTTTAGGAGAAGGAATGGCAGATGTGGCGATCAGGTTTAATTTATATCAAGCTCAAGTTAAAACCCAAGCTAAGGAGATTTAGCTTGAATCGAGTTATGGCTAAACTCGCTTACACGTCCCTTTCCAGCTATGGCTATTAATCCAAGTTGCTAGTTATTTTGTCAGGACACAAGAGTGGCTAATGAGTAATGGAAGACTGAGAAGAGAGGAAAAACCGAGCAAAAGAAACGATAACTATGAACAATCAGCAATTAGCGATTAGCAATGCCTGGGTTTATAACTAGTGCAGGACGGCAGAAGTTTGTCACCACGTCTGAGCAAAAGGGAGACAAGGAGGACAAGGGGGACAAGGGGGATAAGGGAGAGATTTTAGGTGATGAGTTATTTCCGCCATGCTGCACTAGCAACTTACGTTATTACTTTTTTAGTCATCAATCTGTCCACTCAGCTACGGCAGGTTTTTTGTCTTTTTTTTGTGCCAAACACTCTCATCACACCCTTTTTTTAGGGAGCAATCATTTAACAGAACTATTAAATTAACCAAATCGTCCACTTACATAATCCCTGGTTGCTTCTTCTTTAGGATTTTGGAAAATTTGCTCAGTTTCATCAAACTCCACCAAGTAACCTTGTTTCCCGCCCTTCTCCGTTGCCCTGGCATTAAAAAATGCAGTCATATCCGCTACCCGCGTTGCTTGCTGCATATTATGAGTCACAATAATAATAGTGTAGCGCTCTTTCAATTGGTGCATTAAATCTTCAACTTTAAGGGTTGAAATTGGATCTAGAGCTGAACAAGGTTCATCCATTAGCACTACTTCGGGCTTAATAGCTAAAGCACGAGCAATACACAAACGCTGTTGTTGACCACCTGATAAGGAAAGACCACTTTGTTTGAGTTTATCTTTTACTTCATCCCACAGCGCCGCTTGTCGCAAACTCAACTCAACTAATTCATCCATATTACCTTGATAGCCGTTAATTCTCGCTCCAAAGGCAATATTTTCATAAATTGATTTGGGGAATGGGTTTGGTTTTTGAAACACCATGCCAATGCGGCGGCGAACTTCTTCTATTTTATTGTCGAACTTTTTATCATAGAGATTTTCGTCGTGGAATGTAATGCGTCCCGCAACTCGTGCGCCGGGAATTAGGTCATTTAAGCGGTTAAAACACCTCAATAATGTGCTTTTTCCACAACCGGAAGGTCCAATAAAAGCGGTAATTTTGTTGACTGGAATATCTAAACAAACATCTTGGACGGCTAAAAACGAGCCATAATAGACGGAGGCATTTTCTGTACGTAATATAGTTTCAGATACAGGCTTAGAGGAAGCTGTAAAGTCTGTAAATTGATTGGAGCGCATAAATTCGATAGTCTAGGAATTGAATAGTGTAGGATTAGGAACGGTGTATGAATTAATTTTGGGTTTTGAGATTTTTATTCCGGATACCTCCTGATCGCTATCGATTACTTTGGAATTTATTTCGCAAAATAATTGCTGTTGTGTTCATGAGTAACAGCACGAGCAGCAATACAATAATAGCGGCGGCGGCATTCTGTTGAAAAGCGGTTTGAGGGCGAGATACCCAGTCGAAAATCTGAATGGGTAATGCAGAAAATGAACTTTGTAATCCGGTGGGTAGAGTGGTAATGAAACTTAAGGCACCAACCACAATTAGAGGTGCGGTTTCGCCAATGGCGCGTGAGAGTGCCAGAATGGTTCCTGTTAAGATACCCGGTAAAGCGAGAGGAAAAATTTGCTCCCGAATCACTTGCCATCGAGTTGCCCCTAAAGCATAACCTGCTTGACGCAAACTATCAGGCACTGTCCGTAACGCTTCGCGGGTAGCCACAATAATGATCGGCAAAATTAACAAACTCAATGTTAACGCCGCCGCTAGAATACTCCGTCCACCTGTAATCGGTTGCATCCAGCGTACAAACACACCTAATCCCAGCAATCCGTAAATAATTGAAGGAACCGCTGCTAGGTTAGCAATATTGATTTCAATGATCCGAGTTACTAAATTATCTGTAGCATATTCTTCGAGGAAAATTCCCGCCCCTACTCCTAAAGGAAAAGAGATAATCGCTACTAAGACTAACAGATAAATACTGCCAACCAAGGGTACTATAATTCCTGCCGCTGATGCACGGCGAGAGGCGGTACTGGTAATAAATTGCCAATTCAATCGGGGCAAGCCATCTGCCAGAATATCAAATAGTAAAATGGCTAATACGACTAATCCAACTGCCGTAGCAATCCAGGTTGCGATCGCAAAAATCCGATCCAAATTATAGCGAATGGGTAGCTTAAGATTAAACAGTGCATCTGAGGAAGAATCTTGAGGTAAAGGTTGAATATCTTGAGCCATTATTCATATTTCTCCCGAAAGCGACGGACAAACCAGAACGTAAAAACATTGAGTGCTAACGTTATTAGAAATAGGGTCATCCCTACAGCAAATAATGTAATATACTCTAATGAACCTGCGGGTGTATCGCCTTTGCTTGTTTGTACAATATAAGCCGTCATTGTCATTACAGGCACGAAAGGATTAATTCCCAATTGGGGATTTTGTCCCGCCGCGATCGCTAAGATCATCGTTTCTCCCACCGCACGAGAAACCGCCAACACAAACGAAGCGATAATACCAGATAATGCCGCTGGTAGCACAACACTGATAATGGTTTCACGCTTAGTTGCGCCTAGTGCATAACTGCCTTCTCGGAGACTCCGAGGCACAGCATAAATTGCATCTTCACTCAACGAAGCTACAATCGGAATGATGGCTATTCCTAATACTAAACCTGCACTTAAAGCATTAAACCCCTGCAATCCAGGAATGAACTTTTGCAAAAATGGGGTAACAAGCAACAGAGCAAAATAACCGAAAACAACTGTAGGAATACCAGCTAGAATTTCTAAAGCGGGTTTAAGCCAGCGCCGCACTTTAGAAGAGGCATACTCACTCAAACAAATAGCAGCTAACAGACCAAGGGGTAAAGCCACAATCAGCGCAATGACTGAGGTGCGAACTGTACCACTAATCAATACCATTATACCAAATTGGGCGCTAGCAAAACGAGGTGTCCATTTAGTGTCGGTTAAGAAGCGCCACAAAGGGACTTGGCGGAAAAACTCGATAGTTTCAAAGATTAGAGTCAGTACAATACCAATCGTCGTCGCAACTGAGAGTAGCGCAAAAATAGTAAAAATAGTTTTTACGATAAATTCTACTCGCTTGGCTGTCTGGCGTTTAGGACGAAAGAGTTCAGAATCAGGTAAATCTAAAGATGATGGGTTGATTGTCATAATTCATTGGTCATTTTTAGAAAGGGCTAATGGCTAATGGCTAATGGCTAATGGCTAATGGCTAATGGTTAATGGCTAATGGCTAATGGCTAATGGCTAATTGTTCATTGCTAATTGCTAATTGCTAATTGCTATAGGGTTGATTTTTTATCTGTTATAGCAGTCGTCACAATTGTTAGGACATTTTTCTGTTGCCTGTTGCCTGTTGCCTGTTGCCTTTAACACCAAACATAACGTCCTAACCGATATGTCCGTTGGTATATTATCCATGAGCCATTAAACATTATTAATCCTAGTTAGTTATTCAGGGTTCATTGTTCATTCTAGTGAAGTCTAAACCCTGAACCTTTACCTATAATTCTCACTGGAGAATTACTTTTCTTTCTCTAGGACATCTTTCAAATTCACACCAACGGCTGCTTTGCCTCCGAAGACTGTACCCACCTTACCATCACTCAAGCGCTTCTTAATCAGAGTTCCAATCTCTTCAGGAATAGGAACTGCACCAACTTCTTCAATCAGGCCTTTATTAGCTGGATCGAGTTGATAGTCAACAAACGACTTAACTTCTGGACGAGAGAGTGACTCCTTCTTAACGTAGATAAATTCTGGACGCGATAGGGGTTTATACGTGCCATCAGCAATCGTTTGCTCACTGGGAGCAACGCAACCCTCACCATCATCAATTTCTACCAGTTTTAGCTTATCTTTGTTTTCAACATAATAGGAATAACCAAAGAAAGCTAGTCCGCCAGGATCACCACTAACACCCTGTACCAAAACATTATCATCTTCACTAGCCGTATAATCACCTCGGCTTTCACCTTCCTCACCTACCGTTGCGGCGGTGAAATAATCGTAAGTTCCAGAGTCAGTACCCGCACCATAAAGCGCTAATTTTTGATCAGGAAAATCGGGACGAATCTGCTTCCAAGTCGTAATTTTTCCTTCAGCCGCAGGTTCCCACATCTTTTTAAGTTCATCAACTTTCAGACACTTAGCAAACGTATTTTGTGGGTTCACGACAACGGAAAGTCCATCAAAAGAAATGGGCACTTCAATATATTCAATGTTATTCGTCTTGCACAGTTCAATCTCTTCCTGTTTAATGGGGCGAGAGGCATTAGAAATATCCGTCTCACCTGCACAGAACTTCTTGAAACCGCCACCCGTACCCGACACACCGACAGTCACTTTAATTCCAGAATTAGCTTTTTGAAACTCTTCTGCCATCGCCTCGGAGATGGGAAATACAGTACTAGAACCATCTACCTTGACTTCACCAGTCGCATTAGAGTTAGCAGCCGTTTCAGTACTTGGACTACCGCCTTCGGCTTCAGGTTCGGAAGAATTAGGAGATTGATTACCACTACAAGACGCTATGGCTAGTGTCAGCGTAGTAATTGAGGCTAGGGATAGTAAACGAATCTTTTGCTTTTGAGACAACATGCAGTTTTCCAGGTCTTAATTCAGGAGTGATGCTTCCCAAGGGTATCGTTTCACGGTAAAGGCAAGGTTAAGATTAGGCTTAAAATTTGCAGATTTACATTGTTGCTTGTTAAGAGTTCCCGAATCAGACCAACAAGTCTAATTTCAAGGAAAATAATTTGCATGCACATTAGCTTATAATTTCTCACACCATTTTGGCATTTCTCAACAGGTAGCGTTAAACAACACACCAACTCCCCCTCTCCCTAAGCTAAGACGCATTTAAA
>DNGI01000452.1 GCA_003486645.1 Cyanobacteria bacterium UBA11370 | reverse complement strand
ACTCCCCACTCCCCACTCCCCAGAAAAAATTACCTCATCGAATTGAGAACTGCTATAGACTGATTCTCATGCTGCTGGTGTTCTTGATTGCCCCAAGCTAACCCTGCTCCTTCATAATATATGGTAATTTAAGGGTGCTTGATGACAAGGGTGCAGCAGCCCAAACCTCCTACCCAAGAAAACTGATTTTTCTCAAGCTGGTGTTAAGCCATTCAAAATTCATGGATGAGAAAACCCGACGCTATCAACTCTTTCCGCTCTTTCCGCAATTGCCCCAAGCTCACTTGAAGGCATACTAGCTGAGTCACTTTGAACTTTCGATTGTTTTGTATCAAAATGTTTTTGCGATCGTGAATCCCTGCTTCTCTTTTTTCACCTCCTATGAATTTTCCCCCACGGGTCAGGATACTGTTGCGAGCAGTGCGTGTTCCTTTACCATCCGTACAGCTCAAGATCGGGATCTAACCATCTTGGCGGAAATTCTAACCGATAGCTTTCACCCTCCCACAGGACTGCTGCGCTGGGCTTATCCCATTTTACGGTTAGGCATTTACGAAGATTTGCGAAATCGACTCCGTTCTACCCTACCTCATTACACCTGTTTAGTCGCCGTTGTTGCTGCTTCAACACTCAGCGATGAGAGTGAGCAACTCGTGGGTACAGTTGAAATAGCTCTCCGAACTTCTCCCTACTGGCAACCTCATTGTCACCAGTATCCTTACATCTCTAATCTGGCAGTCAGACAGTCTTGCCGGAGACAAGGAGTAGCGCAACAATTGCTGCTTGCTTGTGAACGCAAGTCTCTGGAATGGGGTTTTCAGGATCTTTATCTTCATGTGCTAGAAAATAACCATCAAGCACGGCAACTGTATCTCAAGACTGGATATCAATTGCATCAGGTTGAGCCAAGTTATACGGCATGGTTGTTGCGCCATCCGAAGCGCCTGTTCTTACGCAAGCATTTGAATCCTGGCGGAGAATTTTGAAAACAATGGAGAGATGGGGAGATCGAGAGAGCGTTGAACGAGAAAGTAGCCTTACTCAATACTTATTACGACGTTTAAATCCAACAGCATCTTAATTAACTGGAAAGGATTTGACACTCTCCGGGAAGACAGCCACAGAGATTCTAAGAAGTTGTTCCGAATGGGGCTAAAGCCACCCTTCTCCACTTCTCCAATTCAAGAAGATTAATCCTTCTTGGGGCGGTCAAAGACCCTCTAGACACTCGGTTAAAACCTTTGTGCTTACTTTTTCTGCCAATATTGAGTGCACCATTTAAATCACTATTAACCAAATGTCCATCCTTTGTCCTGTACAATCCACGTTTAACCCGTAACCCGGAAAACGGGTAGGCTTTCGGATTGTCGGCATTGTAAATAGGTATCTCATCACCATCAACCGCACTGGCTTTGCTGGTGTAAGATTCTTCCTGTTCAGTATAGTTCAACCCGTATCTCTCACACATTGCCTTCAACTTAGAACGCAAGCTGTGAAAAGGTATTTGGACAAAGTTTTGGTTATTGCATCCACCAATATTGATTTCTTGTTTCAGGCCGGGATTGTACCCAACAATCAAGTTAGCAATACGGTTTTGGATGCAGTGATTAATAATAAATCGTGCTGTCTTGTTCAGGTAATCTCTGACTTGGTTATTACGTTTTGCCGCGAGTTTCACTTGTTGATTAGTAATACCCTTAATTCTTTGCTTATCCTTAATGGATTGCAGTTGGGCGTTACGCTTGTTGAACCACTGGTTAATAGATTTGATTGGCTTACCATCCACCAGAAAGGATGCCCCATTGGTATCAACACAAGCGGCGAGATTATCGACTCCCAAATCAATACTGATAGCCCTGTCGCTTTTAACTTCTACGGGTTCCGGTTCTACTTCGCTGATAAATTCAACCTCAAAATATCTAGCCTTATATTTTGGGTGAATTCTTACTTCCTTGATTTGATTGATGTTGAGTCTTTTGGGGAACGGAATCCAAACTTCACCAAATTGCTTTTTGAAAGCCGGGGACAGGGGCACCCGAAACTTTCCATCTTTAACAACAATCCTTGGGATTATCAACAGAAAATACCCGTCTTTATCCAGGTAATTAGGAAGCTTCACTTTGGGTTGATAACTTCCACTTTTAACGGCACTTATCAACCCGTAAAAGCTTTTAAAAGTTCGGTCTACTACCTTCAGTGTTTGCTGTGCAATATCTGTATTGAGAAGTTTATAGTTCTCATTTGTTTTGCACAGATGGTAGGCTCCCTCATAACGCAAGTGCTTACGCTCCTGAAAAAAGTATTGCCGCACAGTGTACAAACCTACATTGTAGAGGTTCTTACTCAGTCGGCACAATTGGCGCAGAGCCACAAATTCAGACTGATTCAATTCTCTGATTTGGTTCTTTTGCGTCAGATACATAAAACAACTCTCGCTATAGACGCTAGTTTACAGCGAAAGTCTAAGCTGCGTCAATACACAGATACTGTGGGCTAAAGCCCACCATGTCGTTTTTCCTGCCCTGGTTTCAAACCAGGGGTTTCCTTTCCTCCCGGAGGTTTTTGATGAACTCTACGCTAGCACCATGCCATAAAATAAAGTTATACCGAGTTGCGTTCATACGTAGTACTTTCTTTCTCCCTTGTCCCCCAAATCCCCCAAGTCCCCCAAGTCCCCCTATCTACTATCTTTGACTGCAACTTGGTATTACCAGTGCAGCACGGCGAAAATCAAGTGACCTGCTAAAATCAGTCCTAACCCTGAAAAAGTTCTGATGTTCCCTCAATTCGTCATTATTCACTGGTCACTCCTAATGGGTACTAGATAGTTAACGAGCAAGGAATGATACTGATTTAAGTTTTTTGATAGGGTAATTAGAAGATGGAGGGTTCAGTTAACCTCTCTTCTTGTATGTCATCGAAAACTAACGCCAATTGAGTTTGCCAGTTTTGCTTTCAAGCTGGGTGCATCCCTGCTCTCTTGAAATTAAGCGATACGAGTTGAGATGGATAGCGAAAATAACAACCGTTGCCAGACAGCTCTTTATGAACAAGAGGAGGTGCCTGTGATCCCTACAAGTTGCACTACCTCTCCAATCTCTAGTGGTATGAGGCAGGAAAGCGTCAACTGCGGCGAAGATCAAATGACAGACTCACCTGAAGAGAGTATCCTGAAACAGTTACAGGATAAACAGCTCTTAATTGTTAATCCTAGGCGTAGGAATGGTCTAATTCTGTATAAACGCTATCACGCCGAATTTGCTGGTCCGGGTTCGGCAGTAGGAGAAGTGTTTGATGTCGATTCTCAGAAAGTGCTACCTGTTGGTAATCTGGAATTAATCTATCCAGAATCACCCGATGATCGACAGCGGGCTTATTTAATTCGACGGCAGTGGGTGCGATTAACGAAACAAATTACTGAACATCCCGATCCCCTGAAACGTGCCCAGAAAATCATAGAGCAATTTGAGGGCTTTTTTGACGGGGATACGATCGCCAGATTACCCGATGAGGCTTTCGCTCTTTTGGTAGGGGTCTTACCCCATACTGTTAGGAAGGTTCGTAATTCTATTTCCTTGTCTTGAATGGGGAGTGGGGAATTGTTTAATAGACCTCGTGCAAAAGTCGCTTTTGGCAACGCGAAACTAATTCTTCCCCTTTACCCCTTTCCCTCAAACAATAACTCTACTTCTAGTTTGACTTACCTGATTGAGTGGCTGATGTAGCTTCCTCGTTTGCTTTTGTTTCACCCGTAGCTTGGATTTGCTTCAAATGAATATTATTCACTTGAACGATAAAATTTTCCACGGCTTCTTTTGCCTTTTGTTGACGTTGGGCATCGTCTGTTATATCGTAGCAACGATAGGCTTGAGTCACTCCTAATACAAATTTTTCTTGTTCAGCTTCTAACAATTCAACCGCCGTATTCGCAGCAATCCAATTCTCCTGAAACGGAAAAGAAGTAACGATACTAGCAACAATAGAAGCAATCGCTGGAAAGATTACAGGCAGCCATTTTATCCAACCTGAACTCGTTTCTAATTTATCGACCAATACTAAAATTGGTGTTACTCCAGATAGGATAATCGTTGAAATTTGAGAAATATAGTAAATATTTCTCGATGTAGCTCTGGTATTTTTATAATCGTCAATCAACTCCTGACAATACTGTAACGCTTTTTCCCTTGCCGGAATGATCGGATTATTTTCTGAAGGAGTATTATTGCTCAAGAGATAATTATAGAGTTCGGCTTTTTTAGCAATCTGAGATTGATTGGCGATCTGCTGATAGTCCTTCAGCAGTTGCTTATTGAGCAGAACAAGAAAAACAAAAATTGCCAATAAAGCACCTACCCAGATGGGCAAGATTTGTCTGTCTTGAAACACAAGAGTAATAATGCCTGCACCCACAAAACCAGCTAGAGATAAATACTCGACTATCTTCAGAGTCAACAATGTTTGCGGTTTGGTTGATGTAGAGGAGAATTGTTCAACTGTTTCGGACATATTCGTCGGGTTTGTTGCCTTTGGAATCACTGATTACGTCGCCGTCAATTTAGCGATCGCCTATAACTATATCATCCTTATTCCCCACTCCCCACTCCCTAAAACCTAGAAATTTGTACCTCATCGAAT
>DNGI01000453.1:7231-15222 GCA_003486645.1 Cyanobacteria bacterium UBA11370 | reverse complement strand
GGAGAAATCCTGCTAGGTTATGGTGAGTTGTTGAACCAAGAATCCCCGCACTTTTAGGGCGGGGAGTGTCAAATCTTAGAGTACTGCTACGGTTCACTAACAACTCTTGGGCTGTCAAACTGCATAGAGCTTTCAACCGCTCAAGCAGTGTCAGCCAATAGATTGCTTCTTTTCCATGACAAGAAAACTTACTGTGGCTGTCCTGATAGTACTTAAACGAAAAGCTGATGCCTTGAGGTGGCTTCAGCTTCGTTGATTGAATACCTGATGTGCTGCCTTTCGCAACATCAGTCTTCTTGATCTTCTTCTTCGACACGAGAGCCGTAGTACTCCTTCATCCACTCCTTTTTAATCACTGCGTCGGAAGGTGCATCGGGTGGTAGCTTTCCTCTAGCCTGATTCCAAGGGGCTTCGACATGAGTCATCCGCTCCAGTTCGTAGGCATCACAAGCAAAGTACTCTTGTGCAACCTCATCCAGAAACTCCTGAACCTCTGGAGGCAGTTCTGGGTTAGCTTCCTTTAAAATGGGTTGCCAGCCAAAGTCTTTGTACTTCTGATATAGTTCAGGAATTACCGGGCCATGTACCCATGCTTGAAAATCTTCCTGAAATAGGGGAGTGCCATGCAGTGCAAGATGCCAAGCCTGAGCGTAATATACAAGCTTTTGAAGTTTCAGGTTACTAATGAAAGAGCCTGTTTCGTTGGCTAACCAGATAAAGTAATCCGCGATGTTAAAGCATGACAACACTATAATCACCCCCTTCAATCTGCTATGCCGCAGTCAATATCCAGATGTTCGCATACATCAGCTTACAGAGTCATTAGGCTAAAAGCTATAAAGCATATTCCTATCTTAATTATAGTTCAATTGTACTAAAATGGTGATCGCAGCACATTGACCAGAGTTCTTAGACTGCTTAATGCAGCGATCGCTTTTCCAAAGGCTGGAATAGAATAGCAGAAGTGTCAGGGTTGTGAATAGAAGTAATGTTGGGTTTACTTATGTCAACCCAACCTACTACGATGAGCGCTCGCACTAATTCCCCTAAGTGAGAGTATTGGAGTAAAAAAGTTTATCTAATCAATTGTTAGATGTTACAAACTATCAGTTGCAGAAACTAGGATGGTTGATTTACAGCTTGGAAAGGTACAAACTCACTACTGTGATATTTGTGGTGACTGGCTAGAATTCTGCTTTGACAGATACACAGTGACGCACGAGCGTTTAATAGTACACTTGTCAAATATTCCTCTATTACGTTGCGATCATTGCATTCAATACTACTTTCCTGAAAAAACGAAATTATTACTATCAACTGTTTTAGAACAAGCTGAAGAATCTGGAAAGCCTGTAGTCAGGCTATCTCCTCGGCAAGACTTCAATCGACGCTTTGAGTATGGGCAAGTTGATTTTCTCTATGACTATAGAGATTATGAAAATATACCAGGCTTGCAAAGACCTTGGGATGATGGTTTTTTAACGCCTGTTTTCTTTAATCTTGCAGTCTTAAACAAGTATTCTCAGCATCCTGATTATCGACTAGATTTATTTTCTAAAACTTATGGGACTCTTGAAAAAAATCAGAATTTTATATTGCTTTTGGCATCAATAGGAACCGAAAAGTTATTATGTGGTTGGGTGACATTGACAAATTGCCGTTGAATGAGCAGCATTATCTTAGATCTGAGAATGTCGATTCAGACCATGATTTATACTCAGAATTCTATGAATCACAGATAGAGGTACAGTTTTCAAATCCTTCGCCTGAGAATTCTCTATTCCATGCTAGGTCAGAAACTAATCAGCTCTGTCAGAAAGAAAGGCAAGGGTATCTTCATACATTTGAAGGAGAGATCAGTAAAGTCATAGAGAATCTCGATAGACCAATATTCTGGCAAGAAAAGCACACTGGATCAGTTATAGAGGCTCTTAATAGAGTTATGGTTGAGAGCTTGGATACACAGTTTTTCAAGAGAGAACTTAAAGATTTGTGTAGCAAAGATGAGCTTAAAGGTATTGGATCTTTGAAGCTTTTCGGAAAGTGGATAGAGAAAGTTCTGAAGCGCCCCGATTTTGCAGATATAGTGCTTCCATTTTATGTGCTGTATGATTTTCGTGTTTTAAGCTCACATCTGATATCCGATTCCAAAAGAAAAGAAACTTTTAGAAGTATTAATCAAAGACTTGGGCTGGCTGAAGATAATGCAAATTACAAGTTGATCTATGACGAGTTGATCAGTAAATTGAAAGAATCCTATGAAATTATTTCTACTCACCTTCAGGATCAGTCCACAGAACGATATCTAACACCTTCTTGGAGCGGATGGAACAGAGATTATCGGTGTGATGTAAAGGCTATCTAGTGCCGCTCAAATTCACTGTTAGCTTTTTCAGTTGATATCGCAGTAAGACAGCCGGAGGCAATCGATCAGAGGGCGATCGCATCAAATAAAGGCTACAAGGTATTCGTCATCATCGTTGCTGCAAGGTGTACCCGATCAAGGACTAGATTAGCCAGGAAATCAGCACTATCTTGGCTTTAACTCAGCTTGTTCATCCATTGCAGCAAGTGATACCAAGTTGCATTCATACGTAGTACTTTCTTTCCCCTTGTCCCCCTTGTCCTCCAAGTCTTTCCTATCTACTATCTTTGACCGCAACTTGGTATGAATTGCGATAGCGTTAGCGAAGCGGTAGCGACGTTAGGAGCGTCAGCACTACTGCCAAGCGCAGATCGCCACCCCTTTACTGATTCACCGAAAGGACAATAGCATGACCATAACTTCTAGCTCTGATAGCCTACAGTCATCTACAAACTGGAGCCAGCTCTGGTTTTCTTACGTAGCTTCACTTTTCAATCTCTGCCTGGTTGCCCAAGTGTTGACCGTTGGACTCGCATACTTTTACAAGGCTGAGTGGTGGAACGTCCATGTCTGGCTGGTGCGCGGGTACGGAGGATTATCGACCAGTATCTAGACCAAAATATGGATGAGATAGCTACCAATATTCTCAAAACAGTTGGTTTAGGAAATCGTGTCGATTACTACGCCGATAATCTGTCGGGAGGACAAAAGCAACGAGTTGCGATCGCGCGTGCATTAGTTAGTCATCCTAAAATTGTTCTGGCAGACGAACCTACTGCAGCACTGGATAAAAAATCAGGTCGAGATGTGGTGGAACTGATGCAGAAATTAGCAAAGGAACAGGGCTGTACTATTTTGCTGGTTACGCACGATAATCGGATTTTGGATATTGCCGATCGCATTGTTTACATGGAAGACGGTCGTTTGGCAGACAAATCCAATGTTGTTGCATTAGTGGAATAGTTTTTGATAAAGTTCAAAGAAATAAGTAATAGCCCCTGACCATCTAACTACTAGGTCAGAACCTGAATGTAGAGTAGCCATTCTTGACTTGGATTCAATCATGAGCAATGCCTCTTGGATGGCTCGTCAAGGTTTACCAAATGGAGTGTTAATTTATGCCGAAGCTGTTTACAATTGTGGGAATGGGAGATGGCATTGGGCTAGCGGTTTCCCGTCGGTTTGCCAGAGAGGGATTTGCGATTGCTATGATTGCCCGCAATGAAGCTAAACTTCAGGGTTTCAAAGACAGCTTAGAAGCCGAAGGTTACAAAGCTTATAGTTTCATCGCGGATGCTGGAAACGAATCATCATTGAAATCAGCATTTACATGCATCCAGGAACAGTTAGGTAATCCAGAAGTACTCATTTACAACGCAGCCGTCCCAAAAATGGAGAACGTGCTTAACGAAACCTTGGAAAACTTGACAAATGATTTCAAGATCAATGTTGCAGGAGCATTGATTGCAACCCAAGCAGTGCTGCCCGCAATGAAAGCACAGAATCAGGGAACCATTGTGTTTACAGGCGGCGCATTTTCTCTGTATCCCAGTCCTGATTTTGCCTCTCTCTCCATTGGCAAAGCAGGCATCAGAAGCCTAGCCAAGATGTTAGCTGAAGCATTAAAAAGTGATGGCATTCGTGTTGGAACTATCACAGTATGTGGAACTGTGAGTCCTAATGATTCCAAATACAACCCCGAAAGTATTGCTGAGAACTACTGGGGTTTTCATACCAATACAGAGTCTGACTCAGAAATTGTTTACTAACTCTAGAGTTAGGCTGGCAAACCATCTTCAAAGTTGGACTTATTTTCAATCGATTCAAAAAATTGTGCAATCTGTTTAGTCGCTCTAATGTGATAAACAGTTTTGGTATTTTGAGCTTGCTCGATGTACTGGCGATATCTTGGGGTTAAATACTTGTGACATAACCAAAGTGCGCGGTAACTTTTAATCGAACTCTTCAATATTGGACTGTTGTTAGGCCAGCCTTCTGGCGGTTTAAAACTACCTGTGAGCAGGCGTTTGGTCACCCACCAGAAATGCACATATAGCGGCAGATCAATAAAAACTAGACTATCTGCCTCATTAATACCATTTCACTTTGAAGAGGCTACACTTAGTTTGAAGGTTTTATTCTTGATAACGAGATGTCTGGGGTAGTAAAAATCAATATTACCGAATCAGGGGAAACTCTGAAAACCCTTCTAGCCCAACAGAAAACAGCTCAGGGCTGCATAGAGGGTTAAAGCTTTGTACCTGCTGAAAACAGGAGGAGCTGAAACGGTAGAACATATAGCGGTACTCTTAGGCCGCCACCGGGTGACAGTGCAAGGATGGTTACGGCAATACCGTCATGGTGGTATGAGTGAACTATTAAAGGAAAACAACAGACCAGGGAGAACGCCATCGATTCCCTCCTGGGCAGTAGAAAAGCTGCGGGAAGAATTAAAAGACCCAGAAGGGTTTGAAAGCTATGGTGAAGTGCAAAAATGGTTGAAAGCCGTGTTGGGAGTGTCAGCGTCCTATAAAGTGGTACATGCAACAGTACGCTACCAGCTAAAAGCCAAATTAAAAGTGCCGCGACCAAAGAGCGAGAAACAACCTTTCGGGAGCGATAGAGACCTTCAAAAAAAAACTGTCAGAACAGGTCAAGACAATCGTCAAGAAGATTTTAGAGCAGGGAAGAACATTTAGATGGCTGCGGTACTGGTGTCAGGATGAAACCCTGTTTGGGATGAAAACAATTTCTAGCAGAGTCATTACTCTTCAAGGTGTGAAGCCCCAAGGGTTAGTACAGTGGGAACGCCAGAAAATTTACCTGTACGGCTTGGTGGAGCCTATAAGTGGAGAGAGCTTTTTTTAGGAATTCTGCCATCTAGACACGGTTTGCTTTGAGAAATTTTTAGAGTTATTTTCTGAAGAGTTTCCCAAAGATATTCACATTATTCAGTTAGATAATGCCTCTTTTCACGAAGCGCTTTATTTGAGTATTCCCGACAATATAATCTTACTGTTTCAGCCACCTCATTGTCCAGAAGTTAATCCAATCGAACGGTTTTGGGAGGAACTCAAAAAAGAAATGAGCTGGGATTTATTTAACAACTTAGAGCAACTAAGAGCTAAAGTGAATAAAATCCTGAATAATCTGAGCAAAAAAGTGATGGCTTCTGTGACCGGATGGGATTTTATTCTGGAGGCTCTATTTGTAGCCGGACTTTAGTGAAATGGTATCACTAATTGCTCGTTCGTGAAGGGACCGTACATATCCGCCGTATCCAGCAAGTTTACACCCAAGTCAAGAGCGTGATGAATAGTGGCGATCGCTTCTTGCTCGTCGCGATCGCCGTAGAACTCGGATATACCCATGCAACCTAGTCCCAGTTCTGAAACAACCAGTCCTTGATTTCCCAGTTTTCTCATTTTCATGACACTTTCTCCTTGGTTGAGTTGAATCAGAACCTATCGAGTTCGTCCGATCAGCTAGATGAAAATTTCTCCCATAGCTGAGAAAATGACTCGACCCGTCCGCGACTAACAAGCTTGT
Source organism: Cyanobacteria bacterium UBA11370 (assembly GCA_003486645.1). Taxonomy (GTDB): domain Bacteria; phylum Cyanobacteriota; class Cyanobacteriia; order Cyanobacteriales; family Coleofasciculaceae; genus UBA11370. The sequence goes on along the minus strand of DNGI01000453.1, from coordinate 9,308 downwards.
GATAAGGTGCAAGCACCTCATTTTTTAAGGCTCGGAGCGAGTTTGAAGACTTAAATATTCTTTTAAAGTCAAAATTTTCACCTCCTCTTTCTTGAAATTCAGCATTAATATCAATTATCAAATCAGCCATGAGAATATCAATACACTCGAATAACTGAGATTCTTGGCTAGTACTTTTACAAAAACTCTCTGGATTTTTGCAAAAAACTATACCAACTTCATCACTTGAAAGAACTTCAGAAATCAGATAAAGGAGGAAAAAATGAGTTATCTGATATTTACTAAATAATTCTGGTCTAATTTTATCCAGATTTTCCTGTATTTCTGTATAAAGCTTAAATAGGGTAACGATTCTGCCTCCAGTCACTTCTGGACGAGCAAATATCCTCTGATGCCACTCATCAAATATCTTGCTGGTATTCTGAACAGCCCAAGGCTCTTTTAAATCAAAGACTAGTAGAATCCGTCCTGCAACCTCATTATCTATTACAGTACGCTGCCCTGGTTCGTCCCCAGTCTTAATTCGATAAAAATATTGTGGATAATGTTGAGCAATTTCTTTTTGTAATCTTACCTGAGTTTGAGTGTTTGACCTAAAATCCCTTACTTTAATACCATTTTGATTATTGCTGTTATAAGTAATCTTAGGTATAAGCTCCGAGTCAGGTTTTATCTCAATTAAACGGGTCAGCACTCTTAAATCATTCGTCACTTTATTTCTTTTTGCATAGAGGCATGACAAAGTTTGGCATCCGTTAACTACAGCATAATCTCGAATTTTTATTTTTCCTTCTTCTGATGTATCAACTGTATTACAGATAACAGTTATTCCATTATGGTAAAGTAAAAATTGACCATGCTCAGATTGATTTTCTATACTTTTAGATATATCCTTATTGACTTTTGTATTTCCTAAGCCTTTTCTCAGATTTAAATCAAAAATTTGTTGGTTCTGTATACCCTCCATCTGGACTAAATCTGTTGCAGATAGAGGCGCTATTACAACTTTGGCACTATTGGCAACGTTGTACTCAGCATAGTCCAAACCGAAAACATCAAAAGATAACTCAGATGTCGCTTTAATAGCTTTCTCACTTGGCACATACATCTGAGTAATCAAAGATTTATCCCAAATCCTTAACTTAGATGCTGGAGAAATAGCATTTAGTAAACTCTCGGCATTAGCATCTTTATTAGCGTTAGTAACGAAAATTCCACGTATTAAATAACTAGATGATACCAATAAATCTCTATTTTCGACGAGTAAGTTTTTTAGTTGTGCATTGCCCGTTGATTTTATAATAGATTCTATTCCTTGTTCTGTTTCTAATTGGCTTAAACTTCCGATAAATTCTTTAAGTTGAGTATCCCCCAAGGTTTTTGTTGAACTTTGAACAATCTTAGACTGAAAAATGTCTATACATTCTTCATTATGATTAATATAAATGCCATCAATTCCCTTGTCTCCATGATGGCGATCGCTTATCGATTCGGTAAGGGTAAGCAAATAGTGAAACAGGTTCTGCCCGGATTCGACTCAAAGGAAATCGTTCCGTGGTGGCGATTCTCCACAATCCGTCGAGCGGTTTCCAATCCTAGCCCTGACCCGTGCCCGACTGATTTGGTGGTGAAGAAGGGTTCAAAAATGCGCGTTTGAATGTCAGGCGGAATACCGCTACCCGAGTCAGTGATGTCAACTCGGACAAAGCGATCGCACTGCCCAGTCGTAATTTCCAGCAGTCCCTTGCCATCCATAGCATCGATCGCATTATCAATTAAGTTTGTCCACACTTGATTGAGTTCACTGCCATAGGCAAGGATTTTCGGAATCTGTTGATCGTAATTGCGTTGAACCTGGATGCCGTACTTGAGTTTGTGAGCAAACAATCGCAAGGTATCTTCTAACCCTTGATGCAGATTTACCTCTTGCTGAATGCCCTGATCCAGGTAAGAGTAAAATTTCATTGCCTGCACCAGTTCTGAAATTCGTTCCGCTCCGCGTAAACCATAGACCTCTTGCATAAATGGGAAATCGGACTCCTCAATGTATTAGTTTTACGTTGCCAAAATCGACTTT
>DNGI01000453.1:0-7004 GCA_003486645.1 Cyanobacteria bacterium UBA11370 | reverse complement strand
AATCGACTTTCGCAAGAGGTCTAGTCTGTTGCTGCCCGCATCGTCACCAGTACAGGTTCATCAGTCAGGGTTGGAATTTCACCAAAGAAGTTCGATCGCGCCATCCAACCAATCGGTTTTGGGACTGGCACCGATGAAGATGAACAGCGATCGCGCAGGTACCGTATTGATTTCTCCAGTTTTGGCATGAGCAATCACGATGGCTTCCAGGTGTTCGTCCCCTTTCACTTCCACGACACTGCAACAGGTGCAAACTTGGATGTTTTCGGTTGCGGCAATCTGGTCAATCAGATACTGAGACATACTGCTAGTCAGCGACTCTCCCCGCACCAGCATGGTTACTTTGCTGGCATATTTAGAGAAGTGCATGGCTGCCTGTCCAGCGGAGTTTGCCCCACCTACTAGGTAAACCTCTTCATTGCTACAAGCGATCGCTTCGGTCATGGCGGCACCGTAGTAGACACCTGCCCCAGTCAGCTTATCGGCTCCTGGCACATTGAGCCAGCGGTAGGAAACGCCCGTTGCCACGAGGAGGGCATGACAGCTAATCTCGCTACCGTCCGCCAATTGCAAAACCCGGTAGGGGTCTTGCAGCCGCACTCCTTTAACTTCTTGAGGGGTGAGAATCTCTACCCCAAATCGCCGTGCTTGGGTGACAGCTCGTCGCGCCAAATCGCTGCCACTTAAGCCTACAGGAAACCCCAGATAGTTCTCAATACGGGAACTGGAGCCTGCCTGTCCGCCCGGTGCCTCTCGCTCAATCAAGACGGTACTCAATCCCTCAGACGCGCCATAGACGGCTGCTGCCAATCCCGCAGGCCCACCCCCCACGATCGCCAGATCGTAAAAAGGGCGCTCTGCTTGGGTTCTCAGTCCAATCTTTTCTGCGATCGCTAAATTAGAAGGTTGAATGAGTCGGGAACCATCGGGAAACAGAACCAAGGGCAAGTGCTGCCTGCCATCGGCTTCCGCGTATTCCACGAGTTTTGCCGCCTCTGGCTCTAGTTCAATATCCAACCACTGGTAAGGAATCTGGTTCCGCGCCAGGAAGTCTTTCACCTGATGCGAAAAAGGCGACCAGCGATTACCCACGACGCGAATGCCTTCAAAGGGTTGGACGGAATGCTGCTATCCAGTCATCCAACAAATCATCTAAAACGGGATAGAGCCGCTCTTCGGGTGGGTCCCAAGGCTTGAGCAAGTAGTAATCCAGTCGGGCACTATTAATCGACTCAATCGCAGCATCCGTGTCTGCATAGGCTGTCAGCAGAACTCGTTTCGCAACCGGAAAAACATCTTTTGCCTGTTCGATATCAGGACATAGTTTGAGGCGGCGAATCACCTCTAGCATTGTTGCTCGTCCATACCCTCTACGCTGATGTTTGCGGTCAATCATCAGACGCATGATAAATCCCACACCAGCAACAATCTCATACATCGTAAATCCAACCATCGGCACTTCTGGTTGTTCATAACCACAGGCAAAAGCCTCATAGACAGCAAAAGGAAAAAGATTGGAATTAACATAGGCTTCTGCTAATGATTGAGCGGTTGTAGCAACTAAACATTTCTGCCAATCATCTACCTGGAGAGCAAGACACTCTCTCAGATTATCTCGTGTAATTTTACGCAGGTGAACTTTAGCCATATGCTTCTTCCATTCATGAATGTATTACTTATCTATAGGTTCATTTGAAGAGCATAAAGATGAAGGCTGAAACCAATACTTTTCCAAAAATCGAGAGCTGGTTTGTTATCAGGTAAAACGTTTATCTCAATGTTAATTGCTCCCTGTTCGTTCGCTGAACTAATGACCTTACGAGCTAGCTGCGTCCCGTATCCACACCGTTGAACTGATGGTCTAATGAAAAAATCGAATATTCTGGCAAACTTCTGCTCTGAACCCTGGTGAAATGGTATGACCTTGAAATCAACAAATCCTACAACATTGCTGTCAAGCAGAGCAAGCCAATAGTTACGCTCTCCTGATATCGACTGTTCATAGACGTAATTGACCCATTCTACAGGCGGAGGTGATGAATCAAGAAATTCATACAGCTCCTTATAGAGACTCTGTATTAGAGAATACTCATTTTGAGAAGGCGGTCTAGTGGTGATTTCTGTCATAATGGCTTTCCTTTTTACTAATGCCGCCTTTCATTGCAATCACAAGATGCGATAAATAAGGATGCAGTTCGACTCAAACAACCTCTAAAGAGAAATCAAAGACCGTATGCTCCTCGGTCAAAAAAGCGCGAGATTGAGAGAAGTCAACAAAATTTACCTCACCAACTTTTGGATCGGTGATGTACTGCCTTGCGGCTTCTTGACCTTCAGGCGTACTGACGGCAGCTAAAAAGTCTTCCATACTTTCCCACCAAATCTCGGTAATGCCATCGTAAGGGGGAGAATCTAGACCGCGTGACTTGACAATTTCCGCATTGACAAAAGTGTTTAACGTATGGCTTTGAATATACTTCGTAGCGCGAAGCGTTTTAGCAAGACTACGAATAAATGGGCCATGCCTATCTCGCCAGAAATTGCGAAATTCCTCATCTGTCAAATCAGCCCGTTTCCGAATGCAATACACAAACTTAATCATTAGTATTTCCTAGTGTTGTAAATTATGAAACGATTCACGCTACTTAAACTCAGCAAGGTTTTTGCGGACGAATTCACGGAATGAGATAGGTGACTGACCACTAATTTGCGGAATATTGTCATACGTGTCAGCGAAGTCGGGAAGTTGTCCGGCTTGGAGTAATTCCATTTGACGGACAATGCACTCGAAGTAAGCAGATTCCATTGTTTGACCGATTGGGAGTTTGCGTAAATCGGAGGCTGGCAACGGCTCGTAGGCGATCGCTTTTCCCAATTCTTCCGAAAGAATTTGTGCCGCTTCGGGCATGGTAAGTGCTTCAACACTCAAGAAATAGCGTTGTCCTGAATGTTTGGCGGGTTCACGTAATGCCGCTGCTGCCACACGAGCTAGATCGAAACAATCCACTAGCCCGACTCGTTCTTGTCCGAAAAACATCCGCAGTTTGCCATCCTGCACTGCACCAAAGAAGTTTTGCATGAAGGCGTTGGGGCAAAGATGAGTCCAACTGATGCCGCTGGCTTCGATGTAAGTCTCGATTAATTGATGCCAAATGTAGTGACGAATTAGTTTAGCTTGAGGGCGACCCGGTTGATGAAATGTACCCACATGGACGATGTATTCAACACCTGCATCTTTGGCAGCATCCGTGAGATTCTTACCCTGATTCAGCATATCCACCGTGTAGCCCGTCACCATGAATAGGCGATGGACACCTTGAAGTGCATCCTCGTAAGTTGAGAGGTCATCTAAGTCAAGAAACACGGTTTTAATGCCGCGCTTCAAGAATTGTTCTGCCTGTTCAGGTTTACGAATGGCAACACGAATTTCGAGGCGATCGGATTCCAGTTCCAAAAGATTGACAAGGTGAGATCCAGTGCGACCTGTTGCACCGAGAATCAAGACAACGGGTTTGGCGTGAGTCATCAAAGTTTATCCTCATTTTTCATGCTATTTCCCTGCTGAAATGGTTCAAACAGAGAGTTGCTGCAAGAGTGTTTCCGCTTCACCAATCTTGAGATTCTTGTTGTAAAGTGGTGCATTCGGTTCAAAGATAGTGCCACTGTTCAGATCGCCAATATCTTGAGGCGCAAAACCGATGTCTTCGATCAGTTGCTTCACCGTCTGCTTTGCCTGCGGATCATCTCCACAAAGCTGCACTGCAATACGTTCATCACCAGCTCTAAATGCCTTATCTTCCAGTACTTTGAAGTAGATAGAATTGAACGCTTTAACTGTCTGAGCACCCGGAAACTGACTGGCGACGTAGCCTGTAGCCGTTTGTGACTCATCATCGATTACTTGTTGAGCGACATCACCATCGCGTTGCGGGTAAGGATTCGTGGCATCAATCAGAATTTTGTCGTCCAATCGTCCAATCTGCTGTGCCAACTCAGGAATTTTGCCAAACGGAATTGCCAGCAAAATCACCTCCCCAAATGCTGCTGCGGCTTCAACGCTTCCGGTTTGAGCGCCTGCCTCTGCTGCCATTGGCTTGAGTTCCTCCGGATTTCTGGAGCTGAACATCACCTCATGCCCCGCTTTTGCCCAATGCCGCCCCAACGTACCGCCAATGTTTCCTGAGCCAATAATGCCAATTTTCATGATGTTTATCCTCTGATCGCTCCAATTTCAACGCCATCAAACAATGAAAACTTTTATTACTCCTTCTGCCCTTTGCCCTCTGCCTTATTTTCGTTAAATTGTGACAACAATCTTTCTTGAATCAGCACGGTTCAAGCTCATTGCCTGCACTCGAACGCGCACTTCCCCAGAGATTGGTTCAGGTAGAGGAACCGTATCTAGTTGCAAAACTTCTGGATTACCATACTGATGAAATTGATAAATGCGAGTTGTTGTTACCATCTGAAAAAACTCCTTTTACTTCAAACTTGACGCTTGCCGTCCGCCTAAGCGTTGTGTCTCAGCAGCAGGCAAGACATTGACTGAAATCGTGGCGTAACCTCCTTTATGCTGACCAATAATGATGAACCGAATGAAATCAGCTAATCCTTCAATGAGTCGAGCATTGCGTAAATTCCCAGAATCGACTGGCACAAAACCAATCTCTTCAGCAAGCTGCATTACCGTTTTTTTAGCTAGCTCATCATCCCCAGCAACAAAAACAGAAACGTTGTAATTTCTAAGGGGTTCAGGTGCTAACTCAAACACTTCTTGTGCCATCGTATTGAAGGCTTTGACTACACGCGCACTCGGCACATCTTTTGCCAGTTTTTCAGCCAGAGATTCGATAATCGCCGGATATTCAAATCCCTCTGGAATGTCCCCGTTATTACAATCAATGATGATTTTTCCATTTAGCGCTTCCGGCTTTGAGAGTAAGTTAGACGGCAGGATGCCGCGTGCCGTCCACAAAATTACGTCGGCAAAAGCAACGGCTTCGTCGTTAGTGCCTCCTTTGGTTGCATGTCCTGCCACTTCTGCTACAGCTTGACCTTTCGCCGCATCACGGGAGCCAAAAAACACTTGATGTCCTTGCTCTGCCCACAAAATGCCGAGCGATCGCCCCATGTTGCCACTGCCAATAATTCCAATCTTCATTGTTCTCTAATCTTTAGTTCTTGTTTTCCCCTTGGTAAGGCTACGGTTACGGTCTACACACAAGTCTTCTGGTTTGTCTTTCGAGGTGATCTCGCCCCCTAAATCCCCCAATTCTGGGGGACTTTGAAAATCCGGTTCCCCAATAAAAACCAAGTCTTCTGGGTCTATGTTCTTTACTTTCTCCCAATACTCCATTCTCAGTTTTTGGACTCTTTCTGTTTTCCCTTGGCTACTACGTAAAGTCTTTTTTTTCGTGTTAGTCCTTGTTTTTGTAATGCACCGCACATGACACTTGCACATACCCAAACTTGATATTGTTCTCCAAAATACTCGCAGTATTCTGATAGTGTTGCGTCTGTGCACTGGTATTTAATGTACCTCATTTACCTCGAAAATGCTGTATCTTTGGTAAACGAGGAGCTATTCGTTACTATCAAATCACTAAAAGTTCCCTCGTCATAAAACAGGGGCAGCCTTAGCAATTGAAATGCTCTCTCAAAACACAGGAAATATCTTCTTGGATTGTCATGATCCAGAGTATATCTGTGAATCTGACCGCTCTTGGTCAGTTGCAAATATTAATTTCTGGACTCAACATTGGCAAGAAGCTGATGCCATGCTAACCAAAATTAACAACTTTCTCATGTGGTTAGAGGACGACCCAATTACTAACTTTACTCAAGTGGTCAATCTATGGAAGCTCTCACTGGTCAAACCCTTGCCGAAATCCTTAGCACTGCCCCTCGCCCGTTAAACGAGATTAAAGGAGAACTGTTATTTCTCCCCGGTCAACTGCTATTGCACTGGATGGAAAAAGGTGTTCATCACTACAAACTTGTCTCCTCCAACAGCGTTAAAGCCGCTTTCAGCCATGAACCTATCGACAGCGGTTGGCTAAAGACAGGCATTGTGCGTTGGGGTATCGGGAAGTCAGGGAACTGGGTTGTGAAATTTGTTCCACCAAGTCGGCATACCCTCTCCTTTCAAGACTCAAACTCTCTTTCCATTCCGCTTCCGGGGTTAGTTTTCCTGGGATACGGCTTCCAATATTACATCTTTTGCATTTCTGAATCCTCCTTCAACCCCGAAGCTGAAGTATTTACTGCACCCCTACCGAATGTGTATCCAGACGGGCGAATCTGCTTCGGCTCAACTGTACCACCCGCTTGCACCCCTGAAGAAATTGATAGTGCCTGGAAGATGTTTATCACCTCCAATTTCAACTCCCATTTAGGGTCAGGAAAGTCGAAAGCATATCCCGATGACATTAAGGCAAAGCTTTCACAAATCGTAACAAAAAAGCTGAAACACTATCCCATCAAAGACTTAAATCAATATCGCAGCAATCTTGAGCAGGTTATCGAACAAATCATTTATCCGAGGTATAGCTGGTGATGAAACCCGGTATTGCCTACAGAATCATAACTCAAGAACTACCACCTCCCTCTCATTCCTACGAATTTATCCTTGCTGGGAATGGGGTTTTCATTCGTGCCGCCAAATCGGGGCTTTTGGTGCAATTTCCCTTAGCTTACTGCCCTATTCGAGGGCTACCTTCGATGAAGCCTTACTTTAATATGGAAGCTCCTCGCGTTCCACGCCCACTGGTTGAGGAACTAGTTAGCGCAGCAATGGCACAAACGGCAGAAATCCTGTTCTACCTGAATTGGGAACAAGACCATTGGCAATTGTCTATTCCTAGTCAAGCTCAAGATGTGGCTTGTGTCACACCGAATGAAACCACCGGGGAGCAATACAGACGCGCACTCATTGAGTGCCACTCCCACGGCACTATGAAGGCTTTCTTCTCCCAGCAGGATGACCGAGATGAGCAGGGTTTCCG
>DNGI01000400.1:741-19242 GCA_003486645.1 Cyanobacteria bacterium UBA11370 | reverse complement strand
CCCCCCATCTCCCCACTCCCCATTCCCTAATTACCCTTTCCGCTAACGCAGACAATATCCTAACCTGGTAGAAAGGTGAGGTTTGACCAAAGGAAGATCCCTTTGCTTCAAGATTTCTTACACGTCTTGTTCTCTGCCAGGAGGTATCGGAGTTATGGCTGAACTCAAACTGCGCCTACACGAGGGAAATACAGAACGAATGGTTACGGTAAATCGGGATGAATTTATGATTGGTCGATTGCCGGAATGTGACTTAAACTTGCCGTTTGAGGGAATTTCCCGATACCATGCCCGTTTTTTGAAAACAGCGACTGGGGCATGGATGATTGAGGACATGGGTAGTAAAAATGGGACACTCTTAAATGAACGCCCTGTTCTCTCTCCCCAAATGGTCAATAATGGGGACGTGATTTGGTTAGGGGATATTAGCCTGTTTGTGCTATTGACCGATCCCGTTCAAGTTGATACGGTACAACTGCAATCTTTACCTTCGGGAACGACGATCCTTCGCAATGTCAAAGAACTGCAACAGCGATGGATGCAAGCGAATGACTTGGATGACGAAGCGAGTAATAAAGAAAAAGCGATCGCGCGTTTGAAAGATTTAGTAGAAATTGCTAAGAATTTGAGTGGGGCTGAATCCATAGAAGAGATTTTTTCCCAAGTTCAGGAAGTGGTTTTTCGTTATCTTAATAGTATTGATCGCTTGGCATTATTACTCGATTTTAAGGGAACAGGGCAACTTGAATTATTGAATGCAGCCGCTAGAAATGCTGCTCAACAACAGAATTTGACACCGGATGGCAGTTGGATTAGCCGTACAATTTGTCAAAAAGTGTTTACCGAAAAAGTCGCTATTCAAACGGCTGATGCTCAGATGGATGAGCGTTTTGAAGGGCAACAAAGTATTTTATTTAAAGGCATTCGCAGCGCGATGGGTGTGCCGTTGTGGGATGAAAATAAAGTGGTTGGTGTGCTTTATGCTGATGCTCATCATTCGTCAAACCGTTGGACGAAGGAAGGAGAGGATGATTTGAGCTTTTTTTCAACGTTAGCGAATTTGGTTGCTTCGAGTGTTCAACGTTGGCTGTTGACACAGAAGCTCAAAAATGAAGAAATGATTCGGCAAAAATTAGAACGCTATCACTCTCCAGCGGTTGTACAGCAACTCATTTCTGTAGGAGCATTACCAGAGGGGCGTTTACCTCCTGAAGAGGGTGAAATTAGTATTCTTTTTGCTGATATTGTGGGTTTTACTGCTCTTTCAGAACGCTTAACTCCGGTAGAAATTGCTCAATTACTCAATCATTTATTTGAGGAAATGTTGCAAGAAGTGTTTGCCGTTGGTGGCACATTAGATAAGTATATTGGAGATTGCATCATGGCGTTTTTTGGCGCTCCTGAACCGCAAAAAGATCATGCCGATCGCGCCGTTGTGGCGGCTAAGGGAATGTTAACTCGTTTAGAGCGTTTGAATACGAATAAGATTTTGAGTGAACCGCTACAATTACGGATTGCGGTTAATAGTGGAAAGGCGGTCATTGGAGATGTTGGTAGTTCTCAACGAGTTGATTATACGGCATTGGGAGGAACCATTAATTTAGCGTCTCGCATGGAAGCTATTTGTCCGCCGGGTGGATGTGTTGTGAGTGAAGCGACTTATCAAATGCTGAGGCAAAAGCAAGGTTTGGAGGAGATGGGAGATTATCGTTTTAAAGGGATTGATCGACCCATACGAGTTTATCAAACGAAGTGATCTTGAAGAGTTGGGTGTCATTTAACTGTAAAGATATCATTCATGGCGTTTATTTATTGCCTATTGAATATCGGTATCCTCAAGGAATGAATTAAAACTCCATTCCCCAAATTACCTCGTTACGGTCGGTTACAAGAGCTAATCCCGTAACTTTTGACCCTTAACCTGCACGTTTGTTACTCTGGGTAGCTATTTCTAGTTGTGTCCAGATTTGGGTAGGTTTTTACAAACGGTTAATGAGGGGAAAGCTTGGGCGATCGCAAACCGGGTATGGTGTACAAGCACCAGGAATGTAGGGGGTGATTGGTTTGACTCCGACTGACTCTAATATCATGTCCGCCTAATTGCCCCTCATCAAACATCTCCCCCTTACCCCTTCAAGCCGACATGAGCTAAATTGTTGATTGAGACGAAGTGGATGTCCATAACGCTGAGGAAGAGCAGAGTTAAGTAGTTGGACAAAATTAATTACACAGAATAGACTCTGAAATTCAGTCCCTGTGAGACTTACAAAAATATATGTGTGTAAATATTTCTGTCCAGGTACTTAGCTGGTGATCACAGACAAGAGCTTTTCCTGGATGAGTGTATAGCTGTAGATATTTATTTCACCCGCACACCTAGTGCAGCGTGGCAGAAATAAGTTACCCATTAAACCGTTCCTGGATCAGGATTTCCCCATTTAGGGTAAGGGGGTTACAAACTTTTGCCGAGATGCACTAGTTCTATGAGGCTAACCGTTACCCCCTAGCGATCGCTCAGAGGTATTTTTCTAGGGTATTTGCCAAGGTAGTTTTGGGAACTGCGCCCACTACCATATCAACTCTTTGCCCCCCTTTAAAAATCATCAATGTCGGGATGCTGCGGATACCGTACTGACTTGCTACGTTAGGATTCTCATCGGTGTTGAGCTTAACAACCTTCACCTGTCCTTCGTACTGCGTTGCAATTTCATCAACAACGGGTGCAACCATCCGACACGGACCACACCAGGGAGCCCAAAAATCAACTAAGACGGGAATTTCACTGTCAAGTACGTCTTGCTTAAAACTGGCGTCTGTAACTTGTAGGGCTGTTGACATGCCTGGAAATCCTTGCGTGTACTGTTTTAATCTAACTAGGTAGATTTTACCACAGCGAAAACGCCGTTTCTGCGCTTAAAAAAGTATCTAAAGTATCTACAGTATCTATAAGGAACCGCCCGAACAAAGTCCGGGCGGAGTGTGGTGTGAGGAGTGAACGGAAACATGCGTCTCCGCTTTCTCTATTGTATGCGACGGGATTGGTTTTTCCAGTAATCCTTAAGAGTGTCCGGAAATTTTTAAGATTCTGTTGAGAGGTATAGATCCGCCGACAGAGAGGACTTATTTCCCCATACCTAACTGCTGGGCTTTCTGGTAAACTTTTCCTTCAGTTAGCAGAGAGGGAGCAATCACCACTTCAACCTGTTGCATTTCTTTAATATTTTTCGCGCCCAATGTCCCCATACTAGTTTTTAAGGCTCCCAAGAGGTTGTGAGTGCCATCATCTAATTGAGCAGGGCCTGTGAGAATTTGGGCTAATGTACCCGTGCTACCCACCTGAATGCGCGTCCCCCTAGGCAGAACTGGACTAGGAGTTGCCATACCCCAATGAAACCCGCGTCCTGGTGCTTCTTTAGCGCGGGCAAGGGGGGAACCAATCATGACGGCATCGGCACCACAAGCGATACATTTACAGATATCACCCCCTGTAATTAAGCCACCATCAGCAATGACAGGGATATAGTTGCCTGTTTCTTGATAGTAATCCTCACGAGCGGCCGCACAGTCAGCTACTGCCGTCGCTTGGGGAACCCCTACACCCAAAACCCCACGGGAGGTACAAGCTGCACCAGGACCAATACCCACCAATACGGCAGCAGCGCCAGCTTTCATCAAGTTCAGTGTCACGTCGTAAGTCACACAATTCCCCAAAATTACGGGCATGGGCATTTCCTGGCAGAACTGTACCAAATCCAGAGGAGTTACAGACTCTGGTGAGAGGTGCGCTGTGGAAACTACCGTCGCCTGCACAAAAATTAAATCTGCACCCGCCGCCGCCACGACTTCACCGTATTTTGCTGCACCTGCGGGTGTGAGACTGACTGCGGCAATGCCACCTTTATCTTTGATTTCTCGAATCCGCTGAGTAATTAATTCTGGCTTAATCGGTTCAGCATAGAGTTCTTGCATCAGGTTAACAAACTCAGACTTGCCGACCGCCGTGATTCGCTCCAGAATGGGTACTGGATCGGGATAACGAGTTTGAATCCCCTCTAAGTTAAGAACTCCCAATGCTCCCATCTGGGACAGGAGTACAGCCATTTGCACATCTACCACCCCATCCATGGCGCTGGCGATGATTGGAATTTCCCGCTCAATGCCCCCTAAAGTCCAGCGAGTGTCTGCCAAGCTAGGGTCTAGGGTTCGTTGTCCGGGGACTAGTGCGATTTCATCGATGCCATAGGCTCTGCGAGCTATTTTACCTCGCCCAATTTGAATATCCACGCTTTTGTTATTCGTTCCCAAGACTATTTAAGCTAGGGTATCAAATTTAGAGGGGGGTATGGGGAGTGGGGAGTGGGAAGAACATCAAATGTAGTTCACTCCTTTGATAAAGGGTATAGTTCATTAAGCTCGTTCATATTACGAGTAATACAGGGAGTGTTACTCATAAAATTAGACAATTTCTCTAGCTTTCAAGACAATGTTTTTGAAACTGGTGTAGTAGGAGGTTGTTGTTTTACTAAGGGTTGAGGTTTTGGCTCTACTGCTGGTATGGCTGAAGGCATCTCCTCCTTTACCGTATCTGTAGGCATAGTTCCATTGCTGCGAATCATCTGGCTAACTTGACTAATTACAGTGCCTAATTTACCTTCTTCTAGCAAAGTGTTAATGAGGGATAAACCGCTGGTAGAAAATAGCAATTTATTAATATCGCCAGCACCATTTCCATTGTTTCCATTCGCACCCGGAAACGCATAAATTCGGGTATCTCCCAAAATTCCCGGTTGGGGCGCTAGGGCTTTCATAATTTCTGGCAATTTTTCCACTAATTCAGGCCAAATCGCTGTAATAATTTTAGCAGTAAGTTTGGAGTCACTCAAGGCATTTTCTGCTTCGATTAAGGCTTGTTGTCCTTCTGCTTCTGCTAGCGCTTTATCGCAGTTTGCTTGGGCTAAGGTACGAATCGATTCAGCTTCTAATTCAGCCGCTTGTCTGGCTATTTCGGCTTGGCGGCGACGGCGGAAAACATCAATTTCGACTACGTTTTGATCGGCAATTCGACGTTTTTGTGCTTCTTGTTCAGCCGCAATTACAGCGAGGCGTTGTTGTCGTTCGGCTTTTTCAATTTCGGTAGCGGTAATAACCGCCGATTCAGCCTTAGCACGTTCGGCTTCAGCAGAAAAGCGATCGCGTTCTTTTTCCGCAATGGCAATAGCGGCTTCTTGTTGGGCAACTCGTGATTCTCGTTCCGATTCTGCTACCTGTACTTGCGCTTTCAAACGAGAGGATTCTACCGTTTGCTGACGGGTAATTTCTGCGACTTCTGCTTCTTGTTTTTGCAGGGTTTGTGTTACCTTCAGTTGTTTATTGCGTTCTTCTAAAGTAATATCGGACTCTATTTTACTTTGTTGAACTGCCAATTGTTGTAGAATTTTTTCTTCTTCAACGGCTTTGTTTTGCAAGATTTTATTACGCTCAACTTTAGCCGTTTCTTTATCTTTTGCTTCTTGAATTTCCCGTTCTCTTTGGGCTTTTAGGGCTTGAACTTCTAGTTGTTGAGCGAGTTTTGCGCTTTCGGTTTCTTGGGCAATACGTAGAGATTGCTTTTGAGCATCGAGTTCCCGTTGTTCAATGGTAACTTGAGTCGTCAATTCAACTTCTCGTTTTTGCTGAATTGAGCGTTGAATGGTTTCAGTTCTCAGACGTACTCCTTGAGCATCAAAGAAGTTATTTGTATCATAGGTATCACTCTCTTCAATTTCTGAAATTGCAATATTATTGAGGGTTAATCCCACTTTCTTCAAATCTTGCTGAATCAAGTTCAAAACTTCATCCGCAAACCCTAATTTATCCGAATCAATTTCCGCTAAACTCTTTTTCTTAGCCGCCGCTCGAATCGCATCATCAGCACGTTTTTCCAAAGCGTCTTTAATATCATCGGCTGAAATTTTTCCAGCCCTTGATAAGCGTGCAGCAGCAGTTAAAACATCTTGCTCATCCGCATTAATACAAACATAAAACGTAACTCGCATATTAGCCCGGAGATAATCTTGAGTCCGTACAGCAAGTTTTCCAGTGCGTTCCACATCAATAGAGATTTCTCGTAAGGGGACGCGGGTAAGTTCGTGAAATCCGGGCAAGACAACACAACCCCCGTTGAGAATAACCGTTTTCTTTTTGATAAAGACACCACCTGTTCTGACAAAGGCTTCATTATTGGGCGTGATTACATAAACTCGTGTATAAGCCCAAATACTAACTAGGAGTAATATAACTAATGCGGCAATAACACCCGGAAAAAATAGCATTCCTGTGGGTAATTGAGCTAGAGATGATTGTACAGGGACAATCTGGATTGTTGAAGAATTAGAAGTTTGTGACATAGTAATTTTAGAATTTGGTAGCTACAAATGCAATTAAAATTATGAGCAAATGGTTAGTTTTAACTCTTCCTTACTCCCCATTTTGAAGGATGAAGAGGTAAAGATTAAAATAACTTTTCCTTGTCCTCCTTGTCTCCCTTGTCTCCCTTGTCTCCCTTGTCTCCCTCTCTCCCTCTCTCCCCACTCCCCATCCTACTGTGAATCTTTAAGTCGTGACGAATCAGCCAACCACTCTTGCTCATCAGAACTATTTTTAGCAATAACCAGATAACTTTCAGCTTGTCTATCAATCACTAAGACTTCCATACCCCGCCCTGGAATAATCTTTGCCCAAGTGGGTAAAGTGGCATTAATTGTGACAAAATTACGAGCAGAATCTAAGACATCAACTTGACCGATTTTGCCTTGATTTTCCATAGGAATTGTGCCCGAACTAACCGTACCATGACAACCAATTAAGCGATCGCCACTCGCGTCTTCTCCAAAAGCAGCAAAAATTCTTCCTAAAGGTCGAGAAATTAATCCTCCAATAAACAAGCTAATAAATAGAGATAATCCTGTTACACCACCTGCCAAAAAACCTGTAGGAATACTGCCAGTAATGCCACCAATTGTGACATTCAATATCCAGCCTAAAACACCGATGAGACTAAAGTCCGTTGCTAGCAACAAAATCAGAGGTGCTTTACCAATACCTAGCCAACCCAAGATTTGTCCTAAGTTCAAATCCCCGCCAGCATCTCCATCCGCATCAATATCTAAGGTGCTAACCTCAGCATCTACATCTACATCCACATCAGTATCAACATCCAAGTCATCGTCTCCGCCACCGGAAACAATAACTAACAAAAATAGCAGAACTCCCATGCCTAGGAATATCCAGTAGGGGAGGTTAGCCAAGTTAAATAGCATAGAGAGTTGCGATCGCTCGATTCGAGAGTCAGGCTGTAAGGGAATGAGTAAGCTGTTGTGCATTTAAACTTCGTATGAAGATTTGGCCAAAGGCAACAGGCAACAGGCAACAGGCAACAGACAATATCCAATTTAAATGCGTCTCAGCTTATCTCTAGCCTAGCGATTGAGTGGTGCTAAATTCGGGAAACTGCTATAATTTTTAATCTTCTGGAGTTCCTATAATATCCTAAAAATCCATCTTAATGATGTGATATACTTATAAATTGAGTGTATGGCGGCATAGCCAAGTGGTAAGGCAGAGGTCTGCAAAACCTTTATCCCCCGGTTCAAATCCGGGTGCCGCCTTTGAGTGTACATTAACTAATTATTTGTCGCTGTTAACAGATTGATGTCATTTTTAACAAATTGATGTCACTGTTAACAGATTTTTTGTCACAACTACAAACAGACACAGTATAACAAGGGCAGACCTCTGCCATTAACTCTGCTGGGTTGAGTTTTGATCTGGCTGGTGAAACGGTCAAAACCCTGAAAGACAAGCAGCCGGAGTTGTTTAAATCTGGTCAGGGAAAGCGTTTTATGCTGTTGGGAGCAGAAGGAGAAAAAGCTACCAAGGGAGGAACAGGGCTGATGCTTTCCCTTGTGGAGTTTGACCGAGAAAAAGCGATCGCTTCTCTAGTGGAAGGTAAACCAGTGATTCCGGTGTGGTTGGATGTGATTTATCAGCTGTTGACTATTAAATTGGCTGATTAAAACTGAAGTCGCAAGATATTATGTTGTATGTTATGTGCATCGCTTGCGTCTAATGAAATTGTCTCCGCATTCAATAAGGATTTTGTCAACTCCAGTTAAATATTGTTGCATCGATATTAATACTGATGTACTGTTTAATAATGTCAACCAATTCATAACAATCTGATTGTTGAAATGTAGAATCTTACTTTAATGCAGCTTAAAACACGGAATGTCACAATCTGGACTACTTGAACTAGCACATGAAAAGCTTCACTGGCCAACTCCACAACAAATTTTGGAGCCATCTGGTGCTGGGCCTAGTTTTTATGCACGAATTGCTAGAGAAAAATTAGGCAGAACTATTAGCAAGCTTTCAGATGGTCATGGTGTGCAAATAGGAGTGCTGGCTGCAAACCCTGAAGGTGACTCCACAGAAACACCTATTGCTCTAGTGTGCGACTTTCAACAACAAGTATCAGAAGACACATTGAGAAGAACTTATAGACTTGCTTGGAGTTTTTCTCGTACACCATCATTAATTACAACAGAACCTAACCGTTTAAGAATTTGGACATGCTACGAAGAACCACCAACAGCAGAAGCTGATATAAATCCAGTAATTGAAGTTTCTAGACAGGAACTCGAATTATTTAATCAGCCTTCTGTCTCACAACAAGCTGCTGAAACTCTGCGTCTACACTGGGCTGATTTGGTATCAGGTCAATTCTTCCAAGAACATAGCCAGCGATTTCAACGAAGTCAGGCTGCTGATCAGATGCTATTGAGCAACCTGAAAAGTGTTCGGCAGAAACTTCAACAAAATGAACTTGATGATGACACCATTCATGATTTATTAGCGAGAATTATTTTTATTCAATTTCTTTTTGATCGTCAAGATTCTGAAGGAAACCCTACTTTAAATACAAATTTATTGGCTCATTTACATCGAATTGGGGAATTATCGACTAAATACTCTCATTTAGCTGAGATATTAAGAAATCATAGAGATACTTATCAATTTTTCCGTTGGCTGAACGGCAAGTTCAATGGTGATTTATTCCCAGGTAAAGGTGCTACCGAAGAAGAACGTGAAGCTGAATGGCAAACAGAAGAACAAAAAGTTAAACAACCTCATCTAAATATACTTGCTCATTTTGTTCGTGGTTATGTAGACATTGAAACTGGACAAATGAGTTTATGGCCATACTATCACTTTGACGTTATACCTTTAGACTTTATTAGCAGTATATATGAAGAATTTGTCAGTAAAGAATCTGGTACAGGAATTCATTACACACCAGAACACATAGTTGATTTTGTACTAGATGGTGTTTTACCTTGGGATAGTCAAGAATGGGATATTAAGATTCTTGACCCTGCTTGTGGTTCAGGAATTTTTCTGGTTAAAGCATTTCAGCGATTAATTTATAGATGGGAACAAGCTCATCCTAATAAAACAATTCAGCCAAATGATTTAAAGTCTTTACTAGAAAATAATTTATTTGGTGTTGATGTAGATACTCAAGCAGTAAGAGTAGCTTCCTTCAGCCTCTATTTAACTATGCTTGATAAAGTTAAACCCCAAGACTATTGGGAGAATGAGTTTCGCTTTCCCAGATTGCGTGAACGCCAATTAGTAGCTGCTGATTTTTTTCAAGAAGACAAAAAAGGATTTAATTCTATTCAAGATGCAAATAAATATGATTTAGTTGTTGGTAATGCACCTTGGGGTGAAAAAAGTATGACCCCATTAGCGAAGTCATGGGCTGAAAAAAATAAGTGGAAAAGTTCTTATACAAATATTGGCCCATTATTTTTACCAAAAGCCGCTGCTTTAACCAAACCAGGTGGACAAGTAGCAATGATTCAGCCTGCACTTGCTTTAATTTTTAATCAGGTTAGCACTGCTCAAGAATTCCGAGCCAGGCTTTTTTCAGAGTTCAAAATTGATGAGATTGTTAACCTATCTACATTGCGTTTTGGACTTTTCAAAGATGCTATTTCTCCAGCTTGTATCATTACGATTACAGTAATACCTCCTGATGGTGAGCCTTTGACATACATTTGTCCTAAGCCAGTTATGACTAATGAGGATGACTATCATATAGTCATAGAGCCACATGATATTAATTATATTTACCCACAAGAAGCATTAGCAGATCCTTTAGTTTGGACAGCATTAATGTGGGGAAGCAGACGTGATTTATCTTTAGTTCGTAGATTAAGTAACTACCAAAGCCTTGCAAAACTTGAAGGGCTAAATATTGTTATATCATCCCAAGGAATTATCAGAGGTAGTCGTCAAAAACGTCATACTGCAACTTTAGGAAGACGTATTTTAGAGGCTAAACCATTTACTAAACTATTTCCTGAAGGAACTTTTACTCACTTTGTAGCAAACCAACTACCTATTAATGAAGATCCATATACACACCGTTTAACTAATTTGGCTGCATTTGATTTACCACAACTAATAATTAAACTTAGTTGGTCGAAAAAATCAAGTCGTTTCCAGGTTGCTATCACTGAATCAGAACCGCTAAATAATCAAGGTATTATATGTTCTGGTAGCTACATCAGTGTACATACTTCTGAAGAAAACAATTTCATCTTAGAAGCAGCTTGTCTCAGCTATAAAAGTAAGCTAGCTGTGTATTATCTGTTTCTTTCAAATGGCCGTTTTGCGTCATATATTCCTGAAGTGAAACCAAGTGATTTATTACGTGTGCCAATACCTGAAGCTCAGGTAGGAGTATTGGATAACATAAAAACAATTGATGATATAGATGAGCGTATACGCCAAGCTTTTGAATTTAAAGATAGTGAATGGGTGCTAATTAATGATCTATTCAATTACACTCTGCCAGACTTTAAAGGAGATAGTGCTTCTCCAGGAAGACAAAGAACTCTTCGTAGAGATAATAGTCAATCTCAGAATAATACTGAACCTGAACTTACAGCATACTGCGAGTATTTTTTGCGAGTGTTGAAAGCAGGATTTGGACAAGATAAACAAATTTGCGCCACTATATTTCAAGAAAAAGCTAACACTAAACTTCCTGTTCGCCTAGTTGCAATTTATCTCAACAGATCCGACTATCAAGGCGTTTATATTGAGTCTATTGACTCCCCTGATTTACTAGAACTATTGGAAAAATTAAATAATTTGTCTTTGCAAAAAGGGCATATAGAAGATGGTGGTATATTTTATCAACGTGTTGCCAGGATTTATGATTCCGTTCAATTGAATGGGTTAAAAATTCCAACCATTTATTTGATAAAACCTGACAAAATTCGTTACTGGACTTGCTCTATGGCTTTAAGAGATGCTGATGAAGTAGCCGCAGATATCATGATGTGGCAAACATCATTTGATAATGAATCAGCAGTTATAGAGGAGTCATACAGTGGTTAGAAGAGGTAAAACAATTCCAGAATTGCGCTGGAAAGATACACCAGATTTTGTTGAAGTAGCAAAACTTTGGAACAATGATGCAATAAAAATTCTCGTAAAACTTGTTTGGGAAGGATATGATTTGTTGGTTGCCGAGATTCTATCACAAATTAATTGTGATCAAGCAGAGGAGCAAATAGAAAGGAGCATCACTCAATCTCTTGAGCGGAGAATTCGCAGAAATATGACGGGAGATGAGCCATTTGATGTTCAACATGAAGTCTACGAAATAGAGAGTAGTCAATCAGCACAAGCACAACCACCACAATATGATATTGCATTTTATCTAATATCTAATGAGAGAATTATCTGGCCTTTAGAAGCTAAGGTTTTGAAAACAGATGGGGCGGTAGGTGAATATATAAAAGAAATAAATGAAAACTTTGTAACTTGCCGATATGCGCCATTTTCTAGTCAAGGAGGAATGCTAGGTTATCTTTTTTCAGGTGATTCAAACAAAGCTTTTACGAATATTGCAACTAAAGTACCATGCACATTAAGCGATCATCCAGATTTTCCAAGTCGGGATCACAAAATCTCAGATCACCAACGGGCAGTCCCATTAGGAAAATCATATCCTGCTGAATTTCGTTGTCACCATTTACTATTAAAAATAATTACTTCAGTTCCTACTAATACATCTTCAGTATAAATCCAAAACTCACAATTACTAAATATTTATTCTTTTAGTATTTCTATAGGCTTTTCATACTCTATCATTTCCGCAAACGCCATAAAACACCTCTGACACCAACCATCTACCCATAAAGCCGGAACCTTAAACCTCGCTCCACAATTAGGACACTCTGACAATAACCTTAACTGATGCTGCTTACACCCCTGCGTTACCTTCAACTGCCATTCAATTTTGTGACAAGGCGACTCAGCATAACAAGCTGCACACAACCGAATTGGCTCCATCTTCATCCCCACCCCAGCAGGTGGTAACATTTGCTCTAACCTATCGGCTTCAACTCCCACCACAATAGCCAACGCTTCCAACTGCTGACGTGAGGGAGGCGGGTTAAACCGAAACTTTTCCCATCGTGCAACAGCACCCCCAAGTCGCGCCGCTTTACTTAACCCAGTAGGCGTTAATTCATTTGCTCGTCGAATCTGTAATGCTTGTCTTGGTTGCAGGTATGTCAGAAGAATCAGAGTCCTGCATAAATATAATTGTTTAATTGAAACATAGAGGAATGCTCTAGCTGAGGAGGTTCTGGAGGTTAGACTTAATCTGAGTTCTAAGGATGATTAGGGTACACTTAAGAGCCAGACAATCAATTTGTGGCGTGGATGTGAGGACGTGATTCCAGAATTCGATCAGAACGGAAATCTACCACCGGGAGTTCATTTTTGCCAATGGGAAGAGTTTAAGGAGAGATTTGGTAATACTTTGAGGAGACGGCGGATGATAGATGGTTTAGAAGTGGCAATCACTCAATTAAAAGCCGTAGGTTGTAGGACTATTTATATTGATGGTAGTTTTGTTACGACTAAACCCGATCCTGGTGATTTCGATGCGTGTTGGGAAGACAATGGAGTTGATATAGATTACCTTAAATTCCTTGCTCCTACTTTATATAATTTTGCCCTGGGACGTGCCGAACAAAAAAGCAAGTATAAAGGTGAAATTTTCCCAGCCAATTACCCAGCTAATGATGTGGGGACAGTCTACATAGATTTTTTTCAATTTGATACCAGAACGAATACGAGCAAAGGGATTGTGGCTATAGATTTACAAGGATGGATACCCTGATGATAAAAAATCAAAAGCAATATCAGCATTCTCTAGATTGGTTGCGTCGATTTGAACAGTCTGTCGCTGAATTAGATCGGAATGAGAACTTGAAAGCCGAACCATTACGGTGGCAGCTTCATAGAAACTCTTATCAAAGTCAGGTGGACATTTTAAAGGAAGAAATTGCTGAATATGAAAGACTGATTAATTGTGATAATAGCCAGCCCATTCAAATTAAAGTTGAGAGTTTAAATAAGTTACCAGATGTGTTAATTAAAGCCAGAATAGCTGCTAAAATGAGCCAAAAAGAACTAGCAGATTTATTAGGAATTGATCAGCAACGAGTTGAGCAGTACGAGGATAGCGATTATCAATGTGCCAGTTTTGTAGAAATCCTCGAAGTTAGTGCCGTGTTGGGTGTAGAATTTGAGACGGCTGTGATGCGGGTAGATTTTGAGGAAATAGAAGCGGGTAAACGAAGTGTAGAGAAATGGCGAAAGGAAAAAATGAATATGGCAGCTAAAAGCTCATGATTATAGGGAGGAGTTGCTCTCCATTACAACGTTGGTATCCTCAACCATTTTTCTGTACAGCCTTCTCTTTTTGTAATAGAAAATCTAGATAATCTTCCAATTGAAGCAACCGGATTTCAGATAACTGACGTAACTTGGCTAAAATTATTTCTTCTTGTTCCCACTGGGTAATAGAGATAATTTGCGACGCGGCAACTTCAATTGTTACCTGGGGCACATCAAACCCTTCCAAACTGTACCCATCCTCATCTTCTTCAGGCATGGGATAATGTTCTACAATGGTTCCAATAGATCCCCGTTTCAGGTTGTACTTTTGTAAGTCCTGAGCCAGGGCAACTTGAGAAAATAGGGCGTGCTTTACCTTCATAAATTGGCTCCTTTATCCGGGACTAACGTAACAAATTTAGTTGTACCATTGGCAATCATCCAAATGGTTATGACATTAAGTTCAACTCTATTGATCCCTCGTAAACACGCACGGATGGCATACTTCTCACCGTACCGAGTTGTTTCAATTAGTTCAGCAGGTTGCGTTAAGATTTGAGTGCGTAAATCCTGTTCAAGTTGTTGCCAGTTGTCCAATCCGTACCCCGCTTGAGCCAGAAAATTGGATTTATCATCTTTTGGCAACGGTACAAGGAGATACTGAGTTAGCTTTGTTTCTGCGATTATTGCATCCTGCGGTAAGAAGACCATTGGTTCATGGCATCAATTTGGAGTCGGGGGTATTGACTACATTCTTACGCACCAGATACCCTCGAAGCAAAAATCTGTGAGACGATACTAAATGTCTTTCTCTACCCTGATCGTCCCTACTTTGAGGGAAGACCGAGGGAGGGATGGAACGTGTTAATCGGTGTTATGCCGATACGATTGAGTTCTATCGTGCCGTACCAGCGCCCTTGTCTGTCAAGTTCACCCATCCCATCTTCGTTTATGCAACTGAACCATTCCCGCCGTCGGACAAAGATTGTAGCCACAATTGGCCCTGCAACCAGTCATCCAGAGGTTCTCAGGGAACTGATCAAAGCGGGTGCGACAACGTTGCGACTTAATTTTTCTCACGGAACCCATGAGGATCACCATCGCAGTATTCGCCTAATTCGTCAGACGGCGTTTGAACTCGATCAACCCGTTGGTATTTTGCAAGACTTGCAAGGGCCAAAAATTCGTTTGGGACGATTTGAGAATGGTTCGATTACATTAGCAGGAGGCGATCGCTTCACTCTCACCAGCGAACAGGTTGTTGGTACTCAAGAAATCAGTTCTGTCACCTACGAACCTTTAGCCGATGAAGTTCCAGCAGGCGCTAGCATTCTCCTCGATGATGGTAGAGTCGAGATGCAAGTCGAAGCGGTAGATAAAGAGAAACGCGCCTTACACTGTCGGGTTGTAGTGGGTGGCCCTTTATCTAATAATAAAGGAGTTAACTTTCCGGGTGTTTATCTATCGATTCGGGCACTAACGGATAAAGACCGTCGAGATTTAATGTTTGGGTTGGATCAAGGGGTTGATTGGGTTGCTCTTAGTTTTGTTCGTAACCCCCAAGATGTTTTAGAAATTAAAGAATTAATTACTAGTGCGGGGAAGGACATTCCAGTTATTGTTAAGATTGAAAAACACGAAGCGATTGAACAAATGGAGGCAATTCTCTCGCTTGCCGATGGGGTAATGGTAGCAAGAGGTGACTTAGGCGTTGAACTTCCAGCAGAAGATGTGCCAATCTTACAAAAACGCTTAATTGCGACAGCAAATCAGTTAGGAATTCCCGTAATTACAGCCACTCAAATGTTAGATAGCATGGTGAATTCCCCTCGACCAACCCGTGCTGAAATTTCTGATGTTGCGAATGCAATTCTGGATGGTACGGATGCCGTTATGCTATCCAATGAAACCGCTGTTGGTAAATATCCGGTTGAAGCCGTGGCGACGATGGCGAGGATTGCGGTACGGATTGAACAGGAAGAAATTACCCGCAATACAGAAGATACTAGACGTTCAATTCCCAATGCCATTTCTCAAGCTGTTGGTCAAATTGCTGAACAATTACAATCAGCCGCAATTATGACTTTAACGAAAACTGGGGCGACAGCACGCAATGTTTCTAAATTCCGACCTTCTACGCCTATCCTCGCTGTGACTCCCCATGTGGATGTAGCGCGACAATTACAACTCGTATGGGGTGTTAAACCCTTGTTGGTATTGGATTTACCCTCCACAGGTCAAACCTTCCAGGCGGCGATTAATGTGGCGCAGGAAAAGCATTTACTTAAGGAGGGGGATTTGGTGGTGATGACAGCGGGTACACTCCAAGGGGTTCCTGGATCGACCGATTTAATTAAAGTAGAAATGGTGACAGCGGTACTGGGTCAGGGAATTGGGATTGGTCAGGGTTCAGTCAGTGGTTTAGCGCGTGTGGCGCATAGTGCGATCGATATTAGTAATTTTAATCCTGGAGAAATTCTGGTTGCACAGTCAACGAATGCTGATTTTGTGGATGCAATTCGTAAGGCGGCGGGAATTGTTACGGAGGAAGAAAGTCTTACCAGTCACGCTGCAATCATTGGGTTGCGATTAGGAGTTCCGGTGATTGTTGGGGTTAAAAATGCCACACATATGATTCGGGATGGAGTAATTGTAACGCTGGATACTCAGCGAGGGTTGGTTTATTCTGGCGCAATGGGAGCGAGTCCCGCGAGTGGGGTGGTGATGGTTTAATTGTATGTTGTATGGGTACTTGTTTGATCAGGAATAGAACATTGAGCCAGTTTAGAGAATATTCAAGGTGAAGTGAACTTAAATCGTTCACATCGATAAGCTACCCTTGCCTCTAAATTGCGTATTTTTCAGTTAATAAACAAGCCGTTAAACCCCTAATCCTTTTGTTTGTGAGGAGTTGAACCCGATGAAGCTACGCGAGTTATTAACTCAAATTCCCAACCTTTCCCAAATACCCGATCATCCAGTCCTAGATGCTGAGGTGAAGGGACTGTCTACCAATTCCCACGCCTGTAAGCCAGGGGATTTATTCATTGGAATGCCAGGAACGCGAGTTGATGGCGGAGAATTTTGGCAAAGTGCGATCGCTTCCGGTGCAATTGCTGCCTTAATTTCACCCCAAGCCTTTGAAAAACACCCCCCCTCAATGAAGGGAGAACCTGGAGAAATTCCCTGCGTTATTTCAGTAGAGAATATGACTGTAACTTGTGCATTAGTAGCAACCGCTTTTTATGAGTATCCAGTCCAACAACTTAAATTAATGGGTGTTACGGGTACAAACGGTAAAACAACCACCACCCATTTAATTGAATTTTTATTAACTCATGCCCAATTACCAACAGCCTTATTTGGCACACTTTATGCCCGTTGGCAAGGGTTTGAACAACCTGCCCTTCATACTACGCCCTTTCCGGTAGAATTGCAACAACAATTAAAGTCTGCCGTATCAGCAGGATGTGAATTTGGAGTTATGGAAGTCAGTTCTCACGCCCTTGCCCAAGGTCGAGTCATGGGTTGTGAATTTGATGTTGCCGTATTTACTAATCTAACCCAAGATCATCTGGATTTCCATAAAGATATGGAAGATTATTTTGCGGCAAAAGCCTTACTATTTAGTCCGTCTTATCTTAACGGTAAGGCGATCATTAATGCAGATGATCCCTACGGACAGCGATTGATTGAGCAGTTTACCCCGGAAAAAGTTTGGCGCTACAGTATCGAAAATACCTCGGCAGACTTATGGACGAGTGAATTAATTTATGAACCAACTGGGGTTAAGGGAAAATTACATACTCCAGCAGGTGAAGTGGCATTTCATTCGCCTTTAGTTGGTCAATATAATTTGTCCAACTTATTAGCAGCCGTCGGGACTGTTTTACATCTGGGTTTGGATTTAGATTCTATTGTTGCCGCTTTACCTAAATTTTCGGGTGTTCCAGGACGGATGGAACGAGTGCAAATTAAATCCGAACAAGATATTAGTGTCATTGTCGATTATGCTCACACTCCCGATAGTTTAGAAAACTTACTGAAAGCCGCACGACCCTTTATTCAAGGTAAGATGATTTGTGTGTTTGGATGTGGGGGAGATCGCGATCGCACCAAGCGTCCTAAAATGGGAAAAATTGCTGCTGAACTTGCCGATGTGGCAGTCGTAACCTCTGACAACCCGCGCACGGAAGACCCAGAACGCATCTTACAAGACATCTTAGAAGGTATTCCCTCATCCGTAGAACCAATGGTAATTTGCGATCGCGCCACGGCAATTCAAACAGCTATTTTGCAGGCTCAACCTGGAGATGGGGTTTTAATTGCGGGAAAAGGTCACGAAGATTATCAAATTCTAGGAACTGAAAAAATCCATTTTGATGATCGAGAGCAAGCACGAGAGGCTCTAACACAACGCTTATCTAAATAGATGAATGATGAATTATTCGTGAAAGCTAGATCCCCGACTTCTCTAAGAAGTTAGGGATCTCAGGAATAAGATAAAGTGTTGGAGATTCACAATTCATAATTCATAATTCAGACGATGGATAACCCACCCAATAACGACTTACGAGATAAAGATGAACTCTTAAAGCGCGTGGTTCAGGAACTCAAAACGCCATTAACGAATATGAAAACGGCTCTAACGTTGTTAGATTCGCCCCAACTTAAACCAGCGCAACGTCAGCGTTATATGCAGCTTCTGAATACAGAATGCGATCGCCAAAATTCCTTAATTACTGGTTTATT
>DNGI01000400.1:0-544 GCA_003486645.1 Cyanobacteria bacterium UBA11370 | reverse complement strand
AATTACTGGTTTATTAGATTTAGTCCAGATCGACGAACCTTCCGAAGCCACAACCATACCCTCAGTAGAACTTGCAGAAATTATTCCTGGTGTCGTCAGTACTTATCAACCACTCGCTCAAGAAAAAGGCATTCAATTAGGCTATACCATACCTACCGCTTTACCAGCCGTTGCTTGTTTAGAAACTTGGGTACGACAAATTGCAATTCATCTCCTCCACAACAGCTTAAAATTTACTCCAAAAGGCGGTCAAGTTAGAGTAGTAGGAACACAAAAAGGGGACTGTGTTCAACTTATTTTTAGTGATACGGGTATTGGTATTTCTTCCACAGATATTCCTAATATTTTTGAACTTTTTTATCGCGGACGAACACTTCCTGGAGAAGAAATGGGTGCAGGGTTGGGATTAACAATTGTAGAACGATTATTACGTCGCTGTGGGGGGTCAATTTCAGTAACTAGTCAATTGGGTAAAGGGTCTACATTTCAAGTGTTACTACCAATTACACCTGTAGCATAATTCTTATATCATGTCCGGTTGAAT
>DNGI01000281.1:8532-20005 GCA_003486645.1 Cyanobacteria bacterium UBA11370 | reverse complement strand
ACCAACAACCAATGACAAACAACAATCCAATACCCTTCTGGAAATTAACAGTACCTCTTGTATTTCAAACGGCACTAATTCTTGCGGTTCCAGGTCAAGCCGTTTACACTCAATTAACTGGAAAAACCGTTATTCTTCAAACCGCACCCGTCGATCCTTATGAACTATTGCGAGGCTATTCTCAAACGATGAGATATGATATTTCCAACCAAGATAGTTTACGTGATCTACCAGGTTGGGAAGAATTACCTAAGCAACAACCCGATGGTAATAGTGTAACCTTTATCAAACCTGGGACTCGTTTTTATATTATTTTGGCAGAGCCTGCTTCATCCAGTTTACCTGGATTACCCCAAACGTGGAAACCTATTGCTCTGACTACTAAACGTCCCTCCCAACTTCCACCCGATCAAGTCGCTCTCCAAGGTCTTGCTCAACGTGGTTTAATTGAGTATGGACTGGAAAATTATTATATTCCTGAAGACCAACGCGATCGCATTAATACTGACTTGAGTTCAGCTAGACAAGCTAATCGAATCCAACCCCAACAATTACCTCCCATTGTTATGGAAATTAAGGTAGATGCCCAAGGTAACGCTTTACCGATTAGTCTTTGGGTACAGGTTGGCAAAGGTTCAGACCAGCAAATTCGCAATTATCGCTTTTAAGAGTTATTGGTCATTCGTTATTGGTCAATAGACCACACTTTTTACCCCTAACATCAAGCTAATTCTGCTATCACCATTCCCATCAACGCAATCACCGACGCATTGTAATCAATAGCATATTCATTGGTGGCATAAGACCGCTCATCATCAATATAACTCAATGGCCCTAAACCTTTCGGTGCAATCCCATCCTGCGCCTGCGAATTAGGTCCTCCAACCATCAAACCCGGTATCACAATTTTCTTAGCTACTGCCACTCGATGATGAACATTCCGCACGGAATTAGACCCAACTCCAGTAATAAACGAAAGATTAAAATGATTACGCCCTAACAAATAATCAAGCTGGTCAATTGCCGCTTTAAAATACTCTCTATTTCCGGTTAACTTATAGGCATAAAGTAGAGTAATTCCTTCCTCTGCCGCCTTCTTATTTGATGCCCAACTAAAATCATGATTCGCTAAACGATAGCCACTCGATCCAACCTTTTGCATTAAAGAATCTACACGTTGTATTAGTTTGTCTTTAATTTGTTGTTTTACGGTATCTGAACCTGGATATCGCGTTTGCATTAGGTAGTTAACCATCCCTAATGGCGAAGGGTCTGACCATTCAAACAAGCCATAATACCATCCCTCAATATTACCAACTAAATAGTCTTCAAACTCTGAACGTCCCGTTGTAATAAATAATTCCGCCGCCGCCCACAAACGGTCGTCTGTATCCCTTTTTAAAGACTCTGATGTATCCCATTCCGATGCTAAATACTTGCCAGAACCACTATCATCTCCCTCAACCCAATCTACCTTCATCACAGGTTCTATTTGTAGAAATTCCCACGCTTTTTGAGCCGCTTTTAAGTATTGTTGAGCTAATAGAACATCATAGGATGTGTAAAGTCTTGCCGCCATTGCCATCACGGCTGCAAATTTAGCGGTTTCCGGTGTAGAAATCCCATAAATTAATCGTGGTTGTATATCTTCATTCGGCAGAATCATTCCAGGCCATTCTTTCCCCGATAATTTACGGTAAACTGCACCATCAGCACGTTGCATTTTTACCATCCAATCCAGTCCTACCCGCACTTCATCTAATAAGTCAGGTCTACCATTTCCACTTTCGGGAATAGAGAATTGTCGATCACTAAATAAATTCGGATATTGCTCATATAGACTTAATAATCGACCAATTGTTACCGCCGTTGGTGCGACATATTTCCCAAAATCGCCTGCATCATGCCAACCACCTTGGGCACGTTTCGCTTCACCTGCTGAATGGAAATCATCACTATGGGCAATAATTCCATCATTCAAATGGCAGGGAGAATGACCAATCCCTGTTACTGAATCCCGTAGTGCAACACCGCATCGTTGTAGATAGTAAGAACGCAGTAGTTTAATAAAGGGATCTTGATAGACATCTTTACCAATTACAAACGGATAGGACTCAATATTCCCATATTTCAGATAATAACGACCTTCTCGATCAAGGGGTGTAAAATCAATAGCTTGGATGATATCCTGACTCGCTTCATCCTGTTGAGGTTCTGCCAAAGAAGCTGTAAAAACAGTTCGTTTCGTCCGCACATTGACTATTTCAACTCTATCACTTTCCGAATTAGTTAAGTTAATCAAGAAAGCTGATTTTGGGCTACTTGGAAAGTAACCGACTTGATTAATAATAATTTGGGTCGTACCCTCGTGGCTAACCGTTTGCGCCTGATTTTTGGCAGAAAATCCGTAAGCTGTGGAAATAGCAAAACCCAGGAAAAATCGTCTACCCATTCTCATGTTCATCTCACGTTTTATTGATAACTTAAACGATAGTCTGACTTGGTAGAAGCACTCTGATTTTTCCTAATATCCTTATTGATTCGGTTCAGTACCAAAAATTAATTTGCCACTGTCATAAATCGGAATATTTACCTGTTTTATTAGCCCATTTTGGCTTTTCATCCCTTGGTATGACCAATCATTATCAGGATTCCAGCTAGCATTTGGACTCGTTAAACTAAATTGAATCTCTTTTTTGTAATGGGGTTCTCCCCCAGGATAAAGTTGAGAACCATCTAAATCTACTTGGACATAGTGCAAGGTTTTCGATTCATCCCAAGGTTTGAGGCTAGAAATAGTAACTCCAGGTTGAGGCTTAACTTTAACGTTTATAGTCTCCGGACTCCCCCCATTATTCATCACTTCACTAAGATCGACAAAATACCGAAATGATAAACCTTTAATCACTCTAGCAGGCCATGCTGATTGATTGTATATCACTGTACGAATTTGCATCGTTTTATCATTGATATTCGCTTGCCCTTCTACAAAAAATTCCTCTTCTTTTTCTTCGGGTTCCGGAAAATTCGCTAAAGGTTTTCCACCATATTTAGCATACATCCTAGCCACAGCCCCCGTAAATCCAGCATTGTAATCCGTGGCAACTTCGGTCATCTTAAAATTAGATCGCTCATCGACAAACGTATCATTTTGATCGGGTCCCCCAACTAACGCCCCATATAAAATATGACGAGTTTCTTCAGGAATTTTATTGTTATTTGCCCAAGATCCATGCGCTGTTCTATGGTGAGGTTGAGTAGGAGAATTGTTTCCAAACCCTACTACATAACTTCGTTTATTGGGATTAGAACCCAGCATATAATTAATTTGTCGTTCTGCAAAAGCCTGATATTTACGTTTTTTCCAGGAAGATTCAACCCAATCCCCATAAATAAACGCTAAAAATGCTGTCTTTGCTGTATATCGGAGAGAACCCCATTCATTCAGCCATGCTAAACCGCCCTTCGTGTAATAAATTTTTTTCCATTGACAGCGATCGCACCAATACTCTAACCAACGTTCTGTATCTTTGATATATTTATCTTTCCCCGTTAATGTAGCAAGAAGCACATAACTTCCATAGGATTTATCATCCCAAGTATGAGTCCAGTTATAAGGCTTAATAGCCTTTGGATCATCCGTTAATTGATCATAATATTGCTCGGCTTTATCCAAGTATTTTTTGTCTTTACTCGCCCGATAAAGCCATGTAGCTGCCCATACTAATTCATCCTGATACCCACTGGATTTATAAAATTCATTGGCATCCGTAATACAATCCGAATATTTCCCTTTATATTGCTCTGCAAATTCATACAATTCTTTAGCATGGCGAAGCAATAAACTAGAATAATCACTATCGGTTTTTTGAAATACAATAGAAGATGCAGCCATCGCGGCTGCGGTTTCTCCTGCTAAATCAGAACCCGGACAAGACTGATCAATTTTATACGAAGGACGTTCCATGGGCATAACTTCTGCTGGCCCCCACCACCCATGATCTAAACTCCCTTTTCCCACCTGACCCCATAACACATTCGGTGAAGGATGGGCTTTGATAAAATAGGAATTAACCCATAGTAAGTTATCGAGAAGGGAGTCATATTGACCACTCTTTTTATAAGCCTCTTCATATTCAATCGCGCCCCAAGCTAGTAGAGTGGTTGAAGCCGCCATCGGCAAACCAAACTTCATATGATCGCCCGCATCATACCAACCACCTGTTAAATCAATGCCGTTATCTGAGCCATCTTTTAATCCCGAATCTCCCCGCCATTCAACACGATTATTTTCTAATAATTTTCCAGAACGTTGGGCTTCATAGAAATAAAGCGACTTCTGTAATACTTCAGCGTAATTATATTCCGTTTTACTAAAAGATTGCCCTAAATAAAAATTGAATACATCAAAAATCTTATACTGAAGGCAATTAAATGTTAAAATAAAAAGGGTAATACAAAAAATAAGAATAACTTTAACTAAATTGCGAGGTTTAAACATGAAGTAGCTGTTGCCTCTAGTGATACTCCTATCTACCAACTCCAGTAACAGTGGTCAGGATGACTTTTAGTAAACTTCAAAATAGGTATTCGTGCTAGATGCAAAAATAATACCAGCCATTTTCAGTAGGGGCGAATCGCCTTTCCCGGATAAATTGGGCAAGCCATTAAATCTATTGATTCGCTTATTTTTTGGCAGTCCCTAGTGCAGCATGGCCAAAATAAGTGACCAGCTAAAATCTTTCCCTTTCCTCCTTGTCCCCCTTGTCCCCCTTGTCCCCCTTGTCTCCCCTCTCTCCAAAAGTCTCTCAGAGATAGTCACTTTCCTTTTGCCGTCCTGCACTAGTAGTAATGCTATGCCCCTGCAAATGATAGATTTAAGATTGAATGCTTCCTACGCTGAAGCTTGGAACTGAAACTGTTGCAATTGATCGGGTACAACCACACCCCGTTCAGTAATAATTCCCGATATTAAATTAGCAGGAGTAACATCAAACGCTGGGTTATAAAACTCAACTCCAGGAGGACAAATCATCGTTTCACCCACTTGATAAATTTCCGAGGGATGGCGTTCTTCAATGGGAATTTGACTACCCGTCGGTAAATCAAAATCAATCGTAGAAAGCGGCGCAGCTACAAAGAACGGAATGTTATGAGCCTTGGCAACTAAGGCTAAACTATAAGTGCCAATTTTATTCGCCGTATCTCCATTTCCAGCAATCCGATCTGCGCCCACAACCACCGCATCAATTAGCCCCCGATTCATACAATGGGCTGCCATATTATCCGTAATTACAGTAACAGGTATTCGGTCTTGTAAACATTCCCAAGCTGTTAATTTAGCCCCTTGCAAACGAGGACGAGTTTCACAAGCATAAACTCGCGCCAGTCGCCCCTCACGCCACGCCGATCGCACCACACCCAACGCCGTACCATACCCCGCTGTTGCTAGCGCCCCGGCATTACAATAGGTCATAATACACAACTGCTCCGGCTTAGTGGGTAACACTTCCAAACCGTGATCACCAATCGCATGACACGTCTGTAAATCTTCAAGCTGAATTGCTTGAGCAGTGGCTAACAACGATGACTTCAAGTGTTCAATTGAACCAATCGTTTCATGAGCCGTTTTCAGCATCCGTGCGATCGCCCAAAATAAGTTTACAGCCGTAGGACGAGTCTGGCGCAAGACTTGAGCAACCTCTTCTAACTGATTCAAGAACATCTCGCGTTCATCAGTATTAATCTCCCGCGCCCCTAGATACATTCCGTAAGCCGCCGCAACACCAATCGCAGGTGCGCCCCGAACAATCATAGTTTTAATCGCTTCTGCCATATCCTCGCAGCATTTGATTTCAACCACAACATACTTATGCGGTAATCGAGTTTGATCAATCAGTAGAACTCGATCTTCGTGCCAAACAATAGGATAGACCTGGGTAGTGGGAGAATTCATGGCTGTTTATATTAAGATAAATTAATCATATTTTGAACTGAGACGTTCGACAAGTTCTTTGATATTGGCAGCAGATGTGGCAACGGATGTGGCAACGGATTAGGTAGCGGATGTAACGGATAAGTTATTCGTGAAAGCCCAATATCAACGAGACACCAACAACCCATCCGTTACATCCGTTATCCAATCCGTTACCACATCCGTTACATCCGTTATCCAATCCGTTGCCACATTCGTTGTCATCCAATCCACAATTCACAAGAGTAGGTGTAGAGGGAGCGATCGCTGACGGTGGCTGCGAAACTGATCGCTCAAATGACCGCTTGCAGAAATATAGATTACAATTATGACCCCTACTAAAATGGAAGAGTTACTTTTTAGGTTGTAAATATAGTTGAGTTAACCTTTATTGCAACTAGAAAAGCAACCCTCTCGGTAAAAAAACTATCATGGCTGAACTAACTATTCAAGTACCAGACGAACTAGCCCAACGTCCTTGATCTAGAGATCAGATCCCCGACTTCTCAAAGAAGTCGGGGATCTAGGGAGTTTGCCTACACTTTAACTAACCTACAACGGATGGTTGCTTACTAAAGAATGCTTCCCGTACCTGTTCAGCAATTTGAGAACTGGTTAAACCCAAATCTGCCTTAGATTCTTCCGGTTTAGCATGATCCACTAATTGATCGGGAATACCAAAACGCTTTACAGGTACTAAAACATTATTATCCAGTAAAGCTTCAGCTACGGCAGAACCAAAACCACCCATTAAACAGCCTTCTTCCAACGTGACAACCTTAC
Source organism: Cyanobacteria bacterium UBA11370 (assembly GCA_003486645.1). GTDB lineage: Bacteria > Cyanobacteriota > Cyanobacteriia > Cyanobacteriales > Coleofasciculaceae > UBA11370. The sequence continues at coordinate 13,248 of DNGI01000281.1, read as the reverse complement.
CAATTCGCTGGGCTAAAGGTAAAATTAATTCGGTATCCAACGGCTTAACAAAACGTGCATTAACCACTGTCGCTTCAATTCCATGTTCGCTGAGAATTTCTGCTACTTGCATTGCAGAGTAAACCATTGACCCATACCCTACTAATAACAGGTCATCTCCATTCCGCATAATTTCCCCTTTTCCTATTGGTAAAGGTTCCCAGCCTTCCTCCATCAAAGGAACACCGTAACCATTCCCCCGTGGGAAACGCATCGCAATGGGGCCATTAGTATAGTTGACACCTGTGACAACCATCCGTTGCAATTCAGCTTCATCTTTTGGTGCCATTACTACCATATTGGGAATGCAACGTAGATAGGCAATATCATACATTCCTTGATGGGTTGGACCATCTGCACCGACAATTCCCGCCCGATCCATACAGAAGAATACGGGTAAATTCTGGATACAAACATCGTGAATAATTTGGTCGTAGGCGCGTTGTAAAAAGGTCGAATAAATGGCAGCAACCGGACGCATTCCTTCGCAAGCTAAACCCGCCGCCATCGTAACAGCGTGTTGTTCGGCAATACCGACATCTATATATTGTTTGGGAAGTTTTGCTTGCAGTTTATCCAAACCTGTACCTGTTGCCATTGCGGCGGTAATCCCGACAATTTTAGGATTATTTTCGGCAAGTTTAACTAAAGTATGAGCAAAAACTTTGGAGTAGCTGGGAGGCTTGGGTTTGCTGGAGGGAATGGCTTTCCCCGTTGCTAAATCAAAGGGATTTTGAGCATGATAACCGACTTGATCTTGTTCGGCGATCGCATACCCTTTCCCTTTCGTTGTGACGACATGAACGAGAACGGGTCCTTCATAAGTATGGGCGGCTTTAAACGTAGAAATTAAATCTTCTAAATTATGACCATCCACGGGTCCCATATAGGTAAAACCAAGTTCTTCAAAAACAGCCCCAACCTTGGGTACAGCTAACCGTTTCATCCCCTCCCGGACTCGATGCAATTCTGGAGATAATGACTCACCAAAAAAGGGAAGATGCTTGAATTGTTCTTCTAAATTATCAGCCAGAAACTGCACGGGCGCACTTAATCTTACCTTGTTCAAAGAACGAGAAATTGCCCCAACATTGGGGGAAATTGACATTTCATTATCATTAAGTACAACAAGCAGTTTAGTATGGGGTAAATGTCCCGCATGGTTAATCGCTTCTAATGCCATTCCACCCGTCAGTGCGCCATCACCAATCACGGCTACTGCTTTAAAGTTTTCTCCTTTGAGATCTCGCGCCAACGCCATCCCTAATGCTGCTGAAATACTGGTAGAAGCGTGACCTGCACCAAAGTGATCAAACTTATTTTCACACCGTTTGAGATACCCAGCAACCCCATCTTTTTGCCGCAAGGTGTGGAATTCATTGTAGCGTCCCGTAAGCATTTTATGAGGGTAAGCTTGGTGTCCCACATCCCAGATTACTTTGTCTCGATCTAAGTCAAGGGTTTGATATAAGGCTAGGGTTAATTCTACCACTCCCAGCCCTGGCCCTAAGTGACCGCCACTCGTCGCTACAGTTTTTAGATGCTTTTCCCGAATTTGACGGGCAATTTCTTCGAGTTGACGAATTGAAAGACCATGCAACTGGTTCGGATGAGTGATTTCACTAATATGCATACCTGGTTACTCTTTAGAATGGTTAACTGGATTTTATGTGTCGTTTTCACAGTCTCAAGTATCCAATACTTTGGCTAACTTGCAGTTAATTAGCTTAACAAATCCTTGGTTATTCTGCTGATTTAGGCTAAATTGCCGAATTTTCGAGGAATAATGAGAATTTTGTAAGTGATTTGAATCACAGTTAAGGGAGATGGGGTTAGGGGGTGAGGGTTTATTTCTTAAGTGAATACTATGCAATTTAGATACACAGCAGCTTAAAGTGTGTTTACATCAGATTGCAATAAAGCCTCTTTTATTCCTGACTCCAAACTCGGTGAATTATGAATTATGCTGTAAGTTAAAGGGAAATTATTGTAGGAGAAATAAATGTCTAAAGAAAGTCTTGAACAGGATGCAAAGACAATTAGGGAATGGCAGTTAAAAATTGAAGTAGCTAATCGAAATAATATTTTTTGTCACTGTCATCGTTGTGGTGCGGAATGGGTAGATTCTTCTTTTAATGCTATCTGTACTTGTGGGAGTGAAAATGTTGAACATATCTCGTGTTGGCAGTTTCCCGATGATTAGATTTGAGTTGAGTACTTGCAAATATCATTGTAATTTAGAGAGGGATTTTTGATTATAGCTAACAGGAGCGATCGCTATCAGGAGCAAAAATGCTAAGAAACCCAGAACATCCAGAGAAATCCTGGGAAGATCTAGAAGCAGAACTTGAAGAAAATCCAGAACGTCCTTTTTTTGCAATCGGTGCAACGACAAGTGAGCGCGATCGCTACGCAAAAGAACGATGCAAGAAGTACGACAGAATAGCTGAAAAGCACCCTTATACGGGAGGCAATATTTTCTACACCTGTGTAAAACCAAAGCAAAGAAAAGGAGAAAATTAATCCATGTTCCAAAAACTATTACTACCAGAAGAAGATTACGTGCAAGTGAGTATTTGTCTCAATCGGGTTGACTCCATCAATATGAACCCATTACAAACACTAAGTTCTCTTGAAAAAATGGGATATCAGCCAGAATTACGTTACCAAATAGATCCTGATCACGAGGAGCTACACTTATATGCAGTTATCCATGAAAAGCATCTAGATGAGTCAGAAATGACCGATGAAAAATGTCACCAATTGTGGAATATTTTTGGTAACACTTCAGTTCTGTATGTTATTGGGACAGGACTGCATGAGCGCGACAAATGGCTTGCTATCTGCGACTTAGACGATTTTTCTGCCAAACAACAAGAATACCACCAATACCTCGCCACTGTACAAAAAACAGCAGAACAAAAAAAAGAATCTACTTTACAGATACCTACAGGAAGATGTGATTAATGTATAATAAGGTGAATTTTAGTCAGAGCGATCGCCTATTCCAAACAGAGGCATGATTACTCATGCTCCACCAAAATAATATATAATGTTTAGCTCCATTGCTAAATTCTAAATGACTGACCCTCAAACCGAATTTGATACGCCTTGGAAAGATGCGATCGAGCATTACTTTCAAGAATTCATTGCCTTTTTCTTCCCTCAAGCTTACTCTCAAATCGATTGGAAAAGAGAGATAGAATTTTTAGACAAAGAACTCCAACAAGTTGTGCGAGATGCAGAACTAGGGAAGCGTCTAGTTGATAAACTCGTCAAACTGTACCGTCAAAATGGCGAAGAAGCATGGGTACTGGTACATATTGAAATCCAGAGTCAAGAAGAATCAGAGTTTGCCCAACGGATGTTCGTGTACAATTATCGTATCTATGATCGTTACAAGCGAACCGTCGCTTCTCTGGCAATATTGGGAGACGATAGCGCTAATTGGCGACCTAATCAATTTGGCTATCAATTATTTGGTTGTGAGGTAGGATTTAAGTTTCCTGTTATAAAATTGCTAGACTATAAACAGAACTGGCAAGAGTTAGAGTTAAACTCCAATCCCTTTGCCACAGTAGTTATGGCTCATATTAAAGCTCAAGAAACCCGCTCAGATCGCCATCAACGAAAAGAATGGAAACTAGCACTAACTAGACGGTTATATGAACAAGGGTATCAACGGCAAGATGTCATAAATCTCTTCAGTTTTATCGACTGGGTGATGAGTTTGCCGGAAGAATTAGAACAAGAATTTTGGCAGCAATTGCGTGAATTTCAGGAGGAACAACGAATGCCGTACATTACTAGTATAGAAAGAATTGGAATTAAAAAAGGTATTGAACAGAGCCAAGAACAGATGAAACAGGTGCTTATAGAAAGCCTGGAACTGGGATTGGATCTGAAATTTGGTTCAGTTGGATTAAACCTATTACAAGAAATTTCTCTAATTCAGAATGTGGAACTCTTAAGAGAAATTCAAAAACTCCTCAAAATAACCAATACAGTTGAGGAATTAATCAGACAGATAGCACTGAAAACTATTAAATTTAGGTTGGAACAAAAATTTGGTTCAGTGGGATTAAACCTATTACCAGAAATTTCCGAAATTCAGAATGTGGAACTACTAAGAGAAATTCAAGAGGGATTGGAACGGGTGAATACGGTTGAAGAATTACGTCAATTTTTTTTGAGAGATTAGGTAGATTAGTTTCCAGTAAGTGTTAATAGTATTTTGAGTGCGATCGCCTCTCAAACCCGAATCTTTCCCAGTAAATTAGATACAATCTGCTCCCATTCTTGGTTCAGTTCGCCTGTAAACTCTCGCTGTCCGCTACGTCTATACCAATATTGAGCATTACTGATATCCCCTTCTTTTCGATGGAGATAGGCATGAACCCAAGCACTATCAGCATCACTATAATTTTGCACAATTTCATGCGCCCTATCCCAATCTCCCTTTTTGTCATACCACAACGCTTGTAGAACTTTTGGGAGTTCAGACGGACATTTTTCTTGTTTTTCAATTAATTCAATAAATTCATCTAAAGTCATCATTACCGCCAAAAAAAGAATTTAGATCAGGACTTACGTAACTAGCACATAGAGTAGGGTGCGTCAGACGATAAAACCCTGATTATCTTGATCAATATCTTGGTCTGACGCACCCTACAAGTT